>JAOBWF010000097.1 GCA_025463215.1 Acidobacteriota bacterium | reverse complement strand
GCGCGGGGCCGCAACCGCCCGGCCGGCGCGGCCGGGTTCGCGTTGCCGCCGCCGCGGACATGAACGCCGCCTTCGGCGAGCTGATCACGCGGTTTGGCGCGGCGCACGACGTCGATGTCAGCGTGTCGTACGGGTCGTCCGGCACCTTCTACGCGCAGCTGCTCAACCAGGCGCCGTTCGACATGTTTCTGTCCGCCGACGTCGCCTACCCGAACCAGCTCGCGGCGCGCGGTTTGACCGTGCCGCAAAGCGAGTTCACCTACGCGATCGGCCGGCTGGTGGTGTGGGCGCCCGCGTCCTCGCGCGTCGACGTCGAGCACGACGGCCTGCAGGCGCTCGCCCAGCCGTCGGTCGGCCATGTCGCGATCGCCAACCCGGAGCATGCCCCGTACGGGCGGGCCGCGGTCGCGGCGATGCAGGCGGCCGGCGTCTACGACAAGGCGCGACCGAAACTGGTGCTCGGGGAAAACGTCGCGCAGGCGATGCAGTTCGTGCAAAGCGGCGCCGCCGACGCCGGTATCGTCGCGCGCTCGCTGGCGCTGGCGCCGAACATCACCGGCAAGGGCCGCGTGTTCGACATTCCCGAGAGCACCTATCCGCGGCTCGAGCAGGGCGGCACGATTCTCAAATGGGCGGCCGACCTCGACGCCGCGCGCGCGTTGCGCGGCTACCTGTTGAGCGCGGACGGTCAGGCGATCCTGAAGCAGTACGGCTTCGGCCTGCCGACGGATCGATAGCGGTGGACTGGAGCGCGATCTGGCTCAGCGTCCGTCTCGCGGCCGCCACCACCCTGGTGCTGCTGGCGATCGGCGTGCCGCTCGCGTACTGGATCGTGTTCTCGCCGCGGCGCTGGAAGTTCCTGGTCGAGGCGATCGTCGCCTTGCCGCTGGTGCTGCCGCCGACGGTCCTCGGCTTTTATGTCCTCATCGCGATCGGTCCGCTCAGTCCGGTCGGCCGGCTCTACGCCCGCGTCGCCGGCCACGGTCTGCCGTTCACCTTCGAGGGCCTGCTGATCGCGTCGGTCCTCTACTCGATGCCGTTCGCGGTGCAGCCGTTCGCCGCCGAGTTCGCGTCGGTCGATCGGCGCCTGCTCGACGCGTCGTGGTCGCTCGGCGTCTCGCGTCTCGACACGTTTCGGCGTGTCGTCATCCCGCTGTCGGTCCGCGGCCTGGTCACCGGGATCGTCCTCAGCTTCGCGCACACGCTCGGTGAGTTCGGCGTCGTGCTGATGGTGGGCGGCAATCTGCCGGGGGTGACCCGGACGGTGTCGATCTCGATCTACGACGCGGTGCAGTCGCTCGACTACGCCGCGGCGTCGCGAACGTCGCTCCTGCTCCTGATCGTGTCGTTCGCGATCCTGGCGTCCACCTATTCGCTGCAGCGATCCGTATGGCTGAAGCCGCGCCACTGAGCAGCGGTCCGGCGGGATCGGCGCTGTATCTCGCCGTCACGCAGCGCGTCGGCAGCGGCTTCGCGATCGACGCGGCGCTGGACGTCGATCTGCGGCCGGGTGGAACGCTCGTACTGTTCGGACCGTCGGGGGCCGGCAAGACGACCCTCCTCCGGCACATCGCCGGCCTCGAGCGTCCCGACGTGGGCACGATCCGCTTCGGCGCCGAGACCTGGTGCGACACCGCGCGCCGCGTCTGGCAGACGCCGCAATCCCGCCGCATCGGCCTCGTCTTTCAACACTCGGCACTATTCCCGCACCTCACCGTACGCAAGAACATCACCTACGGAGTCAAGGTCACATCCGGCCCTGGTCCCAGCGACCGGGTCAGACCGGGGTCAGACCGTGATTTGGGGGGCGCCGGAATTTCGGCGATGCTCGGGGTCGAGGCGCTTGGACATCGCTATCCGCGCTCGCTGTCGGGCGGGGAAGCGCAGCGGGTGGCGCTGGCGCGCGCGCTCGCGCCTGCGCCCCGGCTGCTGTTGCTGGACGAACCATTCGCATCGCTCGATGCGCCCACCCGCCTGCGGCTGCGTCGCGACCTGCGCGCCCTGCTGCAGACGACCGGCACGCCCGCGATCCTGGTCACGCACGATCGCGCCGAGGCGCTCGCGATGGGGGACCTGGTCGCCGTCATGATCGGGGGCCGCATCAGGCAGGTCGGATCCGTCAGCGACGTCTTCAGCCGGCCTGCTGACGCCGAGATCGCCGCGTCGCTCGGAATCGAGGCGGTGCTGCCGGCGCAGGTCGCCGGATCGTCGGACGGCGTGATCGCCGTAGCCGTCGGGCGCGTCACGCTCCATGCCGCCGAGCGCGAGCCGCTCGCCGCCGGCACGGCCGTGTATGCCTGCGTCCGGGCGGAAGACGTCACGCTCGAAACTCGCGCCTCCGGCCATGCCAGCACCCGCAACCACCTCGCCGCCCGCGTCGTCTCGATCGCGTCGGAAGGACCGATCGCGCGCGTGACGCTCGACTGCGGGTTTCCGCTCGACGCGCTGATTACGCGGCGGTCCTGCGACGAGCTGAACCTCTCCGCCGGTGCGCAGGTCACGGCCGCCATCAAAGCGACGTCGATCCACCTCGTGCCGCGTATGTGAGCGCTGTCAGCTGTCCGCGCTCGGCGATCAGGTGGGTAGTGCCTGTCCGCGCGTTTCCTCGCCGAGCGGCAGCAGGAGCAGGCCGATGAGAAAGGCGATCGACGTCAGCGCGACCGGGGTGCCGATGGTGTGAAAGTGCGCGACGCCGGCGCCGACCAGGAAGGTGATTCCCGCACCGGCGAAGCGGCCGACCGAGGTCGCGAACGCGAACGCGCTCGCGCGGCAGTCGGTCGGGTACTGCTCCGGCAGCCACAGCGTATACATCGCGAAGTTGGCGCCGCCGAGCCCGAGGAAGAACAGCACCGCCATGAACGGCGCGAGCGCGTGCGGCAGATAGAAAATGTAGCCGAAGCCGACCGCGATCGAGAAGAACATCACCACGAAGTAGACGCCGAGCGTCAGCCGGCGCCCGAGCGACTCGGCCAGCGGCGGCAGGATGACGCAGCCGAGGATCGTCCCGGCCGACAGCAGCATCGTCCCGTACGAGGCCAGCTCGGTCGCGTTCGCGGCGGTGCGCCCTTCGCGCAGCGCGATCTCGCGCACCGAGGTCGGCACGTAGACCGATCCCGCCCACAGGCCGACGATCGACACCAGCAGGTACAGCGAGTTGAGCACGGTGCGCCGCGCGTAGACGCGCGAGAAAATCCTCGCGAACGCCGCCGACATCGCCGGACGTTTCGTTTCGGCGATCCGTTCACGCCACGTCGCCGACTCGCGCACACCGTAGCGGATGAAGGTGACCAGCAGCGCCGGCGTGCCGCCGACCACGAACATCCAGCGCCAGCCATAGCGGGCGCCGACGTAGTAGTTGGCGAGCGCCGCGAGGAAGAACCCGAAGTAGTAGCCGGTGTGCATGTAGCCGGCGCCGGTCTTGCGGCGATCTTCCGGCCACTCCTCGGCGACGAACGTCGCGCCGATGAACCACTCGCCGCCGATGCCGATGCCGGCGAGGACGCGGAACGCCGCCAGTTCCCACAAATTGGTGGCGACGCCGCACAGCAGCGTGAACACCGAGTAGCACAGGATCGTGAGCGTCAGCGTGCGCACGCGGCCGAAGCGATCCGCGATCGGGCCCCACATCATCGACAGGCCCCAGCCGATCAGGAACAGCGCGAACAGCAGGCTGCCGTAGAAACCGATGTTGCCCGCGGTCGGGGCGATGCCGCTGCGCGGCAGCAGCTCGGTCAGCGCCGGAACCAGCACCAGCGAGTAGATGAACGAATCCATGCCGTCGAGCGCCCAGCCGCCCCACGCAGCGATGAACCCGCGGATCTGATTCGGCGTGAGCGGCGTCCTCGCCGCGGCGACAGTGGTCATAGACGTGCGAGAGTATACAGACATGGCAGCATCCTCCCGCGGCGATGATTGTCGCCGCGTCATGTGGGCGGTGCCCGTCGGCGCGGTGCCGGCCGAAGCGCCGCGCGATCGCGCGCCCTGACGCACTCGGCGAGCAACTGCCTCGGCGACGGGGGGCGGCGCCGCGATCGTTTTCGTCTAGCCGCTATGAGGACACGCTGGTCGCTACCTGTTCTGATCGCTGGTTGGCTTCGCGCCGGTCTGGAAGAAATACTGATCGAACCAGTCGATGTTGTGGTCCATCGTCGCGCGATGGCTCTTGGGCTTCGTCGGGCCGTGGCCGACGCCGCCGAAACCCTGATACACGATCAGCTTTGTCGGGACATGGTTGTCCTGCAGGCCGTGATACAGCTCGTACGCGTTCGGCAGCGGCACGCGTTGATCCGCGGCGCCGTGCTGGATCAGCGTCGGCGTCTTCGCCTGCTTGATGTAGGTGATCGGCGAGGTCTTGGCGTAGATCTCGGGATCGTCCCATGGGGTCGACCGGAGGTACTGGCGCGTGAACGGCGTGATGTCGGTGTTGACGTAATAGGTCATCCAGTCGGAGATGCCGGCGCCGACCGAGATCGTCTTGAAGCGGGCGGCGTCGTGGGTCGCGAGAAACGCCGAGATGTAGCCGCCCTGGCTCCAGCCCATCGTCCCGACCCGCGAGGCGTCGACCATCCCCTTCGCGATCAGCGCGTCGATGCCTGACAGCACGTCCCAGGCGTCGCCGACCCCGAGGTTGCGCACGTTGAGCGCCCGGAACGTTTCGCCGTAGCCCGCGCTGCCGCGGTAATTCGGCTCCAGCACGAGCACGCCGCGCGGCACCCAGACGTCAATCGGATAGATCGTGCTGGTGAACGGGATGGCGCGCGAGACACCGGTCGGCCCGCCGTGAATGACGACGAGCAGCGGATATTTCTTGGCCGGATCGAAGTCGGCCGGCTTGTGGAGCACGCCCTCGATCGCAGCGCCGTCCTGGCTTTTCCACGAGACGACCTCGCGCGACGCGGTGACCCAGCCGGCGGTCTGCGCGCTGAGATCGGTCAGCTTCCTGGTGCCGACGTAGACCTCCGCCATCGTGTTCGCATCGGCGCGCAGCGAGGCAATCGTCTGGCCGTCCTTCGACAGCGAGAATAGACGTTCTTCATCGGCGCAGTATAGAACCGGCTTGATTTGTTCTAATGAACTAGTACAATCCATCACATGGCGGCCGGGCCCCTGGTTTCGATCGATCCGCGCGACCGCACCCCGATCTACGCGCAGCTCGAGCGTGGGCTGCGAGCGGCGATCGCGACCGCCCGGCTGCACGCGGGCGATCAGCTGCCGACCGTCCGCCAGCTCGCCGTGGATCTCCAGATAAATGCCAACACCGTCGCGCGCGTTTATGCCGAGCTCGAGCGCGCCGGGGTGATTGAAACGCGGCGCGGCATCGGCTCGTTCGTCACCGCGACCCCGCAACAGGCGCAACCACCGGACCAGCACCGGCGTCAGCTGCGCGCGTTCGTCACGCGCGTGATTGGCGACGCCGCTGCTGCCGGGTTCACCATCGACGATGTCGCCGCCGAGTTACGGGCGCATCGCCAGAAAGGAGCATGACCGTGGCCCTGATCACCTCGCGGCGCAGCACTCAGTACAACGCCGACCCGCCGCGCGCCAACATCGTCGCCATCCTGATCCTGCTCGGGGCGCTCGCGGTGGGGGGCCTGCTGACGCTCGCGACCGGCAGTGCCATCCCGATCGTCGTGCTGGGCGCGATCGGCGCGATCCTGATGCAGGCGCCGCGCGTGGCGCAGCAGTGGGAACGGGCCGTGGTGCTGCGCCTCGGCCG
>JAOBWF010000095.1 GCA_025463215.1 Acidobacteriota bacterium | reverse complement strand
ATCGGCGGCAAGACCGACGACGACAGCCGGTTCCGCGCCGCGAGCGACGAGGTCCGGCAGGCACAGGTGACGCTGGCGCGGATCGGGCCGGTGCCCGATCCGGTGCGGCGCACGCTCGCCGATCGGTTCCAGCGCGCGACACGCCGCATCTCGGACGCGACGGCGCAGAAGGCTACTGGCCGACCTTGATCAGCTCGACGTCGAATACGAGCATGCCATACGGCGCGCTCTGGCCTTTGTAGGCGAGCTTTTCGGGAATCCAGAAGCGCGTCTTCTCGCCCTCGAACATCAGCTGCAGCCCTTCGGTCCACCCGGGGATGACGCCGTCGACCGCAAACGTCGCCGGCTGTCCCCGCACCACCGAGCTGTCGAACATCTTCCCGTCAGTCGTCCAGCCGGTGTAGTTCACCGTCACTTCGCCGCTCGGGCGGGGATGGCGTCCGCCGACCCCCTGCTGCAGGACCTTGTACGCCAGGCCGCTGGCCGTTTTCTTCGCGTCCGCCGGCGGCGCCTTGACATCGGCCGGAGCGCGCGTCGGGATGTCGAGCAGCTCGATGTCGAACAC
The DNA here is from genome assembly GCA_025463215.1 of Acidobacteriota bacterium. Taxonomy (GTDB): domain Bacteria; phylum Acidobacteriota; class Vicinamibacteria; order Vicinamibacterales; family CAVVIG01; genus CAVQFC01. Next base: position 22,293 of record JAOBWF010000095.1, on the reverse strand, counting down.
CAGCATGCCCTTCGGCTCGCGCGCGCCCTTGTAGGCGAGCGATTCGGGAATCCACAGCCGCCGCTTCTCGCCCGGCACCATCAGCTGCAGCCCTTCGCTGAAGCCGGCGATGACCCGGTTGACCGGAAAACTCGACGGCTTGCCGCGCGTCACCGAGCTGTCGAACATCGTCCCGTCCGCTTTCCAGCCGGTGTACTGGATGGTGACGACGTCTTCTTTCGCGGGATGGTCGGTGCCTTTGCCCGGCGAGAGGACGCGGGTCGCCAGCCCGGACGCCGTCTTGGTGGCGTTCGCGGGGGGCGCGGCGACGTCGGGCGGCGCGGCGACGGTCGCGGGCGGGGCGGTTTGCGCCGACGCCGCGGCCGCGGCCAATACGAATACGAGGGCGGGCAGAATACGCATGCCCGCCATTTTACCCCGTGGTATCCTCCGAACCGTACCTAGCAGGGAGGCAGCTGAACGCTTCCCGTACCCGCCTCTCGTTCTCGCCGAGGCCGCGGATGTAGGCATCAGCGAGCACACGCGAAAGGTGTGCCCATGCCTCAGTTCACCAAACTCACGCCCAACCTCCTCGTCGCCAGCGTCGAACGCAGTCTCGCGTTTTACGTCGGCACGCTCGGCTTCGCGCGCGGGATGACGGTGCCCGACGCATCGCCGTTCGTTTTTGCCTCGGTGGTTCGCGGTCCTGTCGAGATCTTCCTCAACGACGCCGTTGGCGCCGTCCACGAATATCCGGCGTTCGCCGGCAAGCCGCTCGGCTGCACCGGGACGCTGTTCATCGAAGTGGAAGGGATCGATGCCTTGCACGATCACCTCAACGGCGCGGTGACGATCGTGATGCCGATCGAAACCAAGTTCTACGGCATGCGGGAGTTCGCGATCGAAGATCCCGACGGCTATGTGATCACGTTCGCCGAACGCACCGCGAACGGCTGATCCGCGCCGTCGCCTCAGGGCGTGTTCGCGACGACGACGGTGACGATCGCGGTCGATTGATTGCCGGCGGCGTCGCGAGCGACGGCGGTCAGCACGTGGGTGCCGTCGCGCATGCCGGTGCTGTCCCAGTCCAGCTGATACGGCGCCGAGGCGATCTCGTCGCCGAGCTCCGCGCCATCAATCGCAAATCGCACGGCCACGACGGCGACGTCATCGGCGGCGGTCGCCTCGATTGTGATCACGCCGGTGATGCTCGCGCCGTCGTCGAGAGGCGTGAGCACGGCGACGGTTGGCGCCGTGATGTCGGCCGGCGGATCAGGCGGCCGTGAATCCGGCGGTGTCACGGCCGCCGGCGGCACATCGGTCGGCGTCACGGTCGGCGGCGGCACCTCCGGCACGGACGCGCTGGGCGGCGGCACGTCGGGGACCGGCGCGACCGGTGGCAGAACATCGATCGGTGCCAGAAGCAACGGCGGCACCGCTGGCGGCGGCACGACCGTCGGCAGTACGACCGGCGCCGGAACGACCGCCGGTGGTACGGGTGGCGGCGGCGTGCTCGCGGGCAGCGTATCGGCCGGCGTACCGTCGGCTGGCGGAACATCAGCTAGCGGGACCGTCGGCGGGTCGACGGCCCGCGCGTCCACTGTTGGCGGGTCGATCGGCGTCGCGGTCGGCGGCGGAGTGTCGACGGGGGCGGACGCGTCGGCAGGCGTGTGGGCCCGCAGCGTGTCGAAGAGATTCACCCGGCCGTTACCCAGCTCCCACGCCGAGTGCCGCGTCGCACCGTCGTCGAAGTAGCGGCCGGCGAGGCGCTGGTCGAGCGCGGGCACGAGCTGAGACAGCAATGCGGCGGCGCCCGACATCATCGCGGTGCTGAAGGAGGTCCCGGACACGGCGGCGTAGCCTCCGCCCGGATAGAGCGTGACGAGCGTTTCGCCAGGCGCCGCGAACTGGACGAGATGGTCGCCGTAGTTGGTGAAGGCGCTGCGCTCGTCGGTGAGCGTCGTCGATCCGATCGCCATCACGTTGCGGTACCCGGCGGGAAACACGACGTCGCTTCTGCCGGAGTTGCCGGCTGACGCCAGACAGATGACGCCGTGCGCGCCGGCGTAGTCGATCGCGTGCGTCACTTCGGCGGTCGAGTCCGCCGAGCTGAAGCTCATGTTGATCACCTTCGCGCCGTGATCGACGGCGTAGTAAATCGCGCGCTCGATGTCGAAGATGTTGGACGTGCCGGCGGCGTCGAACACCTTCAGCGGCATGATCTTCGCCGCGGGCGCGACGACGTGGACGAGCCCCGCGACCATCGTGCCGTGGCCGAAGGCGTGCGGCAGGAGGCTGAGATCGACGTGCGAGGCGGCGGCCGGATCGACGAGCGCGATCGTCGACGCATTGACCGGTACCGGCACGCCGGGATCGGCGACGAACGGCGTGGCCGCGTCGAGAATCTCGACGGTCGACGCGTCGAGATCGGTCCACTCGGAGCCGGCGCCCGCGAGATCGCGTGTGAAGTCGTATCCCGCCACGAGCGATCCGGCAAGCGCGGGATGATGCGGGTCGACGCCGGTGTCGATGACCGCGACGATGATCCCTCTGCCGTCGGCGAGCCGCTGCGCCTGCGCCAGTTGAATGATGCCGAGCGCCGGCTGGCTGACGTACCCGGTCCACACCGCGGCGCCGAAGTAGTCGCTGGCGGTGCGCGACATCGAATCCAGAATCTCGACGGTCGACGCACTCAGCTGTGGAGTGGCGCCGATTTCGGTGACCACCGACGACCCGTTGATGTCGAAGTGCACGACATCGGGGTCGGCACGGACCTCGTCGAGCAGCTGGTGAGCGAAGGCATCGAGCGCATCGCCGCGGACCGCGTCGCGATGCTGGCGCGGCACCCCCCCGCGCACGAGAAAGATGCCGCGGCCGTGGGCGTCGAGCGGCCGCACGAGGGTCAGGCCATGGCGGCTGGCGATCGCCGCGATCCGGTTGTCGCGGACGCACAGGATGAATTCGGCCTGGGGCGGGTCGTCGTCGTACTTGCGCCGGCCGCGCTGGCCGCTGCCATCGTCGGCTTTCAGCACCGTCGCGAGCAGAAAGAGCGCACACACTATCCGAACGATCGATGTCCTCATCATCCCCTCTGATCCGACGTCGCGGAGCGACACACCGCACCGTCGGTACACAGACCGGCTGTGAAAGTCAGCGTAGTCGAATCGCGTCGCGGCGCCAGCACATACCGAGCGTGTTTCACGGCTTTTTCATGCGCGATCCACGAACCCGTTTTTTTCCAGGTGCTGATCCGGCGAACATGTTCAACGACACTTCAATCCGTTGGTCTGGGGGGGCGAGGCACAAGCGAAGGTCGCGGGCCGGCGGGTAATCCATCTGGAATTCGCCGAACCGGTTGTAAACAGCGTGAGCCACGACGTCATGGCGGGCCATCACCAGCACCGGCGCCGCGGTGAGTACGGTGCCCGGATTGACGCGGTTTGTCAGCTGACCGACCAGCGTCACGACGCCCGGCTCCTGCTCGAGGCGTAGATCGATGAGAAAGTCTCCCGCTTCGAACACGGCATGGCGCGAGCCGCGATCTTCGGCGCGGACGCCGGCCGGGAGCGGTTCCCGGAAGCTGTCGAAAATCAGCCGGCCGACGCGCCAGCCGGTCGTCGACCGCGGCCGCTGCAGGGCGCTCAGCGCCTTGGCGCAGCGGACGATGTCGGGCGGGGGCTCCTGCAGGGCGCCGGGCCGGGCGGTCGCGACGATGCGGCGGACCATGTCCACCAGGGCGCGGCAGCGGCGGCATCCGGTGCCGAGATGGGCCTGCATCGCGGCACGATCGACTTCGGCCGCGCAGCCGCGGCCGAAGTCGGTCCAGTCCGTGATGTCGAAATGACTCATGCCCCGCACACTCCTTAAGGGTCCGGACCGGGCCAAAAAATATACGGCGCGTTGAATCAGGGCTGACCGACCTGTCCGACCAGGACAAATGGCGCCCAATAGAACGGGTGCGGGTACTGGGCCCGGACGTCCTGCATCGCCAGTTGCGCCGCACGCGCCTTGTTCGTGTGCGACTTGAGGTGGCGATAAAAGGCGGCCATGAACACGGCGGTGCTCCGGTCCGACGCGTCCCACAGCGTGACCATCACCGCCTGCGCGCCGGCGTAGAGCAGGCCCCGAACCAGGCCCAAGATCTCGTCGCCGGCGGCGATGCCGTTCAAGCCGGTACTGCATCCGCTCAGCGTCACGAGCTCGGCGGCGAGCCGCAGCTGATAAAGATCGATCACGTTCAACGGCCCGCTGCCGAGCCGGATCGACGAGAACATCGGGTTGTCGCGGCGGAATGACCCATGCGTCGACAGGTGAACGAACGGGCTCGTCGGCCCCAGCGTCGCCAGGCGATCCGCCGTCGCCTCTTCGCCGACGAACACGCGCGCCCGCGGAAACGTCCTCGCGACCGCCTCGATCTCCTCCTCGATGTACGGCGCGCGGGCATCGGGCACCCCCATGATCAGCGCGTCCCCGGCGGCGGCTGGCCGCGGCGCGCAGCAGAGGCGATACACGCTCGCGCTCGGCGCATAGGAAATCGTGAAGGCCTCCCCCATCACGCGGACGCCGTCGAACAGCGCGTGGAACGGGATGTTGTGCAGCAGGCCGTGCGGCACGATGACGAGGTGATTCGCCCGCAGCCGGTCGCGAACCGGCGCCACCAGCAGGGTATACAGCTCCGCCAGATGCGCCTCGGTGGCGCCGGATACATCGTCGCGCGCCGCGCCCGGATAGCGCGCCCCCAGCGCACAGCGCGAGAGCTGGAACTGCAGCAGCCGCAGGCACTCGCGCACCGCGGCCGTCGCCGCGACCGGGACGACGAGCAGGCGCTCGCGATCGACGACGCAGGCGAAAATCTGGCCGCGCGCCTCGTAGTATTCGAGCAGGACGGTCGCCGGCGTCAGCACGCCGCGGATCTCGTCCAGCGTCGACGCCGCGCCGCTCTGCAGCGCGGCAAACTCCTGATCGTCGGCGCCGACTGCGTGCACCGCCTTGATCAGGCGATGTTCGAGCGTGCGGGCGCTCCGGCGCAGCAGGCGGATCCGCCGCGGCGCCGTCGCGGGCAGCACCTCTTCGCGCGCGATCTGCCGCGCATGCCAGTTCAGCCGCTCGCGCAGGCGGTGGACCTCGTCGCTCCGCGCACTCTCGACGCGCGGCGGCAGCGTGCTGGCGCGGAACGCGATCAGGTCGGCGAGGCTGCGCGACTTCGCCTGCTCGATGCAGCGGAAGGCCACCGCCTGGCGCGTGTCCTCCGATCCGTGAGCGAGGCCGATCGCGACCAGGCTCTCGTAGACCGTCAGCTTGTCCTTCAGGAACGCGAGGCGCAGATGCTCGGTCCCGAGATGGCTCCGCAGCTGCTCGAGACCGGCACGCGACCGGTCGTAGGCCGCGAACGCGGCGTGCGGATCGCCCTGCGCTTCGCGGATCGAGCCGAGCACCGACAAGGCCTGGAACGTCAGCAGCGGCGACTGCGCGGCCTCGGCCTTCACCATCGCCGACTCGCACGCGCGATCAGCCGCGTCCGGATGCCCGGCCGCGAGCTCGAGGCGGGCGAGCAGCAGTTCGCCGAGCGCCGCCTTGCCGGGCAGCGAGGCCTGCGCGAACTGGGTCAGCGCGCGCAGGCACTGGCGCCGCGCGTGGCGGTAGCGCGCGGCGCGATAGAGCACGAGCGCCTGGTAGAACGCGACGAGCGCGAGCCACGCGTGGTTCTTTTCTCGCGAGAACAGCGCGCGGGCGCGGTCGAGCAGTTCGAGCGCGCGGGCGGCCTGACCCTCACGACTCGCCACCGCCGCGAGGTTGGTGACCGCCATCGCCTGCTCGTAGACGAGGCCGAGCTTCTCGAATCCCGCGACGGCACGCGCGGCGAGATCCCCGGCTTCCTCGTCGAGGTTCAGTTCCAGGTACAGCTCGGAGCGATCGAGATCGCAGAGCGCGCGGTGGTAGGCGTCGCCCGCCTGATCCGACTGCTGTTCGGCGGCCCGATACAGCACCAGCGCGCGGGCATACTCCCCCCGCAGGTAATGCAGATAGGCGATGTTGTAGTCGGCCTGGGCCACCAGCAGCCGCATGTCGTGCGCTTCACAGTAGGCGCGCGCTTCGCGGTAGCGCGCCAGCGCCTTCTCGAACTCGTTGAGAAAGGTGCAGCAGACCGCGGTGTTGATGAGGACGGCGGCGACGTCCTCGGGTTCGCCGACCCGCACCAGTTCCTGGTGCGCGCGTTCGTAGAGCGCGAGCGCTTCGGCGAAGCGGTTCTGGCGGAAGAAAATGTTGCCGACGTTGCTGTCCAGACGCGCCAGCCGCAGCGTGTCGCCGTGCCGCGCGAAGATGCGGCGTGCATCGCGCGCCGACTTCGCCGCCTCCTCGTAGCGGCCGAGCAGAATCAGGCTTTGCAGCGCGCCGCCGCTCAGCGTGCGGCCGACCGCGATGTCTTCGCCGGCGGCGCGGAACAGCCGCAATGCGGCGCGGTAGCGATCGAGCGCCTCGGCGTAGCGACGCCCGATCAGCAGGACGTGACCGCTTGCCCTCAGACTTTGGGCGCGCGATCGATCGTCGCCGAGCCGGGCCGCCAGCCACGCGGCGCCGTCGGCGAGCCGCTTCGCCTGCCGGACGTCGATGCGCGATCGGCGGACCACCTGTTCGTACAGCTGCTCGACCACGGCCGGATCCCAGAGCTCGCGCTCCCGGGTCAGGAACGCGACCATCGCGCGGCGCGACGACAGCGACGCCAGCCGATCGATCAGGATCAAAATCCCATCCCCTTGAGCGTCTTGGCGAGATGCTGCAGGCAGCGGCCCCGGATGAACCCGATCGATCCGACCGCGAGACCAAGACGCCTGGCGACTTCCTTATACGGCAGCGGCGGGTCGGTATAGAACAGCAGCTGGATCATCTCCTGGCACCGCGGCGAGAGGCGGGCGGCCGCCTCCTTCAGCATCTGCTCGTGCACCGCCGCGTCGACGACGTCGGCGGCCGCGGCCGGTTCGATCTGCAGGTCGTCGACGTCGATGTTCGTCAGTTCGCGATCGGTGCGCCGGCGATGCTTCTGCTTCCAGTGAAACGACTGGTGCGTCGCGACGGTGGCGATCCACCCGCGCAGCGCGCCGGCGGCGCGCAGCTCACGCAGATGCGCGAACAGCTCCAGGCAGACGAGCTGAAAGATGTCGGCGGCGTCTTCCGGGCTCGCGCCGTAGCGGACCGGAATCGAGTAGATCAAGCGCCGATACCGATCAATCAGCGCGGCCCATGCGTCGTCGTCGCCGTTCAGGCATGCCCGGACCAGGCGTTCGTCGCTCCAGCCCGCGTGCCGGCCATCGGCCGCGCCGCGCGTGGTCACGGCGCGCCACGTGTGCGCTCTTGACGCCAGAACAACTCGTCGATGTTCCACAGCGTGTGGTGGTCGAGCACCGCGGGCCGGAAGTTGCCCAGACCCTTGCGGGCGCCGACCAGGATGTTCGGACTCGCCAGGAAGATCAGCGGCAGGTTCTGCGCCACCAGCGCCTGGACGCGGTCGTACAAGCGCTTGCGCGCGCCGTGGTCGAGGGTCGTGAGCTGACGCCGCATCAGCACGTCGATCTCGGCTTCCCATGCCGTCGCGGGCTGGCGCTGCTCCGGGTGCCACAAGTGCGATCCGCCGCTCGACAGCCAGACGTTCATTTCGGCATTGGGGCTGGCGTCGCCGTTGCCGAGCCCGAGCACGCAGGCCTCGTAGTCGTGCTGCGTCAGCACCCGCTCGACGAGTGTGCGGAGCTCGAGGGTCACGATCTGGACCCGCATCCCGAGCTGCTGCAGATCGTCCTGGATGATCGTCGCCATGCCGATGCGCTCGTGGTTGCCGGCGTTGGTCAGGATGGTGAATTCCACCGCGGCGCCGCGGCTATCGACCAGCGCGCCTTGCGTGGTCCAGGAAAAACCGGCGCCGCGCAGCAGGCGGCGCGCCTCGTCGACGGAACGGGGCGGCCGCGGGATTGCGCGGTTGACCCACAAGGCGTTGCCCGGCGGCACGTGGCCCCACAGCGGCGTGGCGCGGCCCCGGTAGACGAGCCGCACGATCGCGTCGCGATCGATCGCGAGCGATACCGCGCGCCGGAACGTCGTGTTGCCGAACCAGCGCTGCTTGCGGCTCGTGTCGGCCAGGTGCGGGCCGAGGTCGTTCAAATTGAAAAACAGAAAACTGTAGTCGAGGCCGGCGCCGAGATCGGCGAGCGTGTAGGCGGCATTCGGCTCGGCGCGCTGCAGCACACCGAAATGTTCGGCACTCAACCGCGACGCGACGTCCGATTCGCCGGCCTGAAACCGGATCGCCTGCGCATCGTCGCTCGCGACCACGGTGAACGCGACGCGATCGAGATACGGCAGGCGCTGGCCGGAGCGATCCGCCTTCCAGTAGTACGGATTGCGTTCGAGCACGATCCGCTCGCCCGGCACGAATTCCTTGAAACGGAACGGCCCGAGGCCGGCCATCGCGGATGGAGCGGCCGCGATCCCCCACGCGGCCGTCAGCCGCCCCGCCTTGAATGCCGGTTCGAGCAAGTGGCGCGGCAGGATCGCGACGCCGTCGAACAAGCGTTCGGCGCCCGCGTACGGCGCGGCGAGATCGACCTGGACGATGTACTGATCGATCTTGCGGACGCGCAGCGGCTCGCCACCGACGATCAGCAGATCCCGCTGCGGCGAGCGGATTCCGGGATCCAGGTACACGCCGAATGAAAACAGCACATCGTCGGCGTCGAACGCATGGCCGTCGGAAAAGCGGATCCCGCGGCGCAGCGTCAGAGTGTAGCGGCGGCCGTCGGGCGAGGCGCTCCACTCGCGGGCGAGCGCCGGTTCGGTGCGCTGCGTCTCGCGATTGATGTGAATCAGCGCGGCGATCGTGCACTTGAGGACGTCCCGCGACACCGCGTCGAGCGCGATGACCGGGTTCAACGTCCGCGGCTCCGCCCGCTGATTGACGACGAGCTGTCCGCCGTAGCGCCCGACCGGCGCGCGCGAGATCAGCAGATCCTCGACCGGCGGCGCCGCAGTCGCCCCGCTCGGCTGGGCGATGGACACCAGCACCGCGGTCAGCAGGCCGGCCGCCGTGCGCCGTATCCGGCCGGTCCGCGGGCATGTCATGACGTCACCGCGACCTGGCGCCGCTGGAGCGCGTTCGCCAAGGCGTAGTACAGCAGAAAGACCGGAACGAGCGCGATTCCGGGCAAGAACATCCACCAATAGGACGACAACACGTCGAAGCGCTGCGCCGCCGCGAGCAGCGCGCCCCAGCTCGGCGCCGGTTCCCCGACCCCGAGCCCGAAAAATGACAGGGTGATTTCCGCGAGGATGTACTGCGGGATCAAGACCGCGAGCTGCGTGACGACCAGCCCCGCCGTCGCCGGCACTACGTGGCGCCGCAACAGATAGAGGTCGGTGGCACCCGAGGCTCTCGCGGCGAGCACGTGGTCCCGCTGCCGGATGCTTTGCACGACCCCGCGAATCAGTCGCGCCGGCCGCGCCCAGCCGACGATGCCGAGGACGGTCACGATCAGGAGAAAGGCTTGCACCGGATCCAGGTGCAGCGGCAGGACGGATCGGATCGCGAGCAGCAGGTACAGCCAGGGCAGCGCGAGCACGAGCTCCGCCGTCCGCATGATCGCTTCGTCGGTCCAGCCGCCGTAGAAGCCGGCGAGCGCGCCGAGGGTGAGCGCGAGCGTCAGTGCCAGGCCGGCGCCAAGGACGCCGGCAACGAGCGAGATTTGGCCGCCAAACAGCACGCGCGAGAAGACGTCGCGCCCGAACTGATCGCTGCCGAACAGGAAGAGTGTCGCCGGCGCGTCGACGCCGAACAGGTGGCGATCCGCCGCGATCAGTCCCGCGACGACGTACGGCGGACCGTGGCTCAGAAAGCGGACCGGATAGCGGCGGCTTCGATCGTCGTCGTACTGGTCCGGCCGGTCCGCCCGGGCGGCCACGCGGTAGACGAACGGGCCAAACGGCACGTCACCGGCGGTCGGGGCGAAGTGGACGCGCGTCGGCGGCGCGAACGGCAGGTCGCGGTGCTGCGTCGCCGGCGCGTAGGGCGCGATCGGACCGGCGAGCACCACGGCCGCGTACACGGCGGTCAGGAGAACGAGCGGGACGACGACCGGTCGGCGGGCCGGGCTCATACATCCTTCGGACGGACCCGTGGATCCGCGAGATAGAGGAGCCCGTCCGCGATCAGGTTTCCGGCCAGCAGCAGGAGCGTCGAGCACAGGACCGCGCCAATCACGACGTGGAGATCGCGCGCGGCAATCGCGTCGAGCAGGAGCGGTCCGAGGCCGGGCCATCCCATGAGCGTTTCGACGACCAGTGACGTGCTGAGCAGCCCGGCGATCGAGAGTCCGAGCAGCGAAATGAGCGGATTGGCCGCCGCCTTGAGCGCGTCACGAAACAGGATGCGGCGGGGCGGCACCCCGCGGGCGCGGGCCGCGAGAATGAACGGCGCCGACAGGACGTCGAGCAGGCTGGCGCGCACGTGCCGGATGAGGATCGGCAGGTTGATCAACACCAGCGCCACCAGCGGCAGGAACAGGTGCGCCGCCAGGTCGCGCGTCTGGCGCCACGCCGCCATCTCGCCGAAGCCGTCGGACACCTTGCCGCCAGTGGGGAAGAGGCCGGTTCGCGCCGCGAGCAGCAACAGGGCCATGGCCAGCAGCAACTCCGGGACGCCGAGCAGCACGGTCGTCGTGGCTGCGCACACGCGATCGCCCCAACGCCCAGGCCGGCTGGCGCTCCACGCGCCCAGGGGAACGGCAATCAGCCACGCCAGCGTCGTTGCCGGCACGGTCAGCATCAGCGTGTTTCTCAGGCGAGGCCGGAGCAGCGAGGCGACCGGCCGATCGTACGCGAGCGAAATCCCGAGCTCGCCGCGCGCGACCGACCGCAGCCAGTGCAGGTATCGCCGCGGCAGTGGGTCGTCGAGGCCGTACCGCGCGCGCAGCGCGACGACCGTCTCGCGTGACACGCGCGGATCCAATTTGACGTCGCCCAGGAAGTCCCCTGGGGCGAGTCCGGTGAAGATGAACGACAGGATCGAGATGCCGGTGAGCACGAGCAAACCGTGCGCCAGCCGCCGCGACAGGTACCCCATGTCAGACCGGCCTTTATCTTGAAGGTGGCCTATATCTACTCGCGCCGTCCGGACCCTATTGGTATGAGGGCTTACGCTCCATGAAAATGCAGCAAGAAGATCCGCGCTCGCGACGCGTCAAGCCCGTCGCGCCGGCGATGTCTCGCACGGCCCGTACCGTAACACGCGTCAGGCGGCGGGCGGTCGCCGAAGCGTCGCCCCGGCCGGCGGTTGCGCACGAACCAGGCGCCGCCGTGGTTGCCTATGTCATCGACCGGTTCCCGCGCGGAACCCACGGCTTCGTGTTGCACGAAATCGTCGCGCTCCAGGCCCGCGGCGTCGACGTGCATGTGTTCTCGCTCGGGATGCCCGACGGGCGCCACGACGACGTCGCGGTCGCGCTCGCGCGGTTGCAAACCCCGGTCGGTTACTTTCTGGCTGATACGGAAGCGGTCGCCGCAGGGTCCGAGCAGACGATGTTCGTGCCGGATTACCTGGCGCCGGATCCGACCGGCAGCGGCATGACGTCGCGGGCCGCGCACTGGCTGGCCCGCCACGTCACCGCTCGCCGCATCCGGCATCTGCATGCGCACGGCGCGGGGGCGGCGACCGACGTCGCGCGCGAGGCCGGCCGGCTGACCGGCCGCGGCTACAGCTTCACGGTGCACGCCGGCGACCTGCACGAGGGCAGCGCGGCGTCGCTGCGCGAGAAGGTGCTCGAAGCGCAGTTCGCGATCGCGCTGACCGAGTTCGACCTCAGCCGTCTGCTCGGGATCTGCGGGCGCGGCGCCGCCGACAAGCTGCACCGGATCCCCATGAGTATCGACCCGCAGGACTATGCGTTTTCGCCGCGCGGGCACATTCGCAACGCGATCCTCACGGTCGGACCGATCGTCGAACAGAGCGGCTTCGTCGACCTGGTCGAGGGGATGCGGATCCTGCGCAGCCGTGGCCTGACCGTGCGCGCGACGATTCTCGGTGAAGGCGAGTTCGAGGCGCCGCTGCGCGCGCGCATCGATCGCCATGGCCTCGCCGCGCAGGTGGCGATCGTCCCGAGCGCGACCCGGCGCGAGCTCGCGGCGTTGATCCAGACCCACACCGTCATGGTCCTGCCCTGGACGCCGAGCCACGCCGATCGCGATGTGTTCTCGAACCTCGTGCTCGATGCGATGGCCGCGGGGCTGCCGGTGCTGTCGAGCGACGGACCGTCGATCCGCGAGCTGATCGACGACGGCTCGAACGGCCGGGTGCTCAGCCCGCGCGATCCGCTCGGGCTCGCCGGCGCGCTGGAGACGTTCTTCGCCAGCGCCCGGCTGCGCGAGAACATGGCGTCGAACGCGCGGACCACCGTCGAGCGGACATTTGCCGCGCGCCAGAACGTCGCGCCGCTGGCGAAACTGTTTTCGGGGACGGCCGCGGGGACGTCCTTCAGCGCGTAACCGTTTGCGCGCGGATCGGAAACCTATGCCGATGTTCTGGACGCCGGACAAGGACGAGGCGCCGCACGGCGGACCCACGCTGCCGCGCACCGTCCGCGACGAAATGGCACGGTGGATCGACGAGCGCGCCGTGCGGCGGGCCGTAATCGCCGTACGGGGGTTGGTGCGACGGATCGCGTCAGCACGCACCGCGGCGGGGCGCAGGGCCGCGAGCGCCGCGGTGCCGCCGGCGGTCCGGCAGCACCGCGCGTCATAAGGGTCGGGTATCAGCGATGGCGCGCCGTCTGTGCGTCGACAAAGGAGAGGACATCGCCCGCCTCGTCCTCGCTGAGATTCAGATTCGGCATGCGGATCCGGTTGAACCGCTCGAACAGATGCTTGGCGATGGGATCCTCGCGCATCTGATCGGGTCCGGCGATGTAGCGCGTCAGCCAGAGGCGATCCCGTTTCGCGGTGACGCCCGCAAGATCGGGGCCGATGCGATCGCCGCCGCCGATGCTGTGGCACGCCACGCACTTGGTCGAGAACAGGTACTCCCCCTTGCCGCTCAACTGCAGCGGCACCGCCTCGGCGTAGCTCTTGCCCGGCGCCGCGCCGTTCCAGCTGCTCATCCAGTTGCCGATCATCGCCGCCGTGAACTGCGGGTTGTCGAGCGCCGACGCCCGCATCCACTGGCCGGTCGCCTCGTTGCCGATCAACAGCGTCGGCATGTGACCGTCCTTGTTCTCCGGGTTCGGCTCGCTGTACAAGCCCAGCTTCTTGCTGAGCAGATCGACGTCATCGAGCGTCGCGTTCAGGAACAGCCAGCCGGGTCCGGCGTGATACTGCTCCGCGTACGCCTTCAGCACCGCCGGCGTGTCGTGCTCGGGATCGATCGTGATCGAGTAGAAAAAAATGTCGCGCCCGACCCGGTCGCCGAGCAGCCGCTGCACCTGCGCCAGCCGCGCGGTCTCGAGCGGGCAGTTGTACTCGCACGTCGTGTAAATCAGATCGATGGCGACGATCCTGCCCTTGATCAAGTCGTAGAAATGCACCCGGTCGCCGTCTTGCGTCGTCAGCGCGACGTTGGGAAAGTAATTGGCGCCCCAGCGCGACTGCGCCCTCACCTGCGCGCCGAAGAGCCCCGCGACACCCGCCGCCACTACCGCCGCTGCTGCCCACCGTGTCCGCGTCATGCGTGCTCCCTCGCGTGATGACGGCCGGAGGGCCGCGGTGGCGGCCCTCCTCCCGTCACGTTGTCCCCGCCGCTGAGAGCGGCTGCAGAGTTGCGCCGCGCAGGGGGTTCGCCCTGCGAGGAGGCAGCCCCGAAAGGGGCTGCGCGACGAGGCCGTCGAACGTGCGCTAACGCGCGGTCGGCAGGATGTCGTCCGGATCGATCAGCGTCACCCCCTGCGGCGTCGGAATCGGCGTCGGCAGCGGCTGCGGATTGCCGTTGATGTCCCACCGCACCAGCATCGCGTTGTCCTCGTGGACCGTGTTATGGCAGTGCTCCATGAAGGTGCCGCCGAAATCGCGGAACTGCATGGTGATCGTGATGGTGCCGGACGGGCGGAGGCGGTAGACGTCTTTTCGGCCGCGCTCCCACGACGGCACGTTGCTCAATTTGCCGTTGCGCGCCAGGACTTGGCCCTCCTCGAAGTGGATGTGGATGGGATGATCCCAGCCGCCGCCGGCGTTTTTCAGCGTCCAGATTTCGCGCGTGCCCGGCTTCGGCGCCGCCGAGATGCGCGCGTAGTCGGCGTTCAGCATCGGGCCATCGTTGTCGGTCTTGATGCCCCACTGACCGGAGAATGCCGCCACCGGGTTGGTGCTGGTCTGGGTGCCGCCGGTACCGAACTCGAACGTCCGTTCCCGCGCGATCGGGATCCGCGACAGATCCGGATTCGGGATCATCGTGTCGGGCACCTGGCTGATGTCGGGCTGCGCCGGATCGCGGATGATGCGGAACTCGAGGAAGCGCCCGACACAGGGATCGAGCGAGGCGCCGGACAGCGCCTTCGACAGCGGCAGATCCTTCGCCGGCTTCTTGCCGTTCTCGTGCTCGCACAGGTTCACCATGTGAACCTTGTCGCCGATCTTGTAGCGCGAGAAGTCGATCACGATGTCGTAGCGCTCGGCGATGCCCTGTTCGTCGAGCTCGGTCAGCGTCACCGGATGCGGGAACAGGTTGCCGTCGTTGGCGATCTGGATCATCGGCGAGCCGTCGCTCAGCGCGACCTTGAAGAAGCGCGACACGCTGGCGTTCAGGATGCGGAAGCGGTACTTGCGGCGTTCGACCTCGAAGTACGGCTTGTGCGCGAGGTTGACCGTCATCTGGTCGCCGAGGAAGCCGTCGAAGTCGAAGATGTCGAAGTACATCTGGCCGTCCTGATCCCAGGCCTTGTCGGCGAGCATCAGGTTGACGTCGTAATCGAGGTTGCCCCACGACTTGCCGGTGACCGAGGCGCGGCCGCTCGGCAGCCGCAGATTGACGCCGTCGTCGATGTCCTCCGCCCCGCGATCGAGGCCGCTGTACAGGTTGAACATGCCGGCGTTGCCCTTGTAGACGTTCTGCGCCGTGAAGCTGAACATGTGGTCGTGGAACCAGTGCGTGCTCATCGTCTCGTGCCAGTCGCCCGCGACCTTGTTCAGGCCGCCGTTGTCGGCCGGGCTCGACGCCATGATGTCGGTCGCGTTGACGTTCATCGAGCTCCAGCCGGCGAGCACGATCGGATAGTGATAGTCGTAGAACTGGTTGGGGAAGAAGAAGGCGCCGGTGAAGCCGTCGTTCTCGGCGCCGTGATGGCCGTTGTGCTCGTGCGTCGAGATCGTGTGACGGCCGAAGCCGCCGTTCGCGGCGACGTCGGCCGGCAGGCCGTTGTGGTGACGGAACAGGATCGGTTCGCCGTAGCGGCCGATGAGGAGCTTGGGCGGTACGGTGCCGTTGAACGTCCAGAACGCGCTCTCGTGCTGATCGGGCAGGTCGGGGTGGAAGCACGGCCGGCACACGCCGGCGGGGTCGATGCCGCAGTTCTTGTCGGACGCGACGCCGGGGCTGTAGATCTCGTTGGACATCGCGCCGCGCTGCGTGGCTTCGACTGCGACCTGGGGAGCGAAGCGATCGAACTGCTGGTGCGCCCACATCGGTCCCGGCGGACGTCCTTCAATCGGCCCGAATCCGCCGCCGAGACTCTCATGTACCGGCTGCATGGTCTGGTTCGCCAGCGCCGTCGGCGCCGGCGTCAGCGCGTCCATGCCCATGCGCGGCAGCACGTCGAACCGGGCCATCGGCTGGGTGAACGGCCGGACGCCGAACATCGGGCTCGGCGGCGCGCCAGTCGGAATCGTGTTCAGCACCTGCGCGGATGCGAACGGGCTGAAGCCGCGGATCGGCGCGAGCAGCCCGGCGCTCGTGAACAGCCCCATCTTCAGCAGATCGCGGCGCGAGAGCTGTCCCCACGACAACGCCTTGACGATGTCCAGGCGCTGCCGGCGGGCGTCCTCGGCTTCCTTCAGCTGCGCCTTCGACGCGCTCCACGGCAGATAGATTCGACTCATGCGATTCTCCTTCTCGATGTCATCGCCCACCGCGATCGTGTGCGCAGAGGCGCCGCGGCGCGTGCGGCGAGTCGCATCTGCATTCGTGGAATGATGCGTGGCGCGTGTGACAGCAGGTGAGCAAGCGCGCGGCCGCTACATACAGGATTCGTAAGGATGTTCGCGTCGCGTAAGAGAATCGGCGCGCCTGCGCGGCAGCGCCGGCATCGCGGCGGCCCTGCGCGGGCGCATCGGCACCGCGCGGATCACGCGATCGGATCCGCCGTCTCCGCTAAACGCGCTAGGATTGTCTGCTCGAGCGCCGACTAGAACGGCGGCCGTGCGCGCCGATCTGGCTCAGTTGGTGAATAGTGCTGGAGCAGAGGTGGGAATGATAAGCGCCGCGATTCTCGGCATGATCGTGATGGTGGCCGCGCCCCCCGCAGCCGAAGTCAGCCGCGCGGTCGTCGATCCGTATCTGACGATTCAGACGGCGCTGGTCCGCGACAGCATCGAGCCGCTGCCGATCGCCGCCGGCGCGATCGTGCTGGCCGCCCGCGCGCTCGGCGCGACCGCCGACCGGATCGAGGCGGCGGCGGCCGGCCTCGGCGCGGCGAATGATCTTGCCGACGCACGCCGCAAGTTCGGCACTCTCAGCGATGCGATCGACACCTACCGGAAGGATCAGGGGCTGCGCTGGCCCGAGGGGGTCAAGCAGGCGTACTGCCCGATGGTGAGGAAGTCGTGGCTGCAGAAAGAGCCGCGCATCGCGAACCCGTATTTCGGCCGGGAGATGCCGACGTGCGGCAGTTTCCGCTGACCGCCTCGAGCCCGCTCAGCGCGCGGCGGTGCCGCGGCGATTCAACGTTTCCAGCTTCTGTTTGAGCGCGTCGAGCTTCTGACCCGCCTCGCCGAGTTTGCCTTCTGCCGTCAGCCGCTGATAGTCCGCGAGATCTTTCGCGGCGGCGCTGATCACGCCGTTCAGATCGGTCGCGACGGGCGCCGGCGCTGACGCCGATACCGCCGCCGACGCCTGGCCGCCGGACGTGGACGGCGGCGGTGACGGCGCATTCGGCGCAGTCGCCAGCGTCGATTGGCCGTTGCCGAACAGCGCCGCCATGGCGACCTCGAACGTCGGCCCGTAGGCGAGCCGATCCTGCAGCGCGAGCACGACGAGGCGCAGCTCGGGCATCGGGCTGCGCTCGGCCTGCAGATAAATCGGCTCGGCGTAGAGCAGGGCGCGACCCACTGGAATCACGAGCAGGCCGCCGCGCCGGACGTGCGAGCCCTGCTGGTTCCACAACGACAACTGACCGGACAGCTGCGCGTTCTGATCGATGCGCGCCTCGACCTGCAGCGGGCCGTCGACCAGCTTGGTCTTCGGAAAATCATAGACGACGGTCTTGCCGTAATGCTCGCCGTCGCTGCGGCCGGCGATCCATCCGATCAGGTTGTTGCGGTTCGCGGGGGTGAACGGCAGGATCTCGACGAACTCGGTTGTCGATTCGCCCGGCAGCGTCATCAGCACGAAGTTCGGCTCCATCGCCTGCGCCGCCTGGCCGCGTTCGTTGGTCGATCCGCCTTCAGTGGCGACGCTCCACAGATCCTCGCGGTTGTAGAACACGCCGGGATCGGTCATGTGATACAGGCCATAGACCGACGCCTGCATCTGCAGCATCAGCTCCGGGTAGCGCACGTGCTTCCGCATCCCCGGCGGCATCGTCGATCCGTCTTTGAACAGACTCGGAAAGATGCCGCGGTAGGCCGCGATGATCGGATCCTCCGCGTCGAAGACGTAGAAGGACGTCGTGCCGTCGTAGGCGTCGACGATCGCCTTGACGCTGTTGCGCATGTAGTTGACCCGGTTGCGCCCGAGGCGGAAGTGGCGCGCGTACGGATATGACTCCGACGTCGTGTAGCCGTCCATCATCCACGACAGCCGGCCATCGTCGCCGACGATGACGTAGGGATCCTCGTCGAAGGTGAGGAAGGGGGCGAGCGCGGCGACGCGCTCGCGGATGTTGCGGCGCATCAGCAGCCGGCTCTCGGCGGTGACGTCGTCGCTGAACGGCAGCTTGGCGAGGTCGCCGCGGTCGAGCGCAATGATCAGGCGGCGGAAGAAGCCGCCGAGCAGGATGCCGCCGTTTCCTTCGTAGGACGTCAGGCTGTTGGTCTCACCCTGCGGGTAATTGAATTCCTTCTGGCGGGTCTTGACGTAGACGTCGGTGTTGGTGAGCTCGCCGAAATAAATCTCCGGCCGCGTCACCTTCAACGCCGGAATGGTGCTCTGGACCGGCATGTTGGCGAGCACCAGCGTCGGCAGCCCCTCGGGCGTGAAGCCGTTGACCGGATTCATCGTCACGCCGTAGCCATGTGTGTAGATCAGCTTTTCGTTGATCCAGTTGCGGCTGCTCTCGGGCAGCTTCTCGACGTTGAGCTCGCGCGCGGCGAGCATCATCTGCCGCACCGATCCGTTCACGACGTAGCGATCGATGTCGATGTCGGGGAAGTCGTAGTACGTCCGGATTTCCTGGATCTGACGGAGCGTGTCCTGCAGCGCGCGCCAGTCCCAGAGTCTGATGTTCTGGAGCGTGTCCTGGTTGTGCGGTGCGTCGACCGCCTCGACGCCGCTCTCGGCGGGGAAGGGATGCTGCTCGACGCGATCGAGCGCGAACGCCTTGCGCGTCATCTCGATGTTGTGGCTGATGAACGGCGCTTCGCGCACGAGCTCGTTCGGTTTGACGATGAAGCTGGTGACATACCAGCTCATGACGCCGACGCCGATATAGCAGATCGCGGCGGGCGCAATCGCGAGCACCATCCAGCGCACGCGCGGCGCGGCGACCGCGTTGATGAGCGCCAGGGCCGCGCCGATGCCGAGCGCGATCGACACGACCAGCATGCCGGTCAGCGTGACGTGCGCCTCGGTGTAGGTCACGCCGGCGAAAATAGTGTGGTCCTCGAACAGGTTGTCGAAGCGCCCGAGGTAGACGCGGATCGCGAGCATCAGCATGACGAAGGCGTACGCGATCGACAGGCCGCGCCACGCCGCCGCGCTGGTGTCGCGGCGGCCGCCGAGGACGCGCGTGCCGCCGGTAATCATCACGAAGAAGCCGGCGACCGCGCCGACGATGACGGAGAGCGTCATCAGCCAGCCGCTGACGAGCTGCCACGCCGGCAGGGTGAACAGGTAGAACGCGAGCGGCCGGCCGAAGATCGGGTCGACCATCGGTGCGGCGCTGCGCACCGCCTCGGAACCGGCCTGACGATAGAGCGCGAGGACGCTCCACTCGCTCATCATCGCGGCGCCGGTCACGGCGGCGATCACCAGCGCGCCCCCGAGCGAGGCGAGGCGGATCACCGGTTCGACCGGCAGCTTGATCGGCTGGCCGTTGATCAGGATCGGCAGTCCCGCCAGCTCGCCGAGCGACGCCGGCTTGAGCGCGACAAACGATCCGTAGAGGATGGCGAAGGTGGCGGCCGCAAACAGCGTGAACGTCTGCCCCTGCAGGCGCAGCGTCGTCCAGAAGACGTCGCCGACGCCGAGGGAGGCGAACCAGAGCGCGTCGACGTAATAGGAGAGGATGCTGCCGCCGCCGAAGAGCAGGACCGCGACGATGCCGAGCAGAATCGGCAGACCACGCCGACGCCGCGGTTGACGCGGCGGCGGCCAGTCGATGGTGTCAGCCATCAGCGCGCTTTAGCCGCAAATCCCTCGACGTGAAGGTTGAGATTGTGGTTCACGCGCAGGCCGACGGTGCCCGCCGCGTCCACCTTACTGGCGTCGACGGACGTCACCTCGGTGCCGTTGACGAGGAAGCGCACCTTGTCCTTGCCGACGTCGATCGCCAGCGTGTTGCTCATCTTGCCGCTGCTGTCGGCCTTCTTGATCGCGGCGCTGTCGGTCCAGTCCATGACGGTCGGGGTCTCGGCGCCGGCGCGCCGCTTGATCATGTACTTTCCGTCCTGGCGGACGATGAAGTAGGTGTACTTCTGGCCGGCGCCGTCGAGGTCGGCGCCGCCGATGAACAGGCCGTACGCCTCGGGGTGCGCCGCCGGCTCCATCTGCGTAAACGTCGCGTGCGCTTCATACGCGCCGGTCATCTTGTCCGCCGGCTTGTAGTAGATCCCCGCCGGGCCGGTCATGAAGTGCACCCCGCCCCCCATCTGCGCCGCTTTCACGCCGGCGAGCGACGTGTCGCCCGAATCCAGCCGTCCTTTCCAGCCGGACGGCAGCGACCCGCGGCCCGCCACCTTCTTGTCCGGATCGGCCGCGTGCTGATGGTCCTGGGCCACCAGCGGCATCGCCGCCAGGCCGAGCGCCGCGATTGCGAGAATGACAGTCTTCATCCTCGAATTATTTCACGTCTGACGGAAGAAACCGCGGAGATCCGCAAGCTCGCGGAGAAAAGATGCTCCGCGGTTCCCTCTTGTCGCGGGTTACCAGTAGAACTTGAACCCGAGCTGGATCTCGCGCGGCGCCCGCGTGTTCAGAATCTGTCCGAAGGTGTCGTTCGACGGGTTGCACGTCGTCAGGCTGGTCGTGCAGGTGTTGTCCAGGCCGCCGACGTTGGGATCCGCGAGCCACTGCGTGTGGTTGAAGGCGTTGACGGCGTCGGCCCGGAACTGAATCCGCTGCGTGCCGTTGAACGTCCAGTTCTTCGACAACGAGAGATCCGTCTGGTTGCGACCTGGCTGCCGCCACTCGGCACGCACCGAGTTGCCATACGTGCCGTCGGCCGCCGGCGCGTAGGCGTTGGGGTTGAACCAGTACAGGTTTGCCGTCTGATCCCCCGCGGCCGGGTCGCCGACGATGTTCGGCCGCCCGCCGCGCAGGAAGCCGTTGGTGCTCGCCGAAATGCGCGACACCGGCTGGCCCGAGTTGATCGAGGTGATGCCGGCGATCTGCCAGCCGCCGAGGATGGCCTTGGCGAGCGTGTTCGACGAGTTCTTCAGGAACGGGATCTCGTAGACGTAGTTCGCGGTGAAGATGTGCCGGCGATCGGTGCGCGCGTCGGCGTACTCGACGTCGAGATTGTGCGGGTCCTGCGGAATGTCGACCGCGTCGCGATCGTTGGTCGCGTCGGTGCGGTTGCGGCTCAGGGTGTAGTTCACCGTCAGCGATCCGGCGGCGCCGCCATTGTGCTTGAAGCTGGAGAGCAAGCCCCAGTAGTTGCTGCGCGCCGTCGTCTCGCGCAGCGTGATCGCGCCGTAGCCCTGGTACGGGCGCGCCAGGTTGACGCTGCCGAGGCGCAGGACGTCGGCCGGATTCGGGTAGTTGATGTCGATCGGCCGGATCAGGTGATCGCCGTGCGCGCCGACGTAGCTGACGTCCACCGCGCCGCGGGCGTAGAGCTGCTGCTGCACGCCGACGTTCCATTCCTGCGTCCGCGGCGTCTTGAAGTCGTCGCCGTTGCCGATCAGCGCCAGCACGCCGGTGGTGGTCGACGTGGTGCCGCTGCCCGGGTTCGAGAGCCGCGGATTCAGGATGCTCACCGTGTTGACGTAGGGCGGGTTGGTGAACGAGTTCTGCTCGAAGATGCCGACCAGCGCCTGGTCGTAGTAGATGCCGTAGGAGGTGCGATAGATCGTCCGTCCGGTCGACTTCGGATCCCAGGTGACGCCGATGCGCGGCTGGATGTCCCCTTTGTCGAAGGCGTAGATCGCGTCGCCGAACGGCGAGTTCCTGCCGGCGACGATGATGCCGTTGAGCGGATCGCCGGTGCCGGGCGTAATCAGCGTGCACGCGGCGTTGGCGCATTTCGGCGCGTTGGCCGCGACGTAGGCCGACGGCAGGAAGTTGGTCAGGACGTTGTTGGTGTCGGTGATCGGCGGGTAGAGCGAGTAGCGCACCCCGTAGTCCACCGTGACGTTGGCGCGTGGCTTCCAGTTGTCCTGCGCGAACATCTCGTAGCGGTTGAAGCGCAGGTGCTCGGTGACGTCGTTCTGCGCCTCGCTGTAGCTGCAGGCGTTGCCGCACAGCCCGTCGGCGTTGCCGCTGAGGAAGTTGTAGAACGCGGTGCGGCCGCCGCCGGCGCCGAAGGTGAAGCTGCCCTGGGTCACGTTCGAGGCGTTCTCGTTCTTCTGCTCGAACGCCATCAGCCCGCCGAACTTGAACGCGTGATCCCGCTTCTGCCAGGTGAAGTTGTCGGTGACCGTGTAGTTCTTGTAGACGATGTTGTAGAGCTGATTGGCGCCGATGAGCGCGAGCTGTCCGGTGACCGCGACGAGCGGCATGACGCCGAGATCGTTGCCGGGAAACACCTCGGGAATGTT
>JAOBWF010000082.1 GCA_025463215.1 Acidobacteriota bacterium | reverse complement strand
CGGATCGGCGCGGCGCCGACGCTCTACGAAGTGCAGGTCGGCAGCGCCCTCGGCGAAGCGGATGTCGCGTCGATCACCACGCCGGATCTGGCGAGCGCGATCAGCGCCGTGTCGCCCGGCAACTATTGGGTGCGCGTCCGGTCAGCCAGCGGCGGCGCGGTCGGCGCGTGGAGCAGCGCGGTGCAGATCCCGCTGGACTCCACGTCCTGCAGCACGGCGCCGGATGTACCGACGCTCCTGCCGGTGACGACGACGAGCGGCCTGGTCACCTTCGTGTGGCTCGCCGGTGGCGGGGGGGCGACGAGTTATCGCGTGCAGCTGTCGTTCGGCGCCGGCCTCGCGCCGTTCGGGGCCTTCACCACCGCGGGTGCGGGCACCAGCGTCGTCTGGGGGGCGACCACCGGGGCCTTCGCGGCGCGCCTGGTCGCCGTCAACGACTGCGGCGCCAGCGCGGTGTCGAACGAGGTCGCCTTCGCGATTCAGCCCTGACGGTCCGGCGACGGAGACATTCCGTGCCGCGCCAGGCGCAGCTCCAGATGCCGCCTGACGTCGGGCCACTCGGCGGCGAGGATGCTGTAGAGCACCGAATCGCGGACGGTGCCGTCTTTCCGCGCGGCGTGGTGGCGCAGGACGCCGTCCTTCTTCGCGCCGATCCCTTCGATCGCTTTCTGCGATCGGAAGTTGAAGTTATCGGTGCGCAGGCCGACGACCTGGCACGCGAGTGTGTCAAACGCGTGCTGGAGCAGCAGCAGCTTGCACGTGGTGTTGACGCCCGTCCGCTGACGGCTGGACGCGTACCAGGTGTAGCCGATCTCGACGCGATCGATGACGGCGACAATGTCGTGGTACCGCGTCGTGCCGACGATGTCGCCGCTGCCGAGATCGCGCACCGCCCACGGCAGCATGTGGCCGTCGCGCTGCCCCTTGAGGGCGTCCGCGATGTAGGCGGCGGTCGTTCCCGGCGCCGGCACTGACGTGAACCACAGCTCCCATAACCTGCCGTCGGCGGCTGCGGCCTCGAGCGCGTCGTGATGGCCGTCCGCCAGCGGCTCCAGCCGGATGCCGTGACCTTCGAGAACGGCCGGCTGCACATCGATCATGTCCGCATGCTACAAGCGAACTCGACGGATGGGTAGTCGGCGCGCATCAGCGGTAGCCGAACACGGGCGGGAACAGGACAACCACCAGCGCGGCCCAGACCGAGTACACCGGCAGGTACGCGATTTGCCATCGCTCCAGGGCGGCAAACGAACGGCGGTGCCGCAGGAAGCCCGCATACAGCCACGCCGACCACGCCAGGTTGACGAGCAGAATGAGGTTCTCGCCGAGAGCAGCCACGCGGTTCGGTGTGAAGCCAAACTCGGAGATGCGGGCAGCAATGGCCGCGAGCGCGACGCCATCGACCACGAGCGCGCTGACCACGAGCAGCAGCTGCAGGCCGTCGAACAGGTCGGGCGCGGCCTGCGGCTCGCGCGCGGAGGCAGCGTAGAGCACCAGCCCGACGATCACCGCCAGCAGCAGGTCGAACCCGATCAGTAACTGCCGCTCCACGTTGATGGGGCTGCCTGTCCACGCCATCGTGGCGAGAAACACCAGGAGCAGCAGGGTGAACAGCGGCGTGAACAGCCTGGTCAGCACCGGAGCCATGTTCTCGATGACACTTTGCTTCGCCTCCACGAGCCACGATGCGATGATGACCGCCCCCGCCGCCCCGCACGGGATCAGCCAGCCCTGTGCAAACCACTCGGCGTTCATGCCGATGGCACGGAACATCATCATCGTAAATCCCGTGAGGACCCCTCCGCCGAGCGCGATCAGCACATAGTAGATGACCAGCTCGCCCGAGAACCGCACGAAGTCCATCCGCCCATCGGCTGCGAACCAGTGGCTTCGCACGTACGCGAAACCGATGGCGAGCCAGAGGGCGATTGGCAAGTGCAGAGCGGTCAGCGCCTCGGTGTTGCTGCCGGTGCGGAAGGGGAAGACGTTGGCGAACACAGCCCCGGCCGCGAACGGCAGCGCCAGCCGCAGGCCGCTGACCGCATCCGACCCGCGCTTCCACACGAAGTAGACGGCAAGCCATGGCAGCACGAACAGGCTGGCGTTCCGGGCATAGAACGCCTCGTCACCACCGCCGATCCGCAGACCGAACAGGGCCGGCAGTTTGATCGCCACCGCCGCGGCGATCGCAAGGCTGAGGACGACGAGCGTCTCGGCATGTGCGGTGCTCGCCGAGTCATCGACCGCGTCGGGAGCCATGACCAACTGCTTCCACAGGCGCTCGGAGTGCGCGCGTGCGAACTCGCGTGACAACGCATCAAGGCTGCCCATGCGCTTGACCGCCACCACGAACGCTTCCTCGCCTGTCAGGCCGCCCTCGGTGAGCGCCGCCAGCTGGTCGCGGAGATGTCCTTCGAGCTCCTCGACGTCGGCACCGTGAAGGGCCCGCCGGCGGCGTACGTACGCGCGCCACTGCGTGATTTGCTCCTCGAGCGGTCGATCGGCGAAGGTCGTCATGCCGTGCACGCCTTCATCCAGATACCGCGCAGGGTACCGTCCACGACCTGCCACTGCTGCCGCTGAGCCGCGAGTTGCGCCCGGCCATCTCGAGTGATCCGGTAGTACTTGCGCCGCCGGCCGTTCTCGGCCGCGGACCATTTCGCCGCGACATGACCTTGGCGCTCGAGCCGGTGCAGCACGGGATAGAGCATGCCGTCGGTCCACTGCAGGTGACCGCCAGACAACTCGGTCACGCGCTTGATAATCGCGTAGCCGTAGCTGTCGCCTTCGGCAAGGATGGCGAGCACCAGAGGCGTGGCGGAAGCAGCCACCAGGTCCTTGCTCATGTCCATACGTAGGGGCCTATACATTGCGGTCCTATGTATGTCAACGACGCGGGTTGCCACCGTGCAACAGAGATGTTCTGTGCGCGTTTGTTGCCTCTGCGGTTCTTGCGCTTCGGCTCGCGCCGAGCCTGCGCGCCGAAGCGATTTCGAAGAGTAGCGCGGTACCACGTGTGAGTAGCGACGCCGGCGTAGCGACGCGCTCAGGCTGAACAGGCGCTGTGGGCGCCGATGGCGGCGCCGAGCAGGGCGAGGGTGACTGCGGTGAAGGCGAGGGCGCGTCCACGGACGGCAGCGGCGCGCCGGTATCGGGCCACCGTCGCGCGAGCCGTGGCGGAGCGGTCGGTTCAGTGCAGTGTGACCTTCTCCGACTCGAAGCCGTCGAGTTGCCAGCCGGCGTCGAGCAGCGTCCGCTCGATCATGGCGTGGCGCTGAAACGCGGTGAGCGCGTCGTCGAACCGCTCGACCCGCAGCCCTGTCGGATTCCAGTCAGCGGGTGCCCGCAATTCGTACTCGCGATCCTCACCGGTTAACGCGAGCTCACAGACGACCGCCTCGTCGTCGCGGCGAAACGTCCAGCGGAGGACGCGGATGTGGCGGTAGTTGCGCCGGCTGCGATCGACTGGCGGCGCATACGTCTCGACGGGCGTAATCGCGGTCAGGTCAGTCATGCCTCAGCCGCGCTGCAAACGATGCGCCAATCGGCGGCAGATCTCGATTTTCCCGCGCGAGCCTAGCGGCCAGCGGGAAAACCGAAACCCGACTCCGCGCGGAGCGCCGCCGCGCCGCGATCGAGCGCGCGCACCAGGTGCGACACTTGTGTCTCGAGTCGCGCCCGGTCGGGAGTGGCTAACGATTCGGTGACACCCGGCAGCACTTCCGGCGCGTAGGTCGGCATCGGCGCAAACAGCGTGTGGCGGTACCAGGGCCGGCCCGGAAGCCCGCCAGGGTCGAGGAACGCGCGCTCCGTGTTCATCAGCGCTCGGTCGAGCCGCGCCGCCGCCTGCCGGTCCACGGCGTCGCCCGCGAGCAGGCGATCGAGGCGCGCCGCGGCGGCGCTGGCGGCGGCAGCGAATCGATCCACCGCCGGCGTCAGCGGACCGAGCACCGGCGTCTGTGCGGGGCCGGCGGCGTCGAGCGTCTCGTTCACGAATTGGCGGACGCGGTCCGCTGTGGCGCGATAGTCGAGCGGCACGACATCGGCGTTGGCGAGCCGCAGGGCCATCACGCCCCACGCCCGCGCCATCGCCGCCTGATGCAGGAATCCCGGGTCGCCGAATTTCTGAACCCACAGGTGGTTGTCGTAGGCGGAGTGATAAACGCCGTACGGCCCCTCGAACGTGAGGTCGACAATCGGCACCCCGAGAAAGTTCAAAAAGACGGTGTAGTCGGATCCGCTGCCGAGCCGATTGCGCACGATCTCGCCCTCGCTGGCCTTCGCCCCGAAGACGTCGCGCACGCTTTCGGTCACGAGGCGGTTCAGCGACGGGACCGCCGCCGCTGTGAAATCAGGACCGGACGCCGCACTGTCGACGTTGAGATACGCGACGGCATGATCGGTCAGCTCGCGCGCGTGCTGTTCGCCCCACTCGGTCGACGAGGTGAGCGAGAACTCTTCCGCATCCCAGCTCGCGAACATCATCGTCCGCCTCGGCCGCGCGCCCCGTCTTGCGAGCGCGCCGATCGCTCGCGACAGCTCCATCAGCGAAGCCGTCCCGCTCGACGGATCGACGCCGCCGTAGACCCACGCGTCGCGGTGGTTGCCGACGATGACGAGTTGATCCGGCGCCGCAGTGCCGGTAATCCGTCCGATGACGGTCCAGATTGGACGCACCATGTCGTCGTTCCGTACGCGTAGATGCACGGTGGCCTGACCGCCGCCGCGCACCGCCTCGAGGATCGGCCGCGCGTCGCGCCAGGACAGCGGCACGCTGATGATCTTCGGCAGCGACACGGCGTCGCCCGGCTTGATGCGCCGCGCGCCCGGTTCCGAGGCCCAGCCTGGGGTCAGCGGATCGCCAGGGACCCGAAAGTCGTACACGATGCCGCCGCGCTGGATATGGCTGTCGGGCCCCCACGGACCCTTCGGATATGTCGCACCCTTCTTGAAGCCATCGTCTGCGGGATCGGAATAGATCAGGATGGCCGCGGCGCCGCGCTGTTCCGCGGTCAGCGCCTTGAAGCCGCGATAGCTGTACGGCACCGAGTAGTGCACGAGGACGATCTTGTGCGCGACGTCGACCCCCTGGTGGGCGAGACGGTCGTAGTCTTCCGGATTTCCGCTGCCGGCATAGACGACCGGAGCGGTGACCTCGCCGGATGCCGAGTAGGCGTGATACGCGATCCCGACGTCCCGCGCGGAAAAGGGATCGCCGGGCACCGCCTCCTCTTTCAACGTCGCCTTCCATCGCGACGGCGAGAGCATCTCGACCTGCGCCTCGACCGCATACGGGAGCAGCACCTGATGTTCGACGATCTCGACCCGTTCGAGGCCGTACTCGCGCCAGCGGTCGCGTACCCATTCGGCGAGGACGCGATCGCGCGGCGAGCCGGCGACGTGCGGCTCGGCGGTGAGGAACGCATGCGCGTCGCGCGCCTTCGCGGCCGAGGGCAGGGTGAGGAACCGTGACTCGAGGCGGCGCTCGGCCGCGGCGGCTCGCCAGGCAAACCCGAAGATGCCTGCGGCTGGTCGTTGACCGGAGACTGAGGCGCGGCCCAGACACAGGACACCCACGCAACAGAGGACACGACGGAGCGAAACTGTTCTGCCCACAATTCTCAGCCTGTGGGTCCCCGGTTTCCTTTGTGTCCCTTATCTCGCGAGCCCTTCAGCGCGTCGATGATCACCCGCGCCGCGAGGCCGCCGGAGCGCCCGTCCGCGCCGGTGCCCGGGTGCGTGCCCGAGCCGCAGAGATAAAGCCGCTCGATCGGTGTGCGGTAACGCGCCCAGCCGAGGAGCGGGCGGGTGATGAACCACTGATCGAGCGAGAGCTCGCCGTGAAAGATGTGACCGCCGGTGAGACCGTAGGTGCGTTCGAGATCGCGCGGCGTATGCACCGTCCGCTCGACGATCGAGCCCTCGAAACCCGGCGCGTACTGCGCGATCGTGCGCGTCGCCGCGGCGGCGAGGCGATCGCGCTCCGCATCCCACGTGGTGCCGCGCAGGTGATACGGCGCGTACTGGACATACGCCGAGATGCGATGGCGGCCGGCTGTCGCCAGCGATGGATCGGCAATCGACGGGATCGACAGCTCGATCCACGGTTCCTCGGCGAAGCCGCCGTACTTCGCGGCGTCGAAGGCGCGCTCGATGCCGTCGATGCCGCGTGCGAGTCGAATCCGGCCGGTCAGCGCCGCCGACTTCTCGGCGCCGTGCAGCGCGTCGACCCCGGGGAACCGCGGCAGCGACGCGACGACGAAGTCGATCGCCGCGAGCGTGCCGTGACTGCGAATGTTCTGGAGGCGGCGAACGGTCTCGGGCGCCAGGTGCATGGGATCGACAAGGCCGAGCAGCGTCCGCTTCGGATCGGCGCTCGACACGACCGCGCGCGCGGTGATCGCGTCGCCGGACGCGAGCGTCACGCCGGTGGCCGAACCATCGACGGCATCGATTCGCGCCACCTCCGTGCTGGTGCGAATCTCGACGCCCGCCTGCCGCGCCGCGGCGGCGAGCGCATCCGCTAACGCGTCGCCGCCGCCGGCGGCGAACCAGCCGCTCGCGACCGGATGCCCTTCGCCGGCCCCGAGCATCAGCAGCACGGCGGCGCTGCCCGCCGACCACGGGCCGAGAAACGATCCGAGGATGCCGCCCGCCGCGATGGCGGCGCGCAGCGGTTCGCTCTCGAACCACTCGCCCACGAGGTCGGCGACCGCCATCGGCATCCACCGCAGCATCCGGTAGGCGTCGGCCTTGCCGAGGGCGCGAAACGCGCGGCCCGCCTTCAGCAGCTCGATGGCGTCGCCGGCGGTCGGATCGTCGATCGACGGCGGGACGATCGCGCCGACGGTGCGGAGCACCCCGCCGATCCGCGCGAAGCTGCGAAGGAACCGGGGATACTGGTCGGCGTCCTTCGGCGAGAACGCGCGGATACTGGCGCTCGCGCGCGCCGCGTCGTGCCACAGCATCAACGCGCGTCCGTCCGGCGTCGGCGCGCAGACGTCAGCCGCCGGCCGCAGGATCCGCAGGCCGTGGTGCTCGAGGTTCAGCGTCCGGATCAGCACCGGATCAATGGCCGCCGTATGCGACAGTCGTGCGAGGCCGCCGACCCGCTCACCGCGCTCGAGCAGGATCGTCTTCACCCCGGCGCGAGCCAGCAGCGTCGCGGTCACCAGACCGTTGATGCCGGCACCGATGACCAGGACGTCAGCGGCCATATCGTTCCTCGTCCGTCATGGCGCGTGACGCACCGATCGCCATGGCCGGCGTCAAGCGACACGAGAACCGATCCGTCCAGTGCGCGACCACGTTCATCGTGGACCTGAAATGGTGCAAGACGAGCTGGGCCCCAAAGGCCACGCGTGAACGACGAACGTCGAACGGAGAACGGCGCACATCATGATTTCCGCAGGATCCGCAGCGCCGCGTTGCGCCCCGGCGCGCCCATGATGCCGCCGCCCGGATGCGTCGCGGATCCGCACATCCACAGATTGCGGATCGGCGTCTTGTATTGCGCCCAGCCGGGGACCGGGCGCGCGAAGAACAGCTGTTCGAGCGTCAGCTCGCCTTGGAAGATATTGCCTTCCGTGAGCCCGAAATCGCGTTCGAGATCGAGCGGCGTCAGCACCTGGCGGTGGAGGATGATGTCGCGGATGTTCGGCGCGTACTCTGCGATTGTGTCGATCACCGTGTCGCCGAATGCGTCGCGCTGATCGTCCCACGTGGCGTGCGACAGTTGGTACGGTGCGTACTGTACGAAGCACGACAGGATGTGCTTGCCCGGCGGCGCAATCGAAGGATCGGTCAGCGTCGGGATCACCATGTCCATGTAGGGCCGGCGCGAGAAGTCGCCGTACTTCGCCTGATCGTAGGCGCGCTCCATGTAGTCGACGCCCGGCGAAATCGAGATCGCGCCGCGCAGGTGGGGGCCTCCGCCCGGCAGGCAGGTGAAGTCCGGCAGCGCGTCGAGCGCGAGGTTGACCTTGCCGGATGATCCCCGGTATTTGTAGCGCCGAATCTCCTCGACGAAGTCCGCGGGCAGCTCCCGATCAGCGTCCATGAACGTCAGGAACGTGAGGTTGGGGTCGACGCTCGACAGCACCATGTCGGCGGCCAGCTCGTCGCCGTTTGTCAGTGCGACCCCCGACGTCTGCCCGTTCTTGACGATGATGCGGGCGACCGATGTCTCGGTGCGGATCTCGACGCCGGCCTCGCGCGCCGCTGCCGCAATCGCGTTCGAGATCGCGCCGGTGCCGCCCCGCGCGAATCCCCACGACCGGAACGCGCCGTCGATCTCCCCCATGTAGTGGTGCAGCAGCACGTACGCCGTCCCCGGCGATCGCACGCCCTGAAACGTGCCGATAATGCCCGACGCCGACATCGTCGCCTTGAGCACGTCGGTCTCGAACCACTGATCGAGAAAGTCGCTCGCGCTCATCGTCATCAGCTGGATCTGGTTGTAGCGATCGCTGTCGGGCAGCGCGCGGAACCGGTTGCCGAGGAACAGCAGCTTGCGCAGCTCGCGCGGATCGAGCGACATCGGATCCGGCGGCGTCATGTTGAGGATCGGCTTGACGAAGCGCGCCATCTCGACCATCGCCCTGCCGTACTCGTCGTAGGCCTCGGCGTCGAGCTTGGAGTGGCGCGCGATCTCGCGCCGCGTCTTGGCGTGATCGTTGACGCGCCAGAGGTAGTCGCCGCTCGGCATCGGCGTGAAGGTGCCGTCGAGCGGCAGGATCTCGAGGCCGTGGCGCGGCAGATCCAGATCGCGGATGATCTCGGGCCGCAGCAGCGACACCACGTACGAACAGACCGAGAAGCGGAACCCGGGGAACACTTCCTCGGTCACGGCGGCGCCGCCGAGGACGTGCCGCCGCTCCAGGACGACGACCCTGCGCCCGGCGGCAGCGAGGTAGGCGGCCGCCGTCAGCCCGTTGTGCCCGCCGCCGATCACGATCGCGTCGTAGCGCACGGCGGTTACTATAATCGACCTATGCCGATTGGCAGCGCCGTCCACGCGCGCACGTTCCCGCTGTGCGAGAGCCTGAACTACCGGGAATGGGCGGGGTTTTACGCCGTCAGCTCGTACGAAGCGCACCACGAGCACGAGTACAACGCCATCCGCAACGCGTCGGCGCTGATCGACGTGTCGCCGCTGTTCAAGTATCGCGTCAGCGGCCGCGACGCCGTCAAGCTGGTCGACCGCGTCATCACTCGCGACGCCATCAAGCTCGCGGTCGGCCAGGTCTATTACACGCCGTGGTGTGACGAGCACGGCAAGGTGATCGACGATGGCACGGTGACCCGGCTGTCGGAGGATACGTTCCGCTGGACCGCCGCGGATCCCAGCCTGCGCTGGCTGACGCAGAACGCGATCGGCCTCGACGTCGCGATCGACGACCTCTCCGAGCAGGTGGCCGCGCTCGCACTGCAGGGACCGACGTCGGGCCGGCTGCTCGAGGCGGTCGCCGATGCCGACGTTCGTGGCCTGAAATATTTCCGCATGACGCGCGGCACGATCGCCGGCGTGCCGGTCGAAATCTCCCGCACCGGATACACCGGCGATCTCGGCTACGAGATCTGGATGCCGTGGGACCGGGGCGTCGACGTGTGGGACGCGCTGATCGCGGGCGGTCGCCCCTATGACATCCATCCCGCCGGCATGCTGGCGCTCGACGTCGCACGCGTCGAAGCCGGCCTGCTGTTAATCGAGGTCGACTTCTTCAGCAGCAAGAAGGCGCTGATCGAACCGCAGAAATATTCGCCGTTCGAGATGGGGCTCGGCCGCCTGGTGCAGCTCGACGCCGGCCCGTTCGTCGGCCGCGCCGCCCTGATCGACGAACAGCGCCGCGGCGTCGCGCGGCAGATCGTCGGCCTCGAGATCAGCTGGCCGGCGATCGAAGCGCTCTACGATCGCCTTGGTCTCGCGCCGCAGATCGGCGCCGCGGCATCGCGGACCGCCGTGCCGGTGTACCGCGGCGGCCGCCAGGTCGGCCGCGCGACGACGACGACCTGGTCGCCGGTGTTGAAGAAGCTGATTGCGCTCGCGACGATCGCCGCGCCGCATGCCGCCGACGGCACCGCGCTCGAGGCCGAGGTCACCGTCGAAGCCGTTCGCCACCGCGTCCCCGCCGTCGTCGTCAAGACGCCGTTTTTCAACCCCGCGCGCAAGACGGCGCCGATCGGGTAACCCGCATGGGTCCGGCAGCAAAGAACGACGTGGGGCCGGACGCGACCGAAGCCGAGCTCTGCGCCCACATGAAAGCCTATCTGGACGGCGAGATCGACGCGTTCGACGCATTGTACGCGGCGTTTGCCGGCCGGTTGCGCGGCTACCTGCTGTCGCAATGCCGCGACGCCACGCTCGCCGACGATCTCCTGCAGGAAACCTTCATGCAGATCCACCGATCCCGCCGCACCTACCAGCCGGGCCGTCCGGTGACGCCGTGGGTCTACGCGATCGCCCGGCACGTGTACCTGATGAAGCGGCGCAGCGCCGGGCGCCGCGTGCGGTTCGAGCAAGGGCTGGCCGCCGACGCGCGATCCAACGACTTCGCGCACGACGCGCTCGGGTCGATCGTCGACGGCGACCAGGTCCGGCGCGCGCTGCGCGAGGTGCCGGCGGATCAGCGTCAGGCGCTGCTGATGCACCACGTCGAAGGCTGGAGTTTCCTCGAGATCGCGGCGCGGCTCGGCATTCGCGTCAATGCCGCGAAGACGCGCGCGTTCCGCGGCATGAGGAAGATGCGGGAGCACCTGAAGTGAACGCGCCGAACGATCTGCGCGATACGATCGCGCGCGACCTGCGGCCGACGCGGCCGTTGCGCTCGCCCGTTGTCCGCGCGCTCGTCCTGCTCCCGATCGCCGTCGCGATCGTGCTCTCGGTGCCCGGTCTCCGCTTCTTCCGCTCGGACCTGGCGGTGATCGGTGTCGTCAAGGCGTGGGGCTTTTCGTTCGGCCAGGCGCTGGCTGGTCTGGTCATCGTTGCCGCCGCGCTGCGCGAATCGATTCCCGGACGCGGCCTGTCGCGCCGCGCGATCGCCCTGACGATTGCCGCCGGTCTCGCGATTCCGTTCGCGCTGCTCGCGGTGACCGCGTCGGCGTTCGACGTCGGGCCGGCGCCTGGGCACGGCCTCGAGGAAGGCCTCGGCTGTTTCCGTGTGTCGGCCGTCTCATCCATCCCCGCGCTGATCGCCGCCGCGTGGCTCGCGGCGCGTGCATTTCCGCTCCGGCCCGCGCTCGCCGGCGCGCTCTACGGCCTGGGATGCGGCCTGATTGCGGACGCCGGTCTGCGGCTCTTCTGCGAGTACACGGTGCCGACGCACGTGCTGTTCGGCCACGGCGGCGCCGTGCTCGGGGTGATGGCGCTCGGCGCGATTGTCGGCAAGGCGGTCGCCGGCCGCCGCCGGTGACAGATAATCGGTGGCCATGACAACCTCTTCGCGTCTCCGCGTGGTCATCGCCTTGTCGCTCGCGGCCTGCGCGGTCCGGCCCGCCGTGGCGGCCGAGCCGCCCCGCGGCAGCATCACGATCGATCGCATCTCCCGGATCAAATACCCGTCGGCGCCTGCCTGGTCGCCCGATGGCGGCCGGATCGCGTTCTTGTGGGACGCGTGGGGCAAGCAGGACCTGTTCGTGGTCACGCCTGGCCGGCCGCCGATCCCGCTGACCGATTTCCCGGTCGACCCCGACATCCGCACTTCCGACGTGACATCGTTCGCGTGGGTGTCGGCGGACGAGATCCTGTTCGCGAAGGACGGAGTGCTGTGGACGGTGTCCCCTTCGGCGCCGAAGCCGGCGCGGATGTCGGGCGGTCTTGCCGATGCCGGCAATTTCACGCTGTCGAACGATCGCAAGTCGATCGCGTTTACGCGCGGCGGCCAGATCTGGATCGCGTCACTCGGCCGGAAAACGCAGCGCCCGGTCACCGGACTCGCGCCGTCAACCGCCTCAAACCCGGTGTTCTCGCGCGACGGCGAGTGGATCGCTTTCGTGTCCAGCGGCGCCGGGATGCCCGCCGATTCCGGTCTGCTCGCCTTCAACGGCGATCGCATGCGCGTCGTCGGCAACAGCAACGGCGTCGTCGCCAGCGGCGCAGCCGAACGGCGGCTCGGGATTGTCTCGGTCGCGGGCGGCGATATCTCGTGGGTTCCGACCGTCGGCAACCCGAGCTCGGCGCAGTTCGCCGCGGACGGATCGCTGGTGTGGGCCGAAGGCTCCGCCAACGGCAAGACGCGGACGATCAAGGCGTGGCACGCGGTGTCCGGTCTGCGGACGCTCTGGAAGGACGACGACGAGCGGTGGTTCTCGCCGACGAACCGCGACTCGAAGGTGCTGGTGTCGCCCGACGGCCAGTCGGTCGCGTTCGTGAGCGATCGCACGGGCTGGCTGCACCTCTACGTGACGCCCGCGAGCGCCACATCCGCCTCGCAGGCGAGAGCGCTGACCAGCGGCAGCTATCTTGTCGGTCTCGGCGCCTGGTCGCCCGACAGCACGCGCATCGCGTACCACCGCAGCGCGGCCGGCAACCAGATGGAGCGCTTCGTCGATGTCGTCGACGCGGCGTCCGGCAGGAGCACTGCGATCGTGACCGATCACGGCGTCAACTACGATCCGTCGTTCTCGCCTGACGGCGCGGCGCTCGTCTTTCATCGCACCGACGTCGAGAACGCGCTGGATCTCTACACCGTGCCGGCGCGGGCGCAGTCGCGGTTCGTGCGCCTGAGTGATTCGATGCCGGTGGGGCTCGACAAGTCGGATCTGACCGCGCCGACGCTGGTGTCGTTTCCGAGTCGGCTCGACAAAAAACCGGTTCCGGCGTCGCTGATGGTGTCGAAGACGATCGATCGGACGAAGAAAAATCCGGCGCTCGTCTGGATCCACGGCTCCGGCTCCGATCAGAACTTTCTCGGATGGCATCCCGGCAGCTACCGGATGTACTACTCGCTCTGCCAGTACTTCGCGCAGCAGGGCTACGTGATTCTGACGCCCGATTATCGCGGCAGCTCAGGCTACAGCCGCGACTGGTCGACCGGCGTGTACATGGGGGTCGGCGTCAACGATACCGCCGACGTCGCGTCGGGCGCTGACTATCTCAAGACGCTCAGCTATGTCGATCCGGATCGCATCGGCGTCTTCGGGCTGAGCTATGGCGGGTTTCTGACACTGCAGGCGATGACGGTGGATCCGACGCTGTGGCGCGCGGGCATCGACGTCGCCGGCGTGGTCGACTGGGCCACCTACGGCGCCGGCTACACGACGCCGCGTCTCGGCACGCCGGTCCAGAACCCCGACATCTACGACGTCTCCGCGCCGATCCAGCACATGGACAAGCTGGCGCGGCCGCTGCTCGTCCTGCACGGCACCAACGACCGTAACGTGTCGTTCGCCGACTCGCTGCGCCTGTTCGACGTGCTGATCAAGCTGGGGAAGAGCTTCGAGTCGCAGATCTATCCCGGCGAAATCCATTTCTTCCGCCGGGATATCGTCCTGCGCGACGCGTGGCGGCGCGCCGAAGACTTCTTCGAGCGCACCGTGAAGGCGCCGTCTACTCCTCGTTCATGAACGGGTAGCGATAATCGGTCGGCGGGTTGAAATTCTCCTTCACCGTCCTGGCGCTGACCCAGCGCGTGAGGTTCAACTTCGATCCCGCCTTGTCGTTGGTACCGGACGCGCGCGCGCCGCCGAACGGCTGCTGGCCGACGACCGCGCCGGTCGGCTTGTCGTTGACGTAGAAGTTGCCGGCCGCATGCCGCAGCGCTGACATCGCGTGAACGACAGCCCGGCGATCCTGCGCGAAGACCGCGCCGGTCAAGGCGTATGGTGACGTCGCGTCGACGATCGTCAGCGTCTCTTCCCACTTCGCATCGTCGTAGACGTGTGCGGTGAGCACCGGTCCGAAGATCTCCTCGCACAGCAGCTTGTAGCCGGGATCGGTCGTCTCGATCAGCGTCGGGCTGATGAAGTAGCCCGTGCCGCCGTCGACCTTGCCGCCGGCGAGAATCTTGGCGTTGCCGCGGCCGTGCTCGATGTATCCGCCGATCTTGTCGAAGGCGCGCTTGTCGATCACCGCGGCCATGAAGTTGCGGAAGTCCGCCGGGTCGCCCATCTTGATCTCGCCGATCATCGCGACCGCGCGATCGCGCACCGCGCCCCAGATCGACTTCGGCACGTAGACGCGGCTCGCCGCGGAACATTTCTGCCCCTGGAACTCGAAGGCGCCGCGCACCATCGCGACCGCGAGCGCGTCGACGTCCGCCGACGCGTGCGCGACGATGAAGTCCTTGCCGCCGGTTTCGCCGACGATGCGCGGGTAGGAGCGGTAGCTGGACATGGACGCGCCGATCGTCTTCCACATGTTGTTGAAGACTTCGGTGCTCCCGGTGAAGTGCACGCCGGCGAGATCGCGGTGCGAGAGCAGCACCTTCGAAATCATCGCCGGGTCGCCGGGTACGAAATTGATCACGCCGGGCGGCATGCCGGCCGCCTCGTACAGCTTCATCAGGTAGTACGCCGACAGCATCGCGCTCGACGCCGGCTTCCACACGACCGTGTTGCCCATCAGCGCAGGCGCGGTCGCGAGGTTGCCGCCGATCGAGGTGAAGTTGAACGGCGACACGGCGTAGACGAAGCCCTCCAGCCCGCGGTATTCGAGCTGGTTCCACATCGTGTGATCGCTGAGGGGCTGTTCGTCGAGCAGCTCCTGCGCGTAGTGCGCGTTGAAGCGCCAGAAGTCGACGAGCTCGGCGGCGGCGTCGATCTCCGCCTGGAACACGGTCTTCGACTGGCCGAGCATCGTCGCCGCGTTGATGGTGTCGCGCCATGTCGTCGTCAGCAGCTCGGCGGCCTTGAGCATCACGGCGGCGCGATCCTCGAACGCCCAGCCGGACCACTCGGCGCGGGCGGCGGCGGCGGCGGCGATCGCCTGGGCGACGTGCTGCTCGGTGGCCTTGTGATACGTGCCGAGCACGTGCTTGTGGTCGTGCGGCATCACCGACGTCGCGGTATCGCCGGTCCGGATTTCCTGGCCGCCGATGATCAGCGGCATGTCGACGGTTTCGGCGGCCATCGTCTTCAGGCGGGCCTTGAGCGATGCGCGCTCGGGCGAGCCTGGCGCGTAGGACTTGATCGTTTCGTTGACGGGGGGCGGCACGCGTCGGCGGCCGTTGAAGGTCGCGAAGTTAGAGGACATAGCCTTCCATGATAGCGTTTTCGACATGAAGATCGCGCTCATCCAGCAGCACGCCGGTCGGGACAAGCAGGACAACGTCGCGCGCGCGCTGCGCGCCTTCGAGGCGGCGGCGAACGCGGGCGCGCAGGTAATCGGCTTTGCCGAGCTGGCGTTCGAACCGTTCTATCCGCAGAATCCGGCCGGCCCTGAATCGCTGCGCGACGCGGAGCCGGTGCCCGGACCGATCACCGATGCCTTCGCGGCCAAGGCGCGCGCGCTCGGCGTCGTGTGTGTGCTCAACCTCTTCGAGCGCGACGGCAGCCGGACGTTCGACTGTTCACCGGTGATCGACGCGGACGGATCGCTGCTCGGACGGACGCGCATGATTCACATCACCGAATACGCGTGCTTTCACGAAACCGGCTATTACACGCCCGGCGATACCGGCGCGCCGGTCTACCGCACCAGGATGGGGAACATCGGCGTGGCGATTTGCTACGATCGCCACTATCCGGAATACATGCGCGCGCTTGCCGTCGCCGGTGCCGATCTCGTGATCGTGCCGCAGGCGGGATCGGTGGGGGAGTGGCCCGAAGGGCTGTACGAAGCGGAGATGCGCGTCGCGGCGTTCCAGAACGGCTACTATGTCGCGCTGTGCAATCGCGTCGGGGAGGAGGAGAAGCTGGTGTTCGCCGGCGAGTCGTTCGTGTGCGGCCCGGACGGCACGGTCATCGCCCGCGCGAAACTGGGGACCGACGAGATCCTCTACGCCGACGTCGACTTCGCGCAGAATGCATCGTCGAACGCCAGGCGCCTGTTCATGCGCGACCGCCGGCCCGAGCTGTATGCGGACTGGCTCGCTCACTGAACATTTGAGGATCTCAGGAGCTGAGGGCCTCGCGCCGTACCACCTCGTCGAAACTCCAGAGCAGCGCCTCTCGTTCCGAGTACGGGCCAGGCTCGTAGACGCGCGACGCGATCCCCGCCTGCGACTGTTCGGCAATCCACCAGTCTTCCCGGTTCGTGGCGTCCCAGAATTCCACCGCGTCGTCGATCCGCGCGTCGGGACGTGCCAGCTCGGTCGGATGGAAATGGAGCTCGCAGACGATCTCGGTGCGATCGTGCGCGCGCGGCCACAGGGTGTGGGTCATGACGTAGTCGGGGTGCAGGCTGAGAAGCAGGTTGGGATAGATCGCGAAGTAGACGACCTGCTGTCGCTGCGCCTCGCCGAGCCCGGGTAAGTACGCCCGCCGCCGCTTGCCGTCGGTGCTCATCGTCTCGACGCCGTCGCGGAATCCCATGGCGCCGCCGCAGTAGCGCGCCGTCGGCGCCACGTTGTCGGCGCCGAGATAGTGATGCAGCCGGTTCAGCGCGGGATGCAGGTTCGGACAGTGCAGGCACTCGTTGTAATTGAGGACGATCAGCTTCCAGTTCGCTTTCAC
The DNA here is from genome assembly GCA_025463215.1 of Acidobacteriota bacterium. Classification (GTDB taxonomy): domain Bacteria; phylum Acidobacteriota; class Vicinamibacteria; order Vicinamibacterales; family CAVVIG01; genus CAVQFC01. Next base: position 1,150 of record JAOBWF010000082.1, on the reverse strand, counting down.
GTCGTAGACGATGCGGTGCCCCAATCGCAGCTCGTTCATGTGCCACGCGGCGAAACGCTCAGGCAAGTCGGCCAGTTGCGCGCGCAAGGGCTTCTGGCCATCCGGCTCCGCGGGCCTGTCCTGCCCGAGATAGACAAAAATGTTTCCGTCCCACAACTCGCAGCCGGCGCGGTGCAGCGGGTAGTCGTCTTTCGAAAAATCCGATGGCATGTGCGGCGCCGCGAGGAGCCGTCCGTCGAGCGCATAGGTCCAGTTGTGATACGGGCACTGGATGCGATCGGCGAAATGACCCTCGGTCCGCTCGCACAGGCGCGTGCCGCGATGGCGACAGACGTTGAACAGCGCGTGGAGTGCACCCGATGCGCCCCGCGCGACGATGACGCTCTCGTCGCCGAGCGTGCGCGTGAAGTAGTCGCCGGCGTTCGGGATCTGATCGGCGCGGCCGGCGCAGATCCAGCGGTTGAAATAGAAGCGCTCGAGCTCGGCGCGGTAGAAATCGGCGTCAGCGTAAAAGCGCCGCGGCAGGGTGGTGTGCACGCGCGTTCATGATACAACCGCCCCACATGCCCGCGACTATCACCGCCGCGCCCGCGCTTCGCCGCGCGCTCGGGCGCTGGGATCTGACCGCGCTCGGCGTCAACCAGGTGATCGGCGGGGCGATCTTTCTCTGGCCCGCGCAGGTCGCGGCGCAGGTCGGCGCGTGGAGCCCGATCGGCTTCATCCTGATCGGCTTTCTGTCTCTGTCGGTCGCCCTCTGTTTCGCGGAGTTGAGCAGCCGCTTTGATTCGACCGGCGGACCGTACCTCTACACTCGCGCCGCTTTCGGTGACTTCATCGGCTTCGAGATCGGCTGGATGCAGTGGTTCTCGCGCGCCAGCAGCCAGGCGAGCATCATGGCCGCGACCGCGGTCGCGCTCGGCTACTACTGGCCGGTGCTGACCACCGGCTGGCCGCGCGCGCTGTTTCTGATCGCGCTGACGCTGATCTTCGCCGCGATCAACATCCGCGGCGTGCGCCAGGGCTCGTTCGTCGTCAACGTGATGACCGTCGGCAAGCTGGTCCCACTCGCCCTCTTCATCGTCATCGGCCTTGCCTCCGTCCAGCCGGCCCGACTGACGACGCTGCCGCCGATCACGCTGTCGCAGGCGCT
>JAOBWF010000077.1 GCA_025463215.1 Acidobacteriota bacterium | reverse complement strand
CGGCCGGATTGGCCAGCATCGCCCCGTCGATCGGCGACGCCAGCCCGAGCCCGACCGCCATTACCGCGCCGCCGACCGACACGTTCCACGCCCATCAGAACCCTCCGCCGGCTCCATTCGGTGCCGGTCCGTCCGGCGGCGGCGCCTTTGATCCGGGTCCGTCTGGCGGTGGCGGCACGCCGGCCTCCGGCGGCGGCGTGTCCGCGACACCGGAACCCGCGTCGGTGCTGCTCTTCGGCACCGGCCTGCTCGGCATCATCGGCGTGCTGCGCCGGCGTCGATTGATCTGATGGCCGTCGCCGCCCTGCTCACACTGTCGCTGGCGTGGCTGTATGCCGCGACGTTGAGAGGGGTCGTCACCGAATGGCTCTCGAGCGCCGACGCTTCGTACGGTGTGGTGCTCGCGGCGGTGGCGCTGATCGTGATCTGGCGCCGGCGCGCGACGTTCGCCGCGGCTCGCGATCCACACGCGACGGCGATTCCCGGCGCCGCCGCGCTGCTGGCCGGCCTCTCGGTTTACCTGATCGGCCAGCTCGGCGCCGATGTGTTTCTGACCCGCGTATCGTTCGTGCTGGTGCTCTGTGGCGTGATCTGGTTCGTCGCCGGCGGCCGCGCGCTGCGAACGATCGCGGCGCCGCTCGTGTTTCTCCTGATGGCGGTCCCACTCCCCGCGCTGGTCGTCAACACCATCACGCTGCCGCTCCAGCTCGTCGCGTCGCGGATCGGCGAAGCGACGCTCACGGCGGCCGGCGTCGCCGTGTTTCGTGACGGCAATCTGCTGGAGCTCCCGTCTACCACGCTGGAAGTCGCCGAGGCCTGCAGCGGCCTGCGGTCGATCGTGTCGCTCGCGGCGATCGGGGCGCTGCTCGCGTGGACGGAACCGCGCTGGCGCCGTCGCGCCCTGCTCGTCGCGGCGACGCTGCCGCTTGCGATCGTGATGAACGGCCTGCGGATCGCGGCCACCGGGCTGGCGAGCGAGACGTGGGGGGCGCGGGCCGCCGCCGACCCGTGGCACACCTTGAGCGGGTGGATCACCTTCCTGCTCTCGGTCGCCGCACTCGTGCAGCTGCAGCGCGCACTACCGAAGGGCCGCGCGTCGGCCCGATGGGATCTCGAGGCGGCCCGCGCATGAACCGCCGTCGCTTCGTCATCGCCGCGCTGATGATTGCCGCGACCGGCGCGCTGGCCCAGGCGGCGCGCATCCAGGGTCCGCCGCGGCGCGCTGATCTCGAGTCGCTGCCGTATCAGGTGTCGGCGTGGTCCGGCCGCGACGCGGCGCCGCCGGACGCCGAGACGCTGCGCATCCTTGCGGCCGACAGCTATCTCAATCGCTCGTACGCCGGCGCGTCTGGGACGCCGATCGATCTCTACATCGCGTATTACGGCCGGCAGCGGCCGGGCGTCAGCATCCATTCCCCGCTGCACTGCCTGCCGGGCACCGGCTGGGAGCCGCTCGACATCGCCACCGTTCCGCTCGCGTCCGCAGACGAAGCCGGTGCGCAGGCGCGGCGCCTGATCGTGCGCAAGAACGCCGATCGCGCGGTCGTGCTGTATTGGTACGCCGTCCACGGCCGCACGATCGCCAACGAAACCGTCAGCAAGGCGTGGCTGCTGCACGACAGCGTGACATTCCACCGCTCCGACGCCGCCCTCGTCCGCATCGTCGTTCCGATTCGCGACGCCGGCGCCGACGCGGCCGAACGCGAGGGCCTGGCCTTCGCGCACGACGTCCTCGGGTACCTTCCGCATCTCTGGAGTTGACGATGTCTGTCCGAACGATTGTGCTCGCCGCCCCGCTGATCCTGTTGACCGCCGCCTGCGGTGGGGCCCGGCAGACAGCCGCCGACTTCGTCCATCGCGGCGACGACCAGATCGCCGCCGGTCATTACGGCGCCGCCGCGATCGAATACCGCAACGCGATCAAGAAGGAACCGGCCCGGGCTGAGGCGCACCGCAAGCTCGCCGACACCTACGCCGAGCAGGGCAAGTTCGAAGATGCGTACCGCGCCTACGCGAACGCGATCGAGCTCGACGCCGCCGACGTCCACTCGCGGGTCGAGGCCGGACGGCTCCTTTTCGGCGCCGGCCGCTTCGCCGAGGCGCTGGTGCGCGCGGAACAGGCGCTCGAGCACGACAACGACAGCGTCGACGCCGAGGTCCTCGCCGGGCGCGCGCTCACGAAGCTGCGCCGCGTCGACGAAGCGATCGCGCAGCTCGACGCCGCGGTCGCCGTCGATCACCGGCCGGCCGCGTATGCGGCGCTGGCCGAGGCGAAGCTCGCGGCCGGCGATCCGACCGGCGCGGAGCGCGCGTTTCGCGCCGCGGTCGCAGCCGATCCGAAGTCGGTCGACGCGCACATCGCGCTGGCGCGGTATCTCACGGCGAGCGCCAGGAGCGCCGAAGCCGAGCGCGAATTTCTTCAGGCGGTCGATGCCGGACCGACCAGCGAGACGGCCAACCGCGCGGCCGCATCGTTCTATCTGTCGACCGGTCGCGACGCCGCCGCCGAGCCGTTGTTGAAGACCGCTGCCGGCCTGCCGAACCAGAAGCTGAATTCGAGCCTGGCGCTGGCCGACTATTACTCCGCGGCGCGGCGCTACCAGGACGCGCGCGCGGTCCTCGAGCCGATGACGTCCGGCGCGTCGGGCGACGCGGCGAAGGTCAGGCTCGCCGCGATCGAGCTCGAGTCCGGCTCCCCCGCCAACGCCCGTCGCCTGATCGACGGCGCGCTGAA
>JAOBWF010000064.1 GCA_025463215.1 Acidobacteriota bacterium | reverse complement strand
TGAGGCCCGAGAGGACGTTGAGGGACGCGCCGCCCTCGCGCGACGCCTTCACGACCTCGCGGACGTGGCGCGAATCCGTCGACGTGAAGACCTTCACGAGCTCGGGGATGATCGCGCCCGCGAGCGTGCCGCACGTGATGATGGTCGCCAGCTTCCACCAGAGCGTGCCGTCGCCGAGCTCCGGGATGATCAGGTACGACATGACGTAGGTGATGGCGACGGAGACGATCGACGTGATCCAGACGAGGCTCGTGAGCGGCGTCTCGAAGTTCATCTTGTCCGCGTTCGCGAAGCGCGCCTTCGCGATGACGGCGTTGATCGCGTAGGAGGCGAGCGACGCGATGATCATCATGATGCGCATGACGAAGATCCAGACCAAGAGCTGGACCTGGACGACCGGCGAGCGGACGGCGAGCAGGATGAAGCTGATCAGCGCGACGCCGGTGACGCCGTAGGTCTCGAAGCCGTCGGCCGACGGGCCCACCGAGTCGCCGGCGTTGTCGCCGGTGCAGTCCGCGATCACGCCCGGGTTGCGCGCGTCGTCTTCCTTGATGTTGAAGACGATCTTCATCAGGTCCGAGCCGATGTCGGCGATCTTGGTGAAGATGCCGCCGGCGATGCGCAGCGCCGCGGCGCCGAGCGATTCGCCGATCGCGAAGCCGATGAAGCAGTTGCCGGCGAGGTTGCTCGGGATGAACAGCAGGATGCACAGCATCAGCAGCAGCTCGACGCTGATCAGCAGCATGCCGATGCTCATGCCGGCGCGCAGCGGGATGGCGTAGATCGGGAACGGCTTGCCCTTGAGGCTGGCGAACGCGGCGCGCGAGTTCGCGAAGGTGTTGACGCGGATGCCGAACCAGGCGACGCCGTAGCTGCCGGCGATGCCGATCAGGCTGAAGAGCAGGATGACGCCGACGCGGTAGGCCTCGAGGTGCTGCAGCAGCCCGAAGTAAACGACCATGATCGCGCCGATGAAGACCTCGAGCAGCAGGATGAATTTTCCCTGCGTGACCAGATAGGTCTGGCACGTCGCGTAGATCAGTTCCGAGACTTCCAGCATCGACGCGTGCACCGGCAGCGCCTTCAGCTGCGCGAACGACATCAGGCCGAACAGCAGGCCGAGTGCGCAGACCAGCAGGCCGCTCATCAGCAGCGTGCGGCCGTTGATGCCATGGAAATCAACCGTCGACAGGTCCGGCAGGACCAGGTTCGCCTCTCCTCCGGCATGCGCCGGGGCCGCTTCCGTCTGCGTCGCCGTCTGGGCGTGCACCAGGCGCGGCACCGCGACCAGCGCGGTGCAGAACAGGATGGCCATCACCGGGACGAGCCGCCGCCGGAGGAGTGTCTGAACGGTCACAATCATTGAGCCTCGCACAAAAGGGGCGATTATATGCGTACCTTGGGCGGCAGCGCCATGCCGCCGGTCAAGAAAATCTTGATGCCGTCCTCGACCGACACATTGGGATAGCTCACCCTGGCCGGTTCGCAGACCAGGATGTCCCCGAGGTAGAGATGGTTCGTCGGCACATACACCGCCAGCAGCATCTCCGGCCCCTGGCCGCGGTCGATCGTGAACTCACGCGTGAGGAAACCCAAAACGTAGCCGCGCCGCGCATCCTCGACCATCACCACCCGCTTGAAACCGGACTCGTTGTCCGGCGCGAAGGCGGCGATCAGCTGCTTGACCGGTGCGTAGATCGTCCGGAACACCGGCACCTTCAGCAGCCACCCCTCGCCGCGCGAGAGCAGGCGCCGGCCGATGACGTTGCGCGCGAAGGCGCCGACCAGGATCAGCACGATCGCCGTGCTCGCCGTCCCCAGCCCCGGAATCCGCTTGCCGAGCAGCCGATCGTAAAGCGGGGTGGTCAGCCCGTCGACGACGTTGAAGATCCAGATCACCGCGGCGACGCTGATGAACAGCGGCACGGTGACGAAGAAGCCGGCGACGAAGCTGCGGCGCAGCCACTGCATGGCGCGCTACATCCAGCCGGCGAAGGCCGCGTTGAGAAGGTTGATCATGCCGGGCGTGTGGCGGCGGGCCGCGAATTCTGAATTCCTAGTTCTGAATTCTACGTTCTGAATTCTGAATTCTGAATTCTACGACGCCCGTGCCTTCCGCTGCGGCTTCTGCTTGCGCTGCGGCTGCTGCGGCGCCGGCGCCGCGATCGCGGGGGCGTGCGCCCCGGCGCGCGTCGGCGCGTTGCTGCGCCAGAAGCTGACGATGGCCGCGGCGATGAAGATGCTCGAGTAGGTGCCGGTGATGATCCCGACCACCATGGTGAAGGCGAAGCCGTGCAGCACTTCACCGCCGAAGAAGAACAGCGCCAGCGCGGTCAGCAGCGCGGTGCCCGAGGTGATCACCGTCCGGCCGAGGGTCTGGTTAATCGACGCGTTGATCACGTGGTGCAGCGAGTCGCGCCGCATGCCCCGGAGGTTCTCGCGGATCCGATCGAAGATCACGATCGTGTCGTTGGTCGAAAACCCGGTCATCGTCAGGATCGCGGCGATGACGTTGAGCGACATGTCGTAGCGGAAGAAGGCGAGGAACGCCATCGTGATCAGCAGGTCGTGAATCGTCGCGACCACGGCGCCGACGCCGAAGCTGAACTGAAAGCGGAACGCCAGATAGGCGAGGATGCCGATCAGCGAGAACACGGTCGCGAGCAGCGCCTTGCTGCGCAGCTCCTTGCCGACGGCGGGGCCGACGACCTGGGTGCCGGCTTCCTGGAACTTGCCGACGTTGCCCTTGTTGAGCGCATCGAGCACCTGCTGCTTGGTCTGGCTGAGCGACGTGCCCTGCTCGGCGCCGACGTGCGGCACGCGGACCATGACCTGGCGCAGCGACGGATCGCCGAACGACTGGACGATCACGTTTTCGCCGCCGCCCGGGAACGACCGGTCGAGCGCGGCGCGCACCTGCTGCACGCTGGTCGGCTGCTCGAACTTGACGATCACCGCGGTGCCGCCGGCGAACTCGATGCCGAGGGGGATCCCCTTGGTCATGAAGACGACCGCGCCGGCGATGATGACCACCCACGACAGGATGATCGCGTGCCAGCGCCAGCGCAGGAAGTCGAAGTGGGTGTCTTTGAAAATATGCATGGGCTTAAATGGAAAGCGCGGCGACCTGCTGCCGCTTGCCGAGCGCCAGTTCGAACAGCGTCTTCGACACGAAGATCGAGGTGAACAGGTTGGACACGAGACCGAAGAACAGCGTCACCGCGAAGCCGCGGATCGGTCCGGTGCCGAACTGGAAGAGGAACGCGACCGAAATCAGCGCCGCGATGTGCGTGTCGAACAGCGTCCAGAACACGCGGCTGAAGCCGGCGTTGATCGAGGCGCGGACGCCGCGCTGCGCTTCGATCTCTTCCTTGATGCGCTCGAAGATCAGCACGTTCGAGTCGACGCCGATGCCCATTGTCAGGACGAAGCCGGCGATGCCGGGCAGCGTCATGACCGCGCCGACGTAGGCCATCATGCCGAGCAGGATGACGAGGTTGAAGATCAGCGCCACCACCGCGTTGATGCCCGAGGCCTTGTAGTAGACGAGCATGAAAGCGATCACCAGTCCGAGGCCGACCGACGAGGCGACGATGCCGGAGCGGATGGAGTCGGCGCCGAGGGTCGGGCCGATCGTCTGCTCTTCGAGATAATCGAGCTTGGCGGGCAGCGCGCCGGAGCGCAGGATCAGCGAGAGATTCTGGACTTCTTCCGGCGTGAAGCTGCCGGTGATCCGTCCTTCGCTGTTGATCTTGCTCTCGAGCGTCGGCGCCGACTGGACGCGGCCGTCGAGGATGATCGCGAGCTGGCGGCCGATGTTCTCGCCGCTGACCTTGCCGAACTTGCGGCCGCCCTCGTTGCTCAGGGTGAAGCTGACCGCCGGGCGATTGTTCTCGTCGACCGAGGCGCGCGCATTGCGCAAGTCCTGACCGGTGACCGCCGCGACCTTCTTCACCATGTAATAAACGGTCGACGTGTCGCCGGCGCCGGCGCTGCCGGCGCCCGGGACGATGTCCATGCCCTGCGGCACCTGGCCGTTGACCATCAGCGCTTCCTTCGACGGCGACGGCGCCCCTTCGACGATCTTCAGCTCGAGCAGGCCGGGGGAGCCGATGATCTGCTTCGCGCGCTCGACGTTCTCGACGCCCGGCAGCTGCACGAGGATCTGATCGGCGCCCTGCTGCGCAATGCTCGGCTCGGCGACGCCGAGCTCGTTGACGCGGCGCTCGATCGTCTGGCGCGCCTGCACCACCGCCTCTTCACGCAGGTTGGCGCCGATGTTCGGCTTCAGCGTGAAGGTGTAGCTGCCGTTGACGCCGGTGCCGCGGTCGAAGTTCGCCTGCACCTCGTTGGCCGCGGTGCGGAACGCCGCATCCTGCGCCGCCGGCACGCCGGTGACGACGAAATGCATCGGATCGGGGGCGTCGATGGTGGCCACCGGGATGTTGCGCGTCTTCAGCTCTTCGCGCAGACGCTCCATCTCCTGCTCCGTCACCAGCCGCAGCGCATCGTCGGTCTGGACGCGGAGGACGAGATGGACGCCGCCCTTCAAGTCGAGCCCGAGCTTGAGCTGCTTGTCCATCAGCCAGCCGGGCGCCGGCAGATGATAGCGGGAGGCCAGGATCGGATAGACCCCGAGGCCGAAGAAGAGGACGAACACCGCCAAAATGGTGACGACCTTCCAGCGAAGGTTGGACATATCTGTTGCTCTTTATGGTTTCGAGGAGGTCTCGACGACCGGCGGCTGGCCCTGATAGCCGCCGATGGCTGCTTTCGACACCTTGATGTTGACCTTGTCGGCCACCTGCAGCTGGACGTTCTGATCCTCGAGCCGCATGATCTGGCCGAAGATGCCGCTGGTGGTGATGACCTTGTCGTTCACCTTCAGGTTGTCGACGAACTCCTGCACTTTTTTCTGCTGCCGCTTGCTCGGGATGATGACGATGAAATAGAAGATGGCGAAGACCATCGCCAGCGGTACTACCATCTGAAGAAGGCTTCCGCCTTCCGGGCTCATGCCAAACACGTTAGTACCCTGACTTCATCATGAATCGTGAGGCTGGCGGGACAAGCGCTGATGGAACGCTCGCCTGAAACTTTCGAACCGCCCAAACGCTATAGCGTCCCTAATCTGCCTGAGTGTGTCAAGGTAAAAGTGCAGGTTATGCAACGTGTTAAGGGTAGACGAGTTGATCTCGTTGGCCTGGAACAGGTGCCGCAAATAGGCGCGCGAACAGGTCCGGCAGGTATAGCAGGGGCACTCGGGGTCGAGCGGCCGATCGTCCTCGGCAAACCGCGCGTTCTTGATGTTGATCCGGCCGACGCTGGTAAAGAGCTGGCCGTTTCGGGCGTTGCGGGTCGGCAGCACGCAGTCGAACAGGTCGATGCCGCGGGCAACCGACTCGACGAGATCCTCAGGGGTCCCCGTTCCCATTAGATAGCGTGGCCGGTCGGCCGGCAGGCACGGAGTGGTCCGCGCCACCATGTCGTACATGACGTCGGGCGGCTCGCCGACGCTGAGGCCGCCGATGGCGTAGGCGTCGAAGCCGATATCGACGGTCTGCTTCGCGCTTTCTTCGCGCAGCCCCGGGAAGACCCCCCCCTGCACGATCCCGAACTGCGCCTGGCCCGGGTTGGTGACGGTCACGCCGGGCACCGGACCGGCGCGCAGCGCGAGAAAGCGATCGCGCGCGCGGCAGGCCCAGCGCAGCGTCCGCTCCATCGACGCGCGGGCGGCGTCCTCGGTCGCCGGATGGCCGAGGCACTCGTCGAGCACCATCGCGACGTCGGAGCCGAGCTGCGCCTGGATGTCGGCGGCCTTTTCCGGCGTCAGCGTGTGGGCGGAGCCGTCGAGATGCGATTTGAAATGCGCACCCTTCTCGTCGATCGTGCGCCGGTTCGACAGACTGAAGACCTGATAGCCGCCGCTGTCGGTGAGGATCGGCTTGGTCCAGCCGATGAAGCGATGCAGACCGCCGCGGCGCGCGATCAGATCGTCGCCGGGGCGCAGATACAGATGATAGGTGTTGCTCAGGAGAATCTCGGCGCCGAGGCCGTCGAGCTCGCGATGCGTCACGCCTTTCACCGCACCCTGGGTGCCGACCGGCATGAACGCCGGCGTCTCGACGCTGCCGTGCGCGGTGGTCATGCGGCCGCGCCGCGCGCCGCCGTCGGTGTGCGTCAACTCAAAACCGAACGCCTTGGACATTACAGATACAGAATACAATCCGCTTCGAGAGGGCGGATCAACACGAAGGACAGCATGGACACCCAGGAAGAACCGACATATGCGCTTTGTGTCCTTCGTATTGAATCAGCGGTGACGCCGTGAAGAAGCTGAGAGTAGGGATCATATACGGCGGCCGCTCGGGCGAGCACGAAGTGTCGCTGGCGTCGGCGGCGGCGGTGTTTCAACATCTCGACCCGGACCGCTACGACGCGATCGCGATCCGGATCGAAAAGGACGGCCGCTGGGCGCTGCCGTCGGAGCCGCCGAAGGTGATGAAGGCGGCCGACGTCATCAAGGGGACCCTCGGGAGCGGCACGACCGCGCCTCACGCCGACCGGGCGGCGCGCGAAGCCCACATGATCGCGCACCCGGGCGGCGATACGCTGATGACCGGCGGCACCGGCGTCAAGCTCGACGTCGTCTTTCCGGTGCTGCACGGACCCTACGGCGAAGACGGCACCGTCCAGGGATTGCTCGAGCTCGCGAACGTGCCGTACGTCGGCGCCGGCGTGCTGGCGTCGGCGGTCGGCATGGACAAGGCGGCGATGAAGCTGGTGTTCGCCGCCAAGGGGCTGCCGATCTGCGACTACGAAGTGGTGCTCAAGCGCGACTGGCAGCGCGACGAGCGCGGCGTCATGCAGACGGTGACGTCGCGGCTCGGCTTTCCGGTGTTCGTCAAGCCGGCCAACCTCGGATCGAGCGTCGGGATCTCGAAGGCCAAGCACGCGACCGAGCTGCGCGCGGCGATCGAGCTCGCGGCGCAGTTCGACCGCAAGATCGTGATCGAAGCGGCGGTGCCGAACGCGCGCGAGATCGAAGTCGCCGTGCTCGGCAACGACGATCCCGAGGCCTCGGTGCCGGGCGAGATCATTCCGGCCGGCGAGTTCTACGACTACGCAGCGAAGTACGTCAGCGACGATTCGCGCACCGTGATCCCCGCGCCGATCGATGCCGCGCGCAGCGCCGAGGTCCGCGCGCTCGCGATCGCCGCGTTCACCGCGATCGACGGCGCCGGGATGGCGCGCGTCGACTTTCTGCTCGCCGGCGACAGCCAGGTGCTGTATCTCAACGAGGTCAACACCATCCCCGGCTTCACCACGATCAGCATGTACGCGAAGATGTGGGACGCCAGCGGCCTGCCGTACGCGCAGCTGCTCGATCGTTTGATCGCGCTCGCGATCGAACGCCACGCCGACAAACAGCAGCTGCGCACGAGCATGTAAAATTCTCGCGCGCGACCGCAGATTTTTTGACTTTTCCTGCACATTGTGCTTGACACTGAAAAGTTCAGGTTCATAATCTACATCTGGTATGAGGGAGGCATCGATATGCCAGCCCTAGTGAAGCTCGACCGAGAGGTTGAGTCCACTTCCCCGCAGAGGCGGGCGTACCGAGAGGCGAAGCGCCGACATCGGGTGAGCGTGCCAGGCGGCAGCCACAGTGATGCGCGTGAGCGCTTGCGCAGTCATCCCAACATGAAGGGGGGGATAACAATCATGGCGAAGAAAGCCAAGGGCGGGAAGAAGAAGGCCGGCAAGAAGCGGTAACTTCACCCGTACGAAAAAAAGGGGGCGGCCGTCGCCCCCTTTTCACTTTTCCCCCGCCTCTCACCGTCCCGCCAGCACCAACCCCGTCACAGGCAGATTATCCGCGGATACGTCAGAGACGCGCTCAGCGGCTCGTCATCGTCTGCCCGTCCCACACCCGCACGGCGCGGATGACGTCCCACTGCTGGATCTTGTCGACGACGTCCATGCCGGACACCACGCGGCCGAAGACGGTGTACTTGGCGTCGAGGTGCGGCTGCGGCGAGTGGGTGATGAAGTACTGGCTGCCGCCGGTGTCGGGCCACGGATCGAGCGCCATGCCGACGGTGCCGCGCAGGTACGGACGCTCGTTGAGCTCGTCGCGGATCGAGTAGCCAGGGCCGCCTTCGCCGTCGCCGCGCGGGTCGCCATCCTGGATGACGAAGTCGGGCACGACGCGATGAACGCTGAGGCCGTTGAAGTAGCCCTTGCGCGCCAGCGCGATGAAATTCTCGACCGTCAGCGGCGCGTCGTTGACCGCGAGCTCGATCTGGATCGTGCCGCGATCGGTGTCGAGGTAGACCTGCGTCGAGACGGGCGGGCTGACGAGGCGCGGCGCCGCGTACACCTCGCCGCCGATCGTCGTCGGCGCCGGCCGGATCTGTGCGTCGGCGCCGGCCGCGGCCGCCGGATCGAGCTGCTTGAGCAACTGCACCGCGCGCACGCGCACCGCCCAGTCCTTGTCGGCAAACGCATCGCGCAGCACCGGCGCGGCGGCGCCGGCGCCGTACTTCACCAGCGCGGCGAGCGCGGCAGCGCGCGCGCCGTACATCGCGTCACGCTGGCCGAAGCGATACGCATCGGCGAGGGCGGCCGCGCCGTTGGCCGGCTTCAACTCGCCGACCGCATCGGCCGCCGCGATGCGCACGACCGGATCGTCGGCCTTGAGCCGCTCGACGGCGAGCGCCGCTGCGGCGGGTGCCTTCAGTTTCGCCAGCGCGGCGATCGCAAACGGGATGACCCGCTGATCGGGGTCGTTGACCATCGGCTCGAGCCGCGGCAGGCCGTTTTCGGGCGGCAGCCCGCCGAGCAGCGTGGCCAGGGCGGCGCGGACGTTCCAGTGCGGATCGGGGTCGAGCCCGGACAGCACGAAGATGAAGTTCTCCGGATCGAATGCCGCCAGCGAGCGCAGCGCGGCGGCGCGGATCGAGGGGCTCGGATCGGCGAGCACGTCGAGCAGCGCGTCGCCGACCGCCGGCACATGGAGGGCGCCGATCGCGCTGACGGTTTCGAGCCGGACCTGCGGGTCGGTCGCGGCATCGCCCAGGATCTTCAGCAGCGGCGCGGCCGCCGCGGGATCGCCGATGCGGCCGAGCGCGCGCACCGTCTCGACCAGCACGTTGCGGTCGCCGCTCGTCAGTAGCGGCAGCAGCACCGGCAGCGCCGACCGATCCTTGAGCGCGGCGAGCCCTTTCACGGCAAACGCGCGTGTGTAGGCATTGCCGTCGCGCGCCAGCGTCAGCAGCGCGGGCAGCGCGCGTGGATCCTCGAGCCGCTGCAGCGCGAACGCCACCGGCCACCAGTGCGCGCGCGGCTGGCCGTTGGCGTCGAGCACGGCCGACGCGAGCTGCGGATACGCCTTCAGCCGCACGAGCGCGTGGATCGCGAGCCGGCACGCCGCCGTCGCCGTGTCCCGCCGCGTGTCGTCGTTTTCGTCCGGCGGCTGCGCCAGCGCGCCCGACCCGATAATCCGCGCCGCGAACCGTCCGAGCGCGTCGGCCGCCGGCGCGTCGCCGATGAGCCCCAACGCTTCGGCGGCACTGCCCTGCACGACCGGTGCGGGATCGGCGAGCGCGGCGATCAGCGGATCGCGCGCCCGGGTGTCGCCGAGCAGCCCGAGCGCGAACGCCGCCATCTGGCGGACTTCCGGATCCGCATCGCTCAGCCCCGCGAGCAGCGGCGTCACGCCGTCGGCGAGACCGACGTGACCGATGGCGAGCGCCGCCCGCCGCCTGACCCGCGCCTCTTCGTCTGACAGCAGTCGCGTGAGATCCGGCGGCTGCGGCGGCGCGGCGACCGGTTGCGGCTTCTGGCCTCGCGCGACCGCGACCGGCGCAGGCGGCGTCACGATCGGCGCCGGATCGCGCAGCACCCGCTGATCCTCGAGCCGGAGGATCCACGCCATCTTCTGTTCGAACGCCGGGCCGGCCGGCTTGGCGTGCGCGGCCGGCGGCGCGCTTGCGCAACCGGCGGCGACGACAGCCAGTGCCGCCGCAGTCATCAGTCGCCAGTCGTCAGTGGTCAGTCGCCAGTTGTCGGTCGTCAGTCTCACCGTTGTCAATCCTCAACCGGCAATCGAGTCGGCAATCCGCAATCCGCGATCCGCAATGTCGAGCCGACGGAGCGTCGCCGCTTCGACGCGATCGCGGCGGATCGACACGCCAATCCCTGGTCCCATCGGCACAGCCACTGTGCCGTCGGCGGCGACCTCGATCGGCGGATCGATCAGATCGGGATCGAAGTAGCGCCGGCTCCCGGCGATGTCGCCCGGCAGCGTGAAGTTCGGCAGCGTCGACAGGTGGACGTTGGCGGCGCGGCCGATGCCCGATTCGAGCATGCCGCCGTGCCACACCGGAATGCCGTGCGAGGCGCACAGATCGTGCAGCCGGATCGATTCGGCGAAGCCGCCGACGCGCCCCGGCTTGATGTTGATGATCCGGCAGGCGCCGGCGGCGATCGCGTCGCGCGCGATGCCGGGGCTCTTGATCGATTCGTCGAGGCAGATCGGCGTCTTCAACCGGCGCTGCAGCGTCGCGTGATCCGCGATGTCGTCGTAGTCGAGCGGCTGCTCGATCATCATCAGGTCGAAGCGATCGAGCTGCGCGAGGTGATCCGCGTCGGCGAGCGTATAGGCGGCGTTGGCGTCCACCATCAGCGGGATCGCGCCGAAGCGCGCGCGCACGGTCTCGACCGCCCGCAGATCCCAGCCCGGCTTGATCTTGATCTTGATGCGTTGGTACCCGGCGGCGAGCTCGCGCTCCACCTTCGCGGCGAGGGCGTCGAGCGACGGCTGGATGCCGATCGACACGCCCGAGGCGATGCGATCGCGCGTCCCGCCGAGGACGCGGCTGAGCGGCTCGCCGCGCTGCTTCGCAAACAGGTCCCACGCGGCCATCTCGACGGCGGCCTTGGCCATGTTGTGGCCGCGGATCGCCTTGAGCGCGGGAAACACCTCGCTCGGGTGCGCGAAGCCGGCGCCGAGCACGCGCGGCGCAATGAAGCCGGCGATGATGTGCCACGCCGTCTCGTTGGTTTCGGCGCTGTAGTACGGATCCTGCTCCGCGACGCACTCGCCGTAGCCGGTCGCGCCGTCGCCGTCGACGCGGACCAGGATGAAATGTTTGTCGTCGATGCGGCCGAAACTGGTCTCGAAGAAGTGCACGAGCGGGAGCTTCACGAGACGGAGCTCCAGACGTTCGATCTTCACGGCGCGATGATATCATCGGGCGCCTTGCAGTTCCGCTACATCGCGATCGAAGGACCGATCGGCGCGGGCAAAACCGCGCTGGCGGAGCGTCTCGGCACGCGGCTCGACGCCACGGTCGTGCTGGAGGAAATGGACAATCCGTTCCTCGCAGACTTCTACGCCGACCGACCCGGCTCGGCGCTGCAGGCGCAGCTGTTCTATCTTCTCAACCGCCACCGGCAGCAGACCACCCTGCGCCAGGCCGATCTGTTCAGCAGTACGACGATCTGCGACTACGTCTTCGACAAGGACAAGATCTTCGCCTACCTGAATCTCGACGACAACGAGCTGTTCATCTATCAGCGCTTGTACGAGCTGCTCGTCCGCGACGTGCCGCCACCCGATCTCGTCGTCTACCTGCAGGCGCCGACCGACGTGCTGCTGCGCCGCGTCCACAGCCGCCGCATGGACGCCGAGGCGGTGGCGTTCCAGCCGGACGACGAGTACCTGCGGGAGCTGAACGAGGCCTACACCCACTTCTTCTTCCACTACAACGCCGCCCCGCTCCTGGTCGTCGAAACCTCGCAGTTCGACTCGGACGCGAGTGACGAAGCGCTCGACGATCTGATCAAGCAGATCCGCGGCATGGGGCCGGGGACCCGGTATTACGTGCCGCGAACCAAATAGCGGTTGCGGACCTGGAATCCCCAATCCCGGATCCCCAAGCCCTGTAAACTGTCCCAGATATGGCCTGGTTCAAGAAGACCCGCAAGCCGATGGCGACTCCGGCGAAAGAGAAGCCGAGCCGGGTGCCCGAGGGGCTGTGGGTGAAGTGCCCCGGCTGCGCGCAGGTGATCTACAACAAGGATCTCGCCGCCAACCAAAGCGTCTGCCCGAAGTGCGCGCACCATTTCCGGATCAACGCCACCGAGCGGCTCCGTCTGCTGTTCGACGGCGAGTGGACCGAATTCGACAAGGATCTGGTCTCCACCGATCCGCTCGGCTTCACCGACACCAAACCGTACAAGTCCCGGCTCAAGGCGTCGATTGAAAGCACCGGCATGAAGGACGCCGTGATCGTCGCGACCGGCACGGTCGACGGCATGCCGGCGATGATCGCCTCGATGGAGTACGGCTTCATCGGCGGCAGCATGGGCGTGGTCGTCGGCGAGAAGATCGCGCGCGGCATCGAGCGCGCGATCGCGGCGCGGATGCCGGTGGTGATCGTGTGCTGCTCCGGCGGCGCCCGGATGATGGAAGGCGCGCTCTCGCTGATGCAGATGGCGAAGATCTGCGGCGCGCTCGCCCGGCTCGATCGCCAGAAGCTGCCGTTCGTCTCGGTCCTCACCGATCCGACCACCGGCGGCGTGACCGCGAGCTTCGCGATGCTCGGCGACCTGAACATCGCCGAGCCGAAGGCGCTGATCGGCTTCGCCGGGCCGCGCGTCATCGAGCAGACGATCCGCCAGAAGCTGCCGGAAGGGTTCCAGCGCAGCGAATTCCTGCTCGAAAAAGGGATGCTCGACCTGGTCGTCGATCGACGCGAGATGAAGACGGCGATCGCCAACGCGCTCCGCTTCATGGGCACCGGCGTCGTCGCCAGTGTTCCGTCGTCAGTCGCCGGTCAGCAGTCGTCCGCCGGCAGCCAGCCGTCGTCAGTCGAGGCGCCGAAGGGGGCCGCGGAAGTGTCGGCGATCGCCCCATAGCCACCGGCCATCAGCCCTTGTCTGATCCCCTGGCCTGGCTGTTCGCGCTCGAGCAGTTCGGCATCAAGTTCGGCCTCGACAACATCACCACCATCGCCGCCGCACTCGGCCATCCCGAGCGCGCCTTCCGTTCCGTGCACATCGCCGGTACCAATGGCAAAGGCTCGGTGACCGCCATGGTCGACGCGGCGCTCCGGGCCGCCGGCCACCGCGTGGCGCGCTACACCTCACCCCACCTCGTGGACCTGTCGGAGCGCTTCGTGATCGACGGCCGCCCGGTCGAACGACACGCGCTCGCCGCGGCCATCGAGGACGTGCGCGAGGTCATCGACCGTCTCCGCGCCGGCGGCGGTCTCGACGTCCAGCCGACGTTCTTCGAGGTGACGACGGCGATCGGGTTCGAGCTGTTCCGGCGTGCGGGCGTCGAGGTCGCGGTGCTCGAGGTCGGACTCGGCGGACGCCTCGATGCGACGAACGTCGTCTCGCCGCCGGAGGTGATCGCCACTGCGATCACCTCGATCGCGTTCGACCACCAGCTGTATCTCGGCTCGACATTGCGCGAGATCGCCCTCGAGAAGGCGGGCATCATCAAAGCGCGCGTGCCGCTCGTCGTCGGACCGCTCGAGCCTGAAGCGTCGCGCGCGATCGAACAGGTCGCGGCCAGCCGTCAGGCGCCGATCACCCACGCGGCCGCGGCTGATTGCGCCGGCATGGCGGTCGGGTTGGCTGGAGATCACCAGCGCGCGAACGCGGCCGTGGCGCTGCGCCTGCTGCAGCTGCTCGACGAGCGCGGCATTCGGGTGCCGGCGGCCGCGATCGCGGCCGGGCTCGCGCATCCGCAATGGCCCGGCCGCCTCGACGTTCGCCGCCTGCCCGACGGCCGGGAACTGCTGCTCGACGCGGCGCACAACCCGGCCGGGGCGGCAGCGCTCGCGTCCTATCTCGAAAGGGAAAGCGGCGATCGGCGGCCGCTGGTATTCGCGGCGATGCGGGACAAGGATGTGACCGGCATGTTTGCGGCGCTGCTGCCGGCGATCGGCAGCCTCGTCATTACCCGCGCCTCGAATGCGCGCGCCGCCGATCCGGAGTGGCTCGCGCAGCAGGCACGCGCGGTCGCGCCGGCACTGCCGATCGCGATCGTGCCGGAGCTTGGCGACGCGCTCGATGCCGCCTGGCGCGCCGCGCCGCGCATCGTCGTCGCCGGCTCGATCTTCCTGCTCGGCGACGTCATCAAGCGGGTCGGCGGGTCGTGATACCCTTCGAAGGCTTCCAGCGTGCCCGGATGTTGAACTCAATCCGCACTGTTTTCCTGCTGACGTGTCTCTGTTTCGCCGCGCCCGCGGCCGCGCAATTGATACCGCCGCCCGGACAACCGTCGACGCCGCCGGCACCCGCGCCAGCGCCCGGGCCGTCGGCGCCGAAGGCGGTGACGGAGACCACCGTCAGCGAACGGCGTGAAGGCTCGAACAACCAGAAAGACTGGCACTTCATCGGCCACGTCGAGATGGACCGGCCCGGCAGCGACACCAAAATCTACGCCGACGACGTGATGGCCTACACCGGTGAGAACAAGGCGATCGCCACCGGCAACGTCGTCCTCGCGCAGGGGGACAACCGCATTTCGGCCGAGCGCGCCGAGTTCAATACCGAAACCGGCCTCGGCACCTTTTACAACGCGACCGGGTTCTCGACCGTGAAGCCGCCGAAGGTGCAGCCAGGGCGCGCCGCCGTCGCGGCGCCGCAGATGGCCGGGCAGGAGACGATCGTCATGTTCTTCGGCGAGAAGATCGAGAAGATCGGCCCGAAGAAATACCGCATCACCAACGGCGGCTTCTCCACGTGCATGCAGCCGACGCCGCGCTGGGATCTGCACGCCGGCACCGTGCTCCTCAACGTCGACCACTACACGGTATTGACCAACGCGGTGATGCGGGTCAAGGGCGTGCCGATGTTCTACACGCCGATCCTGTACTACCCGACCAAGCGCGAGGACCGCGCGACCGGCATCCTGATGCCGACCTATGGGTCGTCGTCGCTGCGCGGACAATCGATTCACAACGGGTTCTTCTGGGCGATCAACCGCAGCCAGGACGCCACCATCACCCACGACTGGTATTCGAAGACCGGCCAGGGCGTGGGCACGGAGTACCGCTACAACGCCGGCACCGGCGACGGCAGCGTCAGCGCGCACCTCGACGATCAGCACGCGACGGTGTACACGGATGCGAACGGCGTCCAGACTCCGGTCGGCGCCTCGCGATCGTACGAAGTGCGCGGCGCCGCCAGCCAGCTGCTGCCGTTCAACCTGCGCTCGCGCGCCACCGTCAACTACTTCTCCAGCATCGTGGCGTCGCAGGCGTTCAACACCAACATCTACGACGCCTCGCGCAACAACCGATCGTTCGGCGGCAACGTCGTCGGCGCCTGGGGCAAGTACTCGCTCAACGTGACGATGGATCACAGCGAGTACTTCTCCGACGCGAACAACTCGTACCTGGCCGGCTCGCTGCCGCGCGTGTCGCTGATGCGCAACGAACGGCCGATTGCGAATTCGCCCGTGTACTTCTCGGTCAGCGGCGAGTACGTCAAGACCTTGCGCGCGACGAATTCCACCACGCCGGCCAGCGATACCCAACCGAGCGTCACCACGGTCGACGACACCGGCCTGAGCCGGCTCGACGTGCTGCCGCAGATCCGCTATCCGTTCAAGAAGTGGCAGTGGTTCACGGTCAACTCGACGATCAGCTGGCGCGACACCTATTACACGCGCAGCTATCAGGCGACGGACCTGAACGTCGCGGCACCGAAAGTGGCCGACGTCGGCCTGAACCGCACGCTCTACACGATCCAGTCGCAGATCGTCGGCCCGGTCTTCAACAAGGTGTGGGACACGCCGGACAGCGGATACGCCGAGAAATTCAAGCATTCGATCGAGCCGGTGCTGACGATCAACCGCACCTCGTCGGTCGACAACATCGACCGGATCGTGAAGCTGGACGGCGTCGACCAGTTGGTCGGCGGGACCACGCTGACGTACGGCCTCAACAACCGCTTCTACGCCAAGCGCAAGCTGACGCCCGGCGTCCAGGCGCAGTCGCGCGAGATCTTCGACGTCGAGCTGTCGCAGAGCTATTACACGAACCAGCTCGCGGCACAGTACGACCTTCAGTATCAGACCAACCAGGGGCAGGGGCAGCAGACGAATTTCTCGCCGATCGCGCTCAGCGTCCGCGCGGTGCCGACCGACGCGATCAACACGACGCTGCGCGCCGAGTTCGACGCGCGCTACCACAAGCTGCGGACGATTTCCGCCAACACCTCGTATTCGTGGACCACCCGCGTCCAGGTCACCGGCGGCTGGACCAAGCGCGGCTACATCCCGGAGCTGGCGGGCTTCAACGACCCGACGTTGCTCGACCACGCCATCTTCGCCTCGTCGACCATGCATACGAAGGACAACCGGTTCGGCGGCATCTATTCCGTCAACCTCGACCTGCTCCACCGCGCGGTGGTGCAGCAGCGCATCTCGGCGTTCTACAACGCCCAGTGCTGCGGCCTCGCACTCGAGTATCAGACCTACAACTACGGCGTGAACTCGGTGTCGCCGATTCCGGCGGATCATCGCTTCTTCCTGTCGTTCACGCTCGCCGGCCTCGGCAACTTCTCGCCGTTCAACGGGGCGCTGAGCGGCGTCCCCCGGTAACCGGAGCGCGCGATGCCGAGCCCGATCGTCGTCACCGGCGCCGCCGGATTTGCCGGCAGCCACGTCGTCGATCTGCTGACGCGCTCGGGCGCGGCCGTCGTCGCGTGGCATCGTCCCGGCGGGTCACCGCCGCGCGGCGGATCGGCCGCCACGCAATGGGACGCGGTCGACCTGCTCGACTTGGCGCAGGTCGAGGCGGCGATCGGACGGGCGCAGCCATCCGCGGTGTATCACTGCGCGGGTGCCGCGCACGTCGGCAAGGCGTGGGATTCGACCGCTGCGACCTTCGCCACCAATGTGATGGGGACGCATCATGTGCTCACCGCGATCGAGCGTGCGGGCCTCGGCGCACGCGTGCTGGTGCCGAGCTCGGCGCTGGTCTATGCGGCGGCGGACGAGGCGCTCACCGAGGCACACCCGCTGCGGCCGTCGAGCCCGTACGGACTCAGCAAGCTGGCGCAGGAGATGCTCGCGGCGAAAACGAACGGCTCGGTCCCGGTGATGATCGCGCGGCCGTTCAACCACTTCGGTCCGCGCCAGGATCCGTTTTTCGTCGCGTCGGGCTTTGCCCGCCGCATCGCCGACATCGAACGCGGACAGTGGGCGCCGGAGCTGTCGGTCGGCAACCTGGAGGCGCGGCGCGATCTCACCGACGTCCGCGATACGGTCCGCGCGTATCAGCTGATTGTCGAGCGCGGCCAGCCGGGGCGGCCGTATAACATCTGTTCCGGGCGCGCGATCACCATCCGCGAACTGCTCGACCTGATGCTCGCACGCGCGCGTGTCCCCGTGGCGGTGAAGGTCGATCCGGCGCGCTACCGTCCCAACGACACGCCGCTGCTGCTCGGCGATCCCGCTCGCATCCATGACGAGCTCGGCTGGACGGCGGCGATTCCGATCGAGCGCACGGTCGACGATCTCCTCGAGTACTGGCGCGGCGCCACGCCGTGAAAGTCCTGGTCACGGGCGGCACCGGATATCTCGGCCGCAGCGTCGTGCGCGCACTGGCAAGCCGCGGCCACGACCTCGTGATCTTCGCGCGCGGGGCCAGCCGCAGTGGCCTGCCCGGCACCGCGATCGACGGCGACATCCGCGATCGCGGCGCGGTCGAACGCGCGGCCGCCGGCTGCGACGCCATCTC
The DNA here is from genome assembly GCA_025463215.1 of Acidobacteriota bacterium. Taxonomy (GTDB): domain Bacteria; phylum Acidobacteriota; class Vicinamibacteria; order Vicinamibacterales; family CAVVIG01; genus CAVQFC01. The sequence goes on along the minus strand of JAOBWF010000064.1, from coordinate 10,898 downwards.
GCATTCCGCCGCGCTCGTCAGCATCTGGCGGCGCCGACCGCAGGATTTCGACGAGGTCAACGTCGGCGGGCTCCGCCATGTGATCGCGGCCGCGACCGCGCTCGGTATCCCGCGCGTGCTCTACACCTCGTCGTTCGTGGCGCTGCCGCCGCGCGGCCGGACGGAGCCGCTCATCGCCAACGATTACCAGCGCACGAAAGTCGAGGCCGATCGACTCGCCGGGCAGGCGGTCGACGAGGGCCGTCCAGTGATCCGCGTCTATCCCGGGGTCGTCTACGGACCCGGTCCGTCGACCGAAGGCAATCTCGTCGGCCGGTTGATCGCGGATCATCTCAGACACCAGCTACCAGGGGTGATTGGCCCGGAGAACAACTGGTCGTACGCGTACGTGGACGATGTCGCGGCCGGGCATTGCGCCGCGCTCGAGCGCGGCCGGATCGGCGGCCGGTATGCGCTCGGGGGCGAGAATGCGCCGCAGCGGCGCCTGTTCGAGATCGTCCAGCAGCTCACCGGACGACGGCCGCCGATGCGCATTCCGTTCCCGGTGGCGGCGTTGCTCGGCGCGATGGAGGAACTGCGCGTGTCGTTGTTCGGAGGGACGCCGCTGGTGACCCGGGGCGCCGTCGACATCTTCCGTCACGACTGGTCGCTCGACAGCGGCGACGCGATCCACGATCTCGGCTACGCGCAGACGCCGCTCACCGAGGGGGTGACGCGGACGATCGCGTCGATCCGCAACCGGCCCTCGGCGGCTCACCCCGCGTGAAGGCCGCGCCAGCGCCCCATTCCGAGACTGCGCGGCAGTGGGTCCATATCGCCTCCGGCCTGTTCGCGCTGCTGCTCCGGGGGCTGAACGGCTGGCAGGCGGCGGCTCTGGCGGCGGCCGCGCTGCTGTTCAACGTCGCGCTGCTGCCGCGGGTCGGCGGCCGGCGCCTGTATCGGCCCGTCGATCACCACCGTGGGTTCCCGCTCGGCATCCTGCTGTATCCGTTGTCGGTCCTGCTGCTGATGCTCGCGTTCCCGCATCGCCTCGATATCGCCGCCGCGTCGTGGGGCATCCTCGCCTTCGGTGACGGCTTCGCCACACTCCTGGGGCGGCGAGCTTCGCAACAAACGGGAGAGAACGCCGCGATCGGAGAGCAACATGTGTTCGTTGCGACGTCCGCGATCCCGGCGGTTCCATCCGGCCGTTTGCCGTGGAACCCGGACAAATCGATCGCCGGCACGATCGCATTCGTGGTTTTTGGCAGCATCGCCGGGGCGGTGCTGGCCTGGTGGGTGCGGCCGGCGGTCGTGCCCGTGCCGCCGCTGATGTTCGCGCTCGTCGCGCCGGTCGCGGCGGCGATCGTCGCCGCACTGGCGGAAACGATTCCGATACGCCTCGACGACAACATCACCGTGCCGGCCACCGCGGGGCTGGTGCTGTGGCTGGCCAGCCTGACGACGACGGCGTCGCTCACAGCGAGTAGCGCGGCGCTCGGCGCCGCGCTGCCCTGGGCGATCGGCGTCAACGTCCTCACTGGATGGCTTGGGTATCGCGCGCGCACGGTGTCGCGATCGGGCGCGATCACCGGTGCACTGGTCGGCGCGGTCATCTACGCGGGCGGCGGCCTCGGCGCCTGGATCCTCCTGCTCGTCACGTTCGTGGCCGCATCGGTGACGTCGCGCCTGGGCCTCGCGCGCAAGGAGCGGCTGGGCATCGCCGAAGAGCGCGGCGGACGCCGCGGACCGGGCAACGCCATCGCCAACTGCGGCGTTGCGGCGATCGCGGCGATCGCCGCGGTCACCACCCCGTACCCGCGACTGGCGCTCGCCGCCCTGGTCGCCGCCCTCACCGCGGCGGGCTCCGACACGGTGGCCAGTGAGATCGGCAAGGCGTGGGGGCGCGCGGCGTTTCTCGTGACGACGCTGAGGCGCGTCCCGCCAGGCACGCCTGGCGCGATGTCGCTCGAGGGCACGGCCGCGGGAGTCGCCGCCGCGGTCGCGCTGGCCGCCGCCGGCGCCGCGCTCGGCCTTGTTCCGGTTGCGGCGATCGCGATGGTTGCCGCCGCCGCGACTGCCGGCGCCCTGGTCGAAAGCGTGCTTGGCGCGACGCTCGAAGGACCGGGTATGCTGAACAACGACATGCTGAACTTCATCAACACCGCGGTGGCCGCAGCGGTCGTCATCGTCTTCGCGTGACGCCTCCTCGCGTGACCGCACCTCGTGCGTCGCGCCCGGCACCTCGCGCGTCGCACCCCGCACTTCGCACGTCGCACCCCGCGGCGTACCTCGATCTCGCCCGCCCGTTCACCCTGGTCGCGCCTGCGCTGGGGTTTGTCTCCGGCGCGCTGACGGCAATCGGCGCGGCGCCGCGCGAGCCCTGGTCGCCGGCGCTGCTGACGGCGCCGTTCATCGGCGCGGCGATGGCGGCGCTGCTCAATGCGGGCAACAACGCGCTGAATCAGATCTACGACCTCGAGATCGATCGCGTCAACAAGCCGAAGCGCCCGCTGCCGAGCGGCCGCTTGACCATCTCGCAGGTGTGGGCGTTCACGATGATCGCCTACGCGCTCGCACTCGTTCTCGCATGGCTCGTCGTCCCGGGCGGGCCTGCGCTGAGCGTGTCGAAGCGCCACGAGTGCTTCTGGCTCGTCGCCGTAGCGGTCGTCTTCACCTATCTGTATTCGGTGCCGCCGTTTCGCACCAAGCGCCTCGGCATCTGGGCCAACATCACGATCGCGATCCCGCGCGGGGTGCTGCTGAAGGTCGCCGGATGGTCGTCCGTGAAGACGATCGTCGGCGTCGAGCCGTGGTACATCGGTTGCATTTTTGGTCTGTTTCTTCTGGGCGCGACCACCACCAAGGATTTCGCGGACATGGAAGGCGACCGCCGCGGCGGCTGCCGCACGCTGCCGATTCAGCACGGTGTACGCCGCGCCGCCTGGATGATCTCGCCGTCGTTCGTCATCCCGTTCGTGATGATCAACATCGGCGCCTTCACGCGCGTGCTGACCGGCAACTTCTGGCTGCTGCAGATCCTCGGCGCCGTGATGACGATCTACGGCCTCTATGTGCTCTACCTGATGCTGCGGCGGCCGGAGGATCTCGCCGTCGAGGAGAACCACGTCTCCTGGGCGCACATGTACCGGATGATGTTCGTCGCGCAGATCGGGTTCGCGCTGGCCTATCTGCTCTAGCAGGCCCGAAGGCCCGCACCACGTCTAGACCACCCAGAAGGCGGCCGTGAGGCCCACGCTCGCGAAGATGGCGCGCGCTTCGTCCGGGGCCGGGCGGCGGAAGTCGGGATCGAGGCGGGTCCCGTACCACCGCTGCGACAGATCCCATGCCTGCGCGATCGTCATGACCGCACCGCGCGGGACGCGGCGCACATCACACCACCGCGCGACATTCTCTTCCGACCGGAAGAGCAGGATGTTCGCTCAGGTGTAGGCGATGTCGTCCCAGAAATGTGCCGCCGGCACGAGCAGATGGATCACGCCGTCGCCGTACGCCTCGCCGTCGGCCACGCCGCACCTGATCGGTTCCCCTGACCAGGCGCACCGCGCCTCGATGCCGGCATCGCGGTGCAGCGCCGCCGGAATCCCAAATGCATCCCATGCGCACGGGGCGTACCAGGACATCGCTCCGGCGGTCGCGCGAAAGGGGGTCACGACCGAGGAAAAGGGCGGTGCCCACGCGATCTCGGTAGTTCCGGGGCGCAGGACGATGACGTGCGCCTCCGCGAGGGAGTGGTACGCCGCAGCGACATCACCATCGGTGCGACCAAGTGCGGCGGCGAGCTCGGCTGCGGCAGGCGCACACCCGGACTGCACGATCACGCCGTAGATGGCAAGGCGAACGCGGCGCGAGAATTCATCAGCCAGCCGTGCTATCGTAGCGGATTCTTCGGCACGCTGGCTCGCTTCGGGAGGACGTTCGTATGGTCCGGAAAACAATGAAAATGTTCGTCGCCGCCCTCATCGCGGCGTTTGCACTGTCGTCAATGGCGGAAGCCGCCACGCCGAGGAAGACGCGGCATCGCGCCAAGCACTCGTCGCGCGTATCGTCGGGCGCCGTCGCCACGACCGGCCGGAAACCGGTCGCGAAGAAGCGAGCGGGGACCGCAAAGGCCCGCACGCACGCACAAGCGACCGGCACCGCATCCAGGTCGTCTGCCGCCAAGGCGCCCGTGCGTCGTCGCCCCGCCACGAAGCCGCGTTGAACGGTGGGTCCATCGGACCCGCCTCACGCGCTTGACATCTCCTCGCCGACCCCTAATCATTAGGCGAAACAAAAGCGAATACCGGTCTGTTCTGCGCCGGTGATTCTGGGGTCCCGTCATGTCTTCCTTTCCTCTGCTGTTCGATCTCGGCGCCACCGCACCGACGACGACGACCCGCGATATCGCCAATACGGTGCGGGCGGGCGGCGCCGGGGCGCTGACGGAGGCGGAGCGGCGCGCTGACCAGGCGCGCTATCAGGAAGTGACCTGCCGGTCCGCCCTGAATCCGGTGAAGGGGATGCCGTTCGAGTGGACGCTGAACCCGTACCGCGGCTGCACCCACGGCTGCCACTACTGTTATGCCCGCCGCTACCACTCGCAGTTCGAGCTGAATGCGGACGACGAGTTCGCGTCGATGATTCTCGTCAAGAAGAACTTCCCCGAGGTGCTCGCGCGGCAGCTGGCCCGGCCGTCGTGGAAGGGGGACTACATCGCGGTGGGGACGGCGACCGACTGCTATCAGCCGATCGAGGGGCACTACAAACTGACGCGCCGCTCGATCGAAGCACTGCTCCACGCCCGCAATCCGATCGGGGTCATCACGAAAGGACCGATGATCGTCCGCGATCGCGATCTGCTCGCCGATCTCTCGCGCGTCGCGGCCTGCACCGTCTACATCAGCGTGCCGACGGTCGACGAAGACGCGTGGCGACAGCTCGAGCCCGGCACGGCCCACCCGCTGCAGCGGCTGCGCGCCGTCCGCGAGCTGGTCGACGCCGGGATCAACGCTGGCGTACTGATGAACCCGATCGTGCCGGGGTTCTCCTCGTCGCGCGAGAAGATCGAACGCACCGTGAAAGCGATCGCCGACCATGGCGCGCGCTTCCTCGGCACCAACGTGATGTTTCTCGAGGCCGGCACCCGCAGCCACTTCATGACGTTTATCGAGCGCGAGTTCCCGTCGATGCTGCCGCGGTTCGAGAATCTGTACGAGAAGAAGTACGCGCCGGCGGAGTACCGCAAGCAGATTCAGGGCATGGTGCGCGTGCTCCAGGACCGCTACGGCCTGAGCAAAAGAAACGAGGCGGACGCGGAACATACGTCCGCGGCCGCCTCGCACGCGAGCGAACAGGTCGCGTTCGCCTGGTGACGTCTCGCGTCCGCGCTCGATCCTCTAGCGCCTGGCGCCTGGCGCCCTGTTCGCGACTCTACGCAACATCGCCGTAGGCGACGGCCGCCGCCGCTTTCGTCATGCCCGGCTCGACGGCCAGCTGACCCTCCCTGACCTTGACGTCGAAGTGCGATCCGTTCTTCCACTGCGCGCTGATCGGCAGCTTCACGTGCTCGTCGATGAAGCGTTTGAGGAAGCGGGCGCCGAACGCCATGCTGTAGCCGTTCACCACCACCAGTTCCAGGGCCTCATCGTCGACCGTCAGCGTCTTGCCGGCCTTCGCGAGCGCCGCGGTGACCTGCCGCAGATACTGCCGCGCGATGGCGCGCACTTCGTCGTGCGTGAGCGGCGCGAACAGCACCACTTCGTCGATGCGGTTGCGGAACTCCGGCGGGAAGCGCCGTTCCAGCTCGCGCATCACTTCCCCTTCGACCTGCTCGGCGCCGACGCTGCGCTGCTTGAACCCGAGCGGGCTGGTCAGCTTGCGGAAATGCTCGGCACCGATGTTCGACGTCATGATGATGACCGCATCGCTCAGGTAGACGCGCTTACCGCGGCCGTCGGTCATCCACCCTTCGTCGAACGCCTGCAGGAACAGGTTCAGCGTGTTCGGGCTCGCCTTCTCGACCTCGTCGAGGAGCACGACGCAGTACGGGTTGTCCTTCAACTGGTTCGTGAGCACACCGCCGCGCTCGCTGCCGACGATGCCGCGCGGCATGCCGATCAGCTTGTCGACCGATACCGAGCCATCCTGATACTCCGACATGTCGACGCGGATCATCTTCTTGTCATCGCCGAACAGGAATTCGGCGACCGACTTGGCGAGCTCGGTCTTGCCGACGCCGGTCGGTCCAAGGAACAGCAGCACGCCGTCCGGCCGATCGAAGCCGTCCTTGAGCGGTCCCTTGTTGAGCACCAGCCGGCGGGCGACCGCGTCGATCGCGTTCTTCTGTCCGACGACGCGTGATTGGAGCTTGGTCTCGATGTCCTTGAAGCGGTCGGATACGTCACGGAACACCATGTCTTCGGGGATCGAGGCGACGTGCGAGATCACCGACACGATATCGGCCGTCTTCACTTCCCAGCGTCGATCGATCTCCGCGCGCACCGCCGCGGTGTCGAGCCAGCCGATGACCTTGTCCGGGAGATGCAGGTTGCGCATGTAGCGCGGCGACAGCTCGAGCGCCGTCTCGATTGCTTCGTCGAGCAGGCGGACCGAATAGTTCCGCTCGAGCCGCGGCCGCAGGCTGTAGAGAATCTTCCGCGTCTCCTCGATCGACGGCTCGCACACGGTGACGCAGCGGAAGCGGCGCGCGAGCGCCTCGTCCTCCTGGATGTATTCCTTGTACTCGCTGAGTGTGGTCGCCGCGACCATCCGGATCTCGCCGCGCGCCAGGACCGATTTGAAGATGTTGGCGGCGTCCGATGGCGCGCCGAGCGCCGACCCGGCGCCGACCATCGTGTGCGCCTCGTCGACGAACAGAATCAGGTTGGTGCGTTCCTTCAGTTCGCGGATGACGTTCTGGATGCGATCCTCGAACATGCCGCGCAGCATCGTCCCGGCAACCATGCTGTTCATGGCGAGGTTGACGACCTGGCAGTCGCGCAGCCGGACCGGCACCGTTTCCGGCTCGAACTCGATGCGGCGCGCCAGCCCTTCGGCGATCGCCGTTTTACCGACGCCCGGCTCGCCGATCAGCATCACGGAATTGGCCCGCTCGCGGTGGCAAAGAATTTCCAGTACTTGCTGGATTTCCTTGTCGCGGCCGAATACCGGCGGCAGCTTGTCCTGCCGCGCGAGCAGATTCAAGTTGGTGGCGAAGTGCTTCAGGAACGGCGGCAGCTCGAACCGCTTCTTCAAACGCTCCTCGCGAAGTTCCATGTCCCGCATGCGGGCCGACAGCCTCGAGACGAGCACGTCCGGCTCGACACCATGGCGGCGGAGAATCGAGACCGGCACGCCCTGCGTTTCTTCGAACACGGCGGAAAAGAGGTCGGCGGCTTCGATGGTCTGGCGCCCGGCGCGGCTGGCATGGTGGAGCGCCAGCTTGAAGACGAGCTTGGTCGCCGGCGAGACGCGCAGCTCGCGCCCCGCGAACGACGGCATCATGTGGAGGTGTTCTTCAATCGCCTGAAGAATCGTGTGCGGGTTGAGGTCGACGTCCCGCATCACTTCGGCAAACATGTCCCACTCGACCTGCGCGAAGGCGAGGAACAGGTGCTCGTTCGTCAGGAGTGCGTGTTCGCGGCGGCGAGCTTCCTCGATCGCCCTGTCGATAATCCGCTGCGCCGTTTCGGCGACCTTGCTCGGCGAGATGTCCAGGTCTTCTACGTGCACCGTGTCCTCCGTCTAAACGACGAAGCAGCAAACGGTACGCCAGTACTCGACCGTGGTCCTGCGGCCACAGTTTGAGCATTTGTGCGGCGAATCTTATCTCTGCTGTAGCAGCGCCTGAATACGATCGGCGGTCGGCGGGTGGGTGCTGAACAGACCCAACAGGCTTGATGCGCTGAAGGGTTTGATGATGAACATGTGCGCAGTTGCCGGATTCGCATCGAGTGGAATCTGTTTCGCTGCCACCTCAATTTTGCGCAGCGCGCTTACCAACCCGTTCGGGCTGCCGGCGATCGCCGCACCGCCGGCGTCGGCGTCGAACTCGCGCGACCGCGAGATCGCCGCCTGGATGAGCATGGCCGCGATCGGCGCCAGGATAATCGTCGCAATCAGGGCGAAGGGGTTCGAGCCCTCGCGGTCGTCCCGGCTGCCGCCGCCGAAGAACATCGCGAACCGCGAGATCATCATGATCGCGGCAGCCAGCGTCGCCGCGACCGAGCTGATCAGGATGTCGCGGTGCTTCACGTGCGCCAGCTCGTGCGCGAGCACGCCTTCGAGCTCCTCGTCGGTGAGCAGCCGCATCACCCCTTCGGTGGCGGCGACCGCGGCGTGCTGCGGGTTGCGGCCGGTCGCAAACGCGTTCGGCGATGCGTCGGGGATGACGTAGCAGCGCGGCTGCGGCAGACCGGCGCGCGTCGCCAGGCGGGCGACGACGTCGTAGAGGCGATGGCCGCGGCCGACTTCCTGCGCGTTGTACATGCGCAGCACGATCTTGTCGGAGAACCAGTACGACGCGAAGTTCGTCCCGACCGCGAAGACGAAGCCGATGAACATCCCGCCGGCGCCGCCAAGCGCCTGCCCGATGAACATGAGCAGAGCGCTCATCGTGCCGAGCAGCAGGGCCGTCTTCACCGTGTTGTTCATATATTGCTTTCAGCTTACAGTGATCAGCTCTCGGTGTGAACAACGTGCTCAGCTCTCAGTCTGATAGCCGAGCGCTGTCAGCTGAAAGCTTGGTGATGAGTCCCGCCACGAGCGCCGCCCGATCGGGCAGCAATTCGATCTCGACGTGTTCATGAAGCGCGTGCGCACCGTCGCCGATCGCACCGAGGCCGTCGAGCGTTGGCACCCCCAGCGCAGCGGTGAAATTCCCGTCTGATCCGCCGCCGGTGCCGCCCTCGGCCAGCTCCTGGCCGAGTTCCCGCGCGACGCTCCTCGCATACTCATACAGACGCGCCACGTGGGCGGTCCGTTCCAACGGCGGCCGGTCAAGGCCCCCCTTCGCGGTAACGCGGGTTCGGCTGTCCACCGCGCGCAGCCCGGCAAAGGCCGCGTCGATCTCGGCGGCGGCGGCCGCGGTCGGCACACGGACGTCGACCGTGGCGCGCGCTTCGTCCGGAATCACGTTCGAGCGCAGCCCGCCCGACACCTGCACCACGTTGACGGCGATCCCTCGCTCCAGATCCTGCAGCGCGTTGACGCGAAGAATCTGATGCGCGAGCTCGTGGACGGCGCTGGCGCCTTTCTGGGGCTCGATGCCGGCGTGCGCCGCGACGCCGCGCACGGTCAGCTGATAGGAACCGCACCCTTTCCTGGCGGTCTTCACGCCGCCGCCAGGCAGCGATGGCTCGAGGACCAGGACCGCGCGGCTGCGCCTCGCCTCGTCTTCGATCGCGGCCCGCGACGTCTCGCTGCCCACCTCCTCATCCGTCGTCCACAGCATGACGATGCGGTCGGTGAGGGCGGGGCCGATCTCGAGCAGGGCGCGGGTCGCGAGCATCGCGATGGCGATGCCGGCCTTCATGTCGAATACGCCGGGACCGTGCAGGCGGCCGGCCGAGCGCGTCAGCGGCATGCGGTCGAGCTGTCCCACCGGCCACACGGTGTCGAAGTGACCGAGCAGGAGGATCTGCGATGGGCCGCAGCCAAACTCGGCGAGCAGATGATCGCCGCGGTCAGGCCGCGTCAAACGCGTCACGCGGCCGCCGATCGCTTCGAGCCGCGCCGCGAGCGCCGCACCGCAGCGATCGACGGCGGCCTTGTCGGTTGTCGGCGATTCGAAACCGACGAGCGACTCGGTGGTCTCGAGCAGCCAGTCACGCTGTGCGCGACAGAAATCACGAAGACTTATAATCGGGGGCATGATCGTCACAAGGACACAGAGGGGACAAAGGACACCGATGAAGAATAGCCACAGAGACAGTGAGATACAGAGAAATCGTTGCCTCCGTGTCTTTGTGTCTCTTTGGCTGATCCTTCTGTGTGTCCTCTCTTCGCTCCGCGTCCTCGACGCGTTTCAGACACCGCAGCCCTTTCCGCGGCCCGGTCAGTCTGGCCAGACGGGACGTCCCGTGCCGGCGGCACCGCCGCAAGCGCCGCCGCAAACGCCGGCGGCCGGCGACGCAACGCGGCTGCCACCGGATGGCACGCCGACCGAAGCGACGCTCGGCGTGCCGATTTTTCCCGGCGCGCAGTTCATCACCTCGTACGACGCCGGACGGGGCCAGCGGTACTACATCTTCGGATCCCCGGCGACATTCGTCGAACTGGTCGCCTACTATCGCACCGTGCTCAAGCAGAAGGGCGAGCTCGTCTACGACATGCCCGCGACGCACGAGTTCGACATCGGCAAGTTCAACGAGGACACGATGGCGTTCGCGCCCGGGGTCACGATCAAGGATTTTCAGTCCGACATCTCGCAGGGATACCCGAACCCGAAGCCGGGTGGTCAGCCGGCCCGGTTCCCGACCCTGATCCAGATCGTGCCCGTGACAGGACGATAAAGTTTCAGGATCTGATTCACCGCAATTCCACAGCTCCTGCCATCACGCCGAGATTGAACGGCGGCACGACGCGCGATACGCGGAGATCGACCCGGCGGAAGCGCCTGCGTCCCGTATAGCGATTCAGCGGCAGCGGCTTCCGCACCCACGCGTCGGGCTCGATCAGATCGATCGTCGCCAGCAGCCGTCCGTCGACGCGGATCTCGACCACCACCGGTTTGCCGTTCGGCCCCGGAAACAGTGCGCGCAGCGGCACCGTCATCGTCGTCGCATTCGACGGCACGAAGAAGGTGCCGCGCCCCATGGTCCAGCGGAACGGCGTGCCCGGCGGATCTTCCTCCCATCGTCGCAAGCAGGAGGTGACGCCGCCGATCCAGGGCGGTTCGTACAGATACGCCAGCACCG
>JAOBWF010000049.1 GCA_025463215.1 Acidobacteriota bacterium | reverse complement strand
CGGCGCGGTCGCGGCGGTGGCGGTCGGCCTGGCGGCGGCCTGGCACGCCGCGCCGGCGGCGCCGCTCCTCGTCCTCGCGATCGTCTACGCGTGCAGCGGCCTGATCGAACTGCTCCACTACTACTACCGCGGCCTGTCGCGCAGCGACGTCGAGTCGTCGCTGATCCTGTGGCAGCGCGGCGGCACGCTCGCCTGCGGCCTGATCGCGTTGTGGTGGACGCCGGATGTGACGGTGCTGGCGATCGCGATGCTGCTGCCGGTCATCGTCACGCTCGCCTGCAGTCTGCGGATCGCATCGCGGCTCGTACCCGGGGGGCCTGCGGCCTCCGCGCTGCGCGCGCCGGCGAGTTGGCGCGTGTTCCGGCGCGACGTCTGGCCGATCGGCGCGGGGATTGTGCTGTCGGCGCTCTACTTCCGTATCGACCTGTTCCTGGTGCAGCTGTGGTCGGGCACCGAGTCGGTGGCGCTCTACAACGCGGTGTTCCGCTTGGTCGAGGCGCTGCGGCTGCTTCCGGCGGCGGTGCTCGCGGTCGTGCTGCCCGGGCTCGTCCGCGCCGGCGACCTGCGGCCGCTCGCCCGCGTCGCGCTGCCGCTGACCGGCGCCGCGATCGCCGCCGCGGCGGCGTTGTGGTTCTGTGCCGGCTGGCTGATTCCGTTGGTATACGGCGCCCGGTACGCCGGGGCGGTGCCGGCCTTCCGCATCCTGCTGCTGTCGTTTCCGCTGCTCGCGCTCAACTTCGCGCTGACGCACCAACTGGTCGGATGGGATGGCCAGCGCATCTACGCGGGGCTCTGCGGACTCGCGCTCGCGGTCAACATCGCGCTGAACGCGTCGCTGATCCCGTTGCGTTCGATTGAAGGCGCCGCGTGGGCGACGCTCGGCACCGAGGTCGTGCTGACGGCGGGCTGCGGGCTGGCGCTGTGGATGATGCGGGCGCCGGCGCACGCCGCGCCGCTCGCAACGGAGGCCTGATGTGGTGACGAGCCGCGAGATCGCGATCGCCCGCACGGTCATCTACGCGTCGCTGTTCGACTATCCGCTGACGCTCGAGCAGGTCCATCACTCGCTGATCGAGTCGGATCAGACGCGCCCGGAAATCCTCGCGGTGTTCGAAGGCAGCGCGCTCCTCCAGCACATCCTCGAATACCGCGACGGATTTTTCTTTCCCGTCGGACGCGGCGATCTCGTCGCCGAGCGCCGCCGCCGCGAAGGGCGCAGCGACGCCTTCCTGGTCCATCACGCGCTGGCGCTGCGGTTGATCTGCGCGTTGCCGTTCACGCGTCTGGTCGCCCTGTCCGGCAGCGTCGCGCACCGCAACCTGGAGCCCAACGGCGACCTCGACCTGTTCATCGTGACGCGCGGCGCGCGTGTCTGGACGGTGACGGTGATGCTGCTCGTCCTCACCAAGCTCCTGCACCGGCGGCGCACGATCTGCGCGAACTTCGTCCTCGCCGACACGCACCTGGCGGTCGATCAGCAGGATCTCTTCACCGCCAATCAGGTGATTCACCTGCAGCCGCTCGTTGGCGGCGAGCTGATCGAACAGTTCCGCGCCGCGAACCCGTTCGTCGGCCAGTGCTATCCCAACAGCGGCAAGCGAGGCTCTCCTCTGGCCTCACGCATCGACGTGCGCAGCGGCGCGCTCGCCTTCGTCAAGCGGAGTCTGGAGGCGCTGCTCCACATCCCGGCGCCGCTGGTCGAGGCGATCTGCCGGCGCGCCTACGCGTGGCATCTGCGGCGCCGCGCCGGATCGTGGCGCTCGCCCGATCAGGTGCGCCTGCAGTCCGACTACCTCAAGCTGCACACGCGCAGCCACCGGCACCGGGTGATGGATCGCTTTCAGGCCGCGGTTGATACACTGATGGACATGGCCAAGCCGCCGAGCCACGATGACCTGTTCGAGATCTTTCCGGACCTGCCGGGGCTGCAGAAACGGAACGCCTCCGAACACGTCGAGCGCGTCCATCGGCAGGTGCAGGACGCTCGGGCGCGCGCCAGCGAAAATACGCTGCGCCAGCAGGCGGCGTCAGAGCGGGTCCGCGCCGCCATCGCCGGCCGCCGCCGCCGGTAATTCTTCTCCGCGGTCTCTGCGGCCTCGGCGGTTTTTGGATTCTTCAGCTACCTCGTGGTCGCCGCCGACGTGCCGCACGAGCGCGGGTCGCCGGTTTCCATACCGCGCTTGAACCAAGCGACGCGCTGCGCCGACGAGCCGTGGGTAAAACGGTCCGGCATCACGCGGCCGGTGGCCATCTTCTGCAGCCGATCGTCGCCGATCGCCGCGGCGGCGCGCAGCCCTTCTTCCATGTCCCCGGGATCGAGCTGGACCTTGCCGGCGGCGGCGCGTCCCGGCTGCGACGCTTCGTGCCCCCACACGCCGGCGAAACAGTCAGCCTGGAGTTCGAGCGCGACCGATGCGCTGTTGGCGCCGGTGCGGCGATCGCCTGATGCGCCTTCGTTCAGTCCCAGCAGATTCTGGACGTGATGCCCGAGTTCATGCGTGATCACATACGCCTGAGCGAAGTCGCCCGGCGCGCCCAGTTTCTGTGCCAGCTCGTTGAAGAATCCGAGATCGAGGTAGACGACGCCGTCTTGCGGACAATAGAACGGCCCGGTCGCCGACTGCGCGGAGCCGCAGCCTGATTGAATGGCATCGCGGAACAGCGTGACCTTCGTCCGCTGATAGCGCGACCCGAGCTTCTCGGCCCACATGTCCTGCGCATCCTTGGTCACCGCCCCGACCTCGTCGACGAGGCGCTCTTCGGCCGGCGAGCTCGCCGCGCGACCGCTGGTGCCGACCGACTGCGCCGGCGCCCCGGTCCCGGTGCCAAGCAGCGAGAACAGGTTGGTTCCGCTCGCCCAGCTCAATACGAGAAGAATGAGGAAGCCGCCTATCCCCAGGTGGGCAACGCCGAACCCACCCGATCGTCCCCGTGCGTCGTCGATGTCGCCGCGATTCCCGGGTGACCACTGCATATGGCCCTGCCGAGCAAGAAGAGGGCCGCGGTGGCCGTACCGCCGGACGGAATGAAACTTGATACTGGACGAGGTGGAGGCACGATGTTTAAGAAATTGCTCATGAGCTCGGCGATCGCGGGGGTCCTGGCGTTCGGAATTCCTACAGTGACGGCGTTTGCGCAGCAGACGACCGCGACTGAGGACGCGAAGAAAGCCGGCAAGGAAACCAAAAAGGCCGGCAAGGAAGCGGGCGAAGCCGGAAAAGATGCCGCCAAGGCGACCGGTAAGGGCGTCAAGAAGGGCGCGAAAGCGACCGCGAAGGGCAGCAAGAAGGCTGGCGCTAAAGTGAAAGACGCGGTCACTCTCGATACGACCAGCGCGATGTGCAAGGACGGCACGACGCAGACCGGCAAGACGAAGGCGACCGCCTGCAACGGTCACGGCGGGGTGGTGGAGAAATAGGCCAGTCGGCAGTCCCGGTCAGCGCATCGCGGCGATCGTATACTCGCCGTGATGCGCATCGTTCGTCCGATTTTCGTTCTTATCATTCCTTTTCTTGTCGTCGTCAGCGGCGGCGCCCAGCCGACGCCGCTTCTTGATCCATCGCTGCTCGGGACGCTGCGCTGGCGCAGCGTCGGACCCGCGAATACCGGCGGCCGGATCGACGACTTCGCGGTCGCGCGCGTCCCGGGGCAGCCGGACGCGATCTATGTCGCCACTGCCAGCGGCGGCATCTTCAAAAGCACCAATCAGGGCACGTCGTGGACGCCGATCTTCGATCGCGTCGACGCGATGATGTCGATCGGCGACATCACGGTCGCCACCGCGAACCCCAACGTGGTCTGGGCGGGGACTGGTGAAGCGAACAACCGCCAGAGCTCGTCATGGGGCGACGGGGTGTACAAGTCGACGGACGCCGGCCAGACCTGGGCGCGATCCGGCCTCGCCGACACCCGGCACATCGCACGGATCGTGATTCACCCGCGCAATCCCGACGTCGTCTACGTCGCCGCCGCCGGGCATCTGTGGGGGCCGAACAGCGAGCGCGGCGTGTTCAAGACCGTCGACGGTGGCCGCACGTGGACCAAGGCGCTGTACGTCGACGACAACACCGGCGCCACCGATCTGGTGATGGATCCCCAGGATCCGCAGACGCTGTTCGCCGCGATGTATCAACGCCAACGCAAGGCGTGGGGGTTCAACGGCGGCGGACCCGGCAGCGGCATCTTCCGCAGCCGCGACGCCGGCGCGACCTGGACGCGCCTGTCGAATGGCCTGCCGCAGGGGGACAAGGGGCGCATCGGCCTCGACATCTTTCATGCCGATCCGCGCGTCATCCTCGCGGTCGTCGAGGCAGCGGGCCGCGACAACGGCGTCTATCGCAGTGCGGACGGCGGGGACACCTGGCAGGCGTGGTCGACGCTCAATCCACGGCCGATGTACTACAGTCAGATCCGCGTGGATCCGAAAGACGCGGCGCGCGTCTACCTGCTCGGATCCAACCGCGGCTTCTACACCTCCAACGACGCGGGCCGGACCTTCACCGACGTCTTCAGCACGGTCCACTCCGAGGATCACGCCTTGTGGATCGATCCCGACGACACCAATCACCTGATCGTCGGCGGCGACGGCGGCGTCTCGATCTCGTGGGACCGGGGCCAGACGTGGCTGTTCCGCGACAATCTGCCGGTCGGCCAGTTCTACGAGATCAGCGCCGACATGCAGGACCCCTACGTGGTGTGCGGCGGCTTGCAGGACAACGGCCACTGGTGCGTGCCGAGCGCGACGCGGCTGCGCAGCGGCATCTCGAACCACGATGCGTTCAACATCGGCAGCGGCGACGGCTTCTACGCGCGCATCGATCCGACCGATCCCCGCACCGCCATCATCGAATCGCAGGACGGCCGCGCCAACCGCGTCAACCTGTCCACCTTCGAGCGCCAGGTGGTCGCTCCCCTGCCGCCGGATCGGCTGCCGAAGGGCGAGCGCGAACGGTGGAACTGGAACGCGCCGATTCTGATGTCGAGTTTCGATCCGAAGACGCTCTACATGGGATCGAACGTGGTGTTCAAGACGGTCGATCGCGGCGCGACGTGGCGGCCGATCAGCCCGGATCTGACCGCGAACATCGATCGCGAGTCGCTCGAGCTGATGGGCGGCCGCGTGCCCGAGCGCGCGCTGTCGCGTCACGACGGCATCACGTCCTTCTCGACCCTGACGACGATCAGCGAATCGCCGCTCGACGCCCGGCTCCTCTACACCGGGAGCGACGATGGCCGCCTGATGGTGACCAGAGATGCGGGACAGAAATGGACCGCGCTCAACGAGCGCGTGCCCGGACTGCCGCCGGGCACCTATGTCAGCAGCGTGCTGTCGTCGCGCCACAAGGCCGGCCGCGTCTACGCGACCTTCGACGGTCACTACAACGACGATTACCGCACGTATGTCTACGCCAGCGACGATTACGGCCAGACCTGGCGGGCGATCGCGTCGGGGCTGCCGATCACCTCGGCGCACAAGCTGCGCGAGCATCCGCGCAACCCGCGCCTGCTGTTTCTCGCGCACGAGCGCGGCATCCACGTCTCCGTCGACGAGGGTGCCAGCTGGTCGCCGCTGACACTGAACATGCCGAACGTGCCGGTGGACGACATCCTCGTCCATCCTCGCGACAACGATCTGATTGCCGGCACGCACGGCCGCGGTATCTGGATCCTCGACAACATCTCGGCGCTCGAGGCGCTCACGCCGGCGGTGCTGCAGAGCGACGCGTTCCTCGTGCCGCCAGCGCGGGCGCGGCTGCTGACGGTCTACAGCCCGCAGGCGTGGTACGGCGCCGGTCAGTTCTTCGCACCCAACCCCGATTTCGGTGCGACCATCGACTACTACCTGCGCGCCGCGTCGAACGACGAAGTTACGGTGACCGCCTCCGATGCGCGCGGCGCCATCGTTCGGGTGCTCAAAGGGACCGCTCGCGCCGGCATCAACCGCGTGTCGTGGGACATGCGCTTCGAGCCGCCGGTTGCTGACGGCCGCCGCGACACCCCGTCCGGCGGCGGCTTCGGCGGCCCGCCGGCAGGTCCGCTGGTGCTGCCGGGGACCTATACGATCACGCTGGCCGCGGCGGGACGATCGCTCAAAAGCGAGCTGCGCATCGAGGGGGACCCGCGCGTCACCTTCTCCGTGGCGGACCGGCGCACGCGCCAGACCGCGCTGCTCAATCTGTATGCGCTGCAGAAATCGCTGTCGGCGGCGCGTGCCGCCGGCGCAACCGCCGCCGGTCAGCTCGACACACCGGGCGGCCGCGGCCTGACGTCGAGCCGCGCGGACGCGAGCAGCCGGCTGGTGCAGGTCCAGGCGGATCTGGTGGCGCAGTTCAACACGGTCAACAGTCTGTCGCGCGCGATTGAAGGCTACTCGGGCCTGCCGACGGCGGATCAGCGGCGCCAGGTCGACTGGGCGTTCGACGATGCGGCGCGCGCGGTCGCTGCGATGAACACGGTGCTGCACACGGATGCGGCGCCATCTCGCCTGACGGTGCCGGCGAAGCTGACGAAAGAACAATGAGACATTTTTCCCTCGCCATCGTCGTCGCGCTGGCTGCGGCCGCATGCGGCGGCACCACGACGCCGACGGCACCGCCCCCTCCAGTCGAACAGCCGCCGACGATCACGTGCCCGGCACCGCAGACCGTGCGGCTGACAGCCGGCACGTCGACGACCGTGACCTACGCGCCGACGACGACGAACGGCAGGCTGCCGGTGACCGTCGTCTGCACCCCGCCATCGGGATCGACGTTCGGCATCGGTCTGGCGACCGTCAACTGCGTCGCCACCGATGCGCTCCAGCGAACGGCGCCGTGCTCGTTCGCGGTCACCGTGCTCGCGCCGCTGCCGCCGCCGACGCTGCTCGTCACGTCGATCCTCGCGTTCGGCGACAGCCTCACGCTCGGCGAGGACGGGCGCAACTCTGCGACCGCCGCGGCGTCGCAATTCCTGCCGCGCGTCGTGTTTCCGGCCGAGCAAACCTATCCAGGCGTCCTCACGCAGGATTTGATCGCGCGTTATACCACGCAGGTCGCGGCGCTGCGGGTCGACAACGGCGGCAAAGGCGGCGAGGCCATCACCAACCCGTCGACATCCGACGGGCCGAGTGCCACGACGCGGTTCAACAGCCTGCTGCCCGGGCACGGCGCCGTCCTGATCATGGAGGGGACGAACGATCTCCAGATGGCCCACGTCGCAGCGGACAAGACCGCGCAGGACGGGATTCTCGACCGCGCGGCGGAGGGGCTCCGCACAATGGTGCAGGCTGCCAAGGCATCCGGTGTGCGGCCGTTTCTCGCGACCATTGCGCCGATGAACCCGACCGGCTCGCGGGGAGCGACGTTCGGATGGGAGTTGGTGAGCGGCTTCAACGATCGCATCGTGATGGTCGCCAGCCTCGAGCAGGTGCAACTCGTCGACGTCAACAAGGCGTTCGCCGGCAATCTCGGGCTGCTTGGTTCCGACGGCGTGCATCCGACCGCGGCGGGGTACAAATTGATCGCCGACACGTTCTTCACGGCGATCAGCAGCACGCTCGAGGTCAAGACCTCGTCGATCACGCCGTCCTTCACGCGCCGGTAGCAGCCGTGTGCCCGGCGTCGCGGAGCGCGCACACCGCCCTCGCCCCTACTCCTCGCGAATCGCCTGCATCGGGTCGAGGCGCGACGCGCGGCGCGCCGGCACCCAGGATGCGGCTACCGCGATGATGCCGAACAGCAGCACGATCGCAGCGAACGTGGCGGGGTCGGTGGCATTCACGCCGACCAGCATGCTCGCCATCACCCGCGTGATCGCAAACGCGCCGGCAAGGCCGATGACAATGCCGGCGGCGCCCAGCTTGAGCCCCTCGCCCACCACGAGATTCAGGATGCTCGAGCGCGGCGCGCCGAACACCATCCGCATGCCGATCTCCGCCGTCCGCTGACGGACGATCGTGGACAGCACGCCGTAGAGCCCGACCGCGGCGAGCGTCAGGGCGACCGCCGCGAAAATGGCGATCAGCGTCGTCGTGAAGCGCAGCGGCGCCATCGCCTTGTCGACGAACGCGCGCATCGGCTGGATCTCGGCGAGCGGGGCGTGCGCATCGACCTGCACGATCGCGGCGCGGACGGCGGTCACGATCTGGTTCGGATCTCCGGCGGTTCGGACGGCCCATCGTGCCGCGAACCCGTGACCGAAGTGGCCGTCCGGCACGAAGATCGCCTCCGGCCCCGGCGTGGCGAGCGACGAATGGCGCTGATGTGCGACGACGCCGATCACCTCGTACCACTCGGCCTCCGGCGTGCTGATCCGGAGCAGCAGCCGCTTGCCGACCGCCGGCTCGCCGCGGAACGCGAGCGCCGCGAGACTGTCGTCGACGACGATTCGCCGCGGCAGGTCGGTCTTCTGGTCGATGACGTTGTCGGCGGTGGTGAAGACGCGGCCGGCGAGCAGCCGCGTGTGCATCGTCTCGAAGTAGCCGGGCAGCACGACATGGAAGTTTGCCTGGCGGAACTTGCTGGGATCCGACAACGCCGTCTCGGTGCCCCAGCGGCCGTTGATCAACTGGCCGTCGAGCGGCAGCGGCGTGACGGCGCTCGCGGCGCTGACGCCGGGAATCGCCAGCAGCCGCTGGCGCACCTGCTGGCTGAACACCGCGCGCTCCTCGGGCTGGCGCGCCGATGACTGCAATGCGAACGTCAGCACGTTGTCCGGATCGTAGCCGGGGTCGACGAGCGCGAGCGCAAGGACGCTGCGCAGCATGAGCCCGGCGCCGACGAGAAGGACGAACGACAGCGCGACCTCCGTGACGACGACGCCGCTGCGCAGGGTGCGGCCGCCGCGGAGGCCGCCGGAGCGGCCGCCAACCGCGCGCAGCACCTCCATCACGTCGGTACGCGACGCGCGCAGGGCCGGAATGATGCCGCAGACCAGCGCGGTGAGGACGCCCGCGCCGATCGCGAATGCGAGAACCGTCGGGTCCATCGCCACGGCGTCGAGGCGCGGCAGATCCTTCGGACCGAGCACGGTGAGCACCTGGATCCCCGCGCGCGCCAGCCCCACGCCGAGCGCCGTGCCGCAGGCAGCGATCACCACGCTCTCGGCGAGCATCTGGCGCACGAGCTGCCCGCGGCTGGCGCCGATCGCCGCGCGGACGGCGAGCTCGCGGCTTCGGCCTGACGCTCGCACCACGAGCAGGTTGGCGACGTTGGCACAGGCAATCAGCAGCACGAATGCGACGGCGCCCATCAGCGCGACGATCGTCGGCCGCACGTCGCCGACCAGATCGTCGAACATCGGCACGACGTGGAAGTAGAGGCCGGCGGTCTGCTTGATCGCGAAATGCGCGCGCAAGTCGGCGGCGATGTGGTCGGCCTGAATCTGGGCCTGGTCCGCGTTCACACCGCGCTTCAGCCGGCCAATCACACGGAACACCACGTTGTTCCGGTTGGCCGTGTCGACATTGATGCGCGCCGCGGTCCACATGTCGGGCGCGCTCTCGATGTGGACGCGAGGCGGCAGCAGCAGCTCGAACCCCGGCGCGAGCACGCCGACGATCCGCGCGCGGCCGTTGCCGAGCTCGACGTCTTTGCCGACGATGGACGCGTCGCCGCCGAAGCGGCGCAGCCAGAAGGCATGGCTGACGACGGCCGCGACAGGCGGTCCCGCGGCCTCCGTCTGGTTCGCCAGCTGCGGCGGCGGCGTCCCATCGTCGGCGACGAAGTCGCGGCCGGCCACGACGCGCGCGCCGAGGACGCGGAACAGGTTCGGCGTCGCGCCGCCGACCCGAATCTGCTCGGGTTCACCACCCGGGGCGCCGAGCGGAACGCGGCCTGCCGGAATCATCCCCGCAATCTCGTCGAACACGCCGGTCGATTGCTGTTGCAGGTCGCGCAGATCCGGCGGCGAGAACGGCCAGTCGGCGACGTGACGTGCGCGCAGCTCGCCCCAGATCACGACGAGGCGGTGGGCGTCGGCGTACGGCAGCGGCCGCAGCAGCACGGCGTTGACGACGCTGAAGATCGCGGTGCAGGCGCCGATACCGAGCGCAATCGTCATCGTCGCGACGGCGGCGAACCCGATGTTCTTGCGCAAGCCACGCGCCGCATACGTCAGATCTTTCAGCAGTGTGTCCATGGCAGTGGATCCTCTTCGACCGCGGGGTCAGGTCAAGCGGCGTTCGCACGTTCTGTGCCCGTCCGGGGGACCGCAAACGCTTGACGGTGAAGGGCCGCGATCGCTTGGCGACGCGACAGCGGTCGATCGCGGGACGCCGATCGTCCGAATTCGAACAACAACGGACCGTCGAGCGGTGAACGTCAGCGCGTCGGGTCTGGCGAGACGCGGACCATCAGCTTGCCGAAGTTCTTGCCCTGGAGCAGGCCGATGAAGGCCGCCGGCGCGTTGTCCAGCCCGTCGACGATGTCCTCACGGAACTTGATGCGTCCGGACATCACGAGCGGTGCCACCTCCCGCTGGAACGCGGGCGCGCGGTCGACATGATCGCTGACGATGAACCCGGTCATCGTCGCCCGGTTGACGAGCAGCGGCCGCAGGTTGGGTCCGGACGGGTTGGCTGTGGCGTTGTACTCCGAGATCATGCCGCACAGCGGAATGCGCGCGCCCTTGTTGATGACGCGCAGGATCGCGGCGAACACCGCGCCGCCGACATTCTCGAAATAAATGTCGACGCCCGAGGGGCAGACCGCCCTGAGCGCCGGCACGAGATCGTCGGTCTTGTAGTTGATGCACGCGTCGAAGCCGAGCTCGTCGACGACGTACCGGCACTTGTCGGCGGATCCGGCGATGCCGACGGCACGGCATCCGTTGATCTTCGCGAGCTGGCCGACGACCGCACCGACGGCTCCCGAGGCGGCGGACACGACCACGGTCTCCCCCGGCTGGGGCCGGCCGATGTCGATCAAGCCGACGAACGCCGTCATGCCGGGCATGCCGAGCACACCGATCGCGGTGGAGATGGGCACCGCTGTCGGATCGAGCTTGCGCAGATCGTCTCCGGTGGACACGCCGTAGCCTTGCCAGCCGTCGTAGCCGGTCACGAAATCCCCTGGCGTGAACGCGGGGTTACGCGACTCGATCACTTCGCTGACGGTGTGTCCGCCCATGACGTCGCCGATCCTGACTGGCGTCGCGTACGACTTGGCGTCGCTCATGCGGCCGCGCATGTACGGATCGAGCGAGAGGTAGATGGTGCGGCGCAGAACATCCCCGTCCTTGACCTCCGGGATGGGGCCCTCGGCCACCTCGAAGTTGTCGGCGGTGGGCTCGCCGGCAGGACGCGACTTGAGGCGGATCTGGTGATTCATGGCGGTCATCCTACCAATACTTGACACGTCAACTATTGACGCGTAATATATTGCTCATGCCGTCCGCCCTGCAGCAGGAACTCCGTCAGCGCCGGCCGTTCCAGTCGGCGGCGCACGAAGCGGTCGTCGGGCTGATGCGGACCGCGGATCTCGTCCGCCGCCAGATGGCCGCGCTGCTGGAGCCGCACGGCATCACGCTGCAGCAGTTCAACGTGTTGCGGATCCTGCGCGGCGCCGGCGACGACGGGCTGCCGACGCTCGAGGTCGCCGAGCGCATGATCGAACAGACCCCGGGCGTCACCCGCCTGCTCGACCGGCTGGAGGCCAAGGAGCTCGTGCGGCGGCAGCGCTGCCCCAAGGATCGGCGGCAGCACCTTTGCTGGATTTCGGCCAAAGGGCTGCAGCTGCTCGACAAGATTGACGCGCTCACGTCGCGCGCTCCCGAAGATTCGTTAAAAGGCTTACGCCAGAAGGACCGCATCACGTTCATCCGGCTCCTCGA
>JAOBWF010000406.1 GCA_025463215.1 Acidobacteriota bacterium | reverse complement strand
CCAGCACCGCTTCATCGCCGTCCACCATCAGCCCCACCGGGGCGCGGTCGGCATCGATGGTGATGTTGCGCGCCTGCGCCCGTTCCAGGAAGGCGTCGCGCGCCAGCCAGAGCAGGCCGCCGGCATCCACGCCGGTGCGGCGCAGGTCATAGCGGCCGGCCGCGATCTTGGTGAGATCCATGATCTGGTTGATCATCTTGAGCAGGTTGGTGCCGCCCTGATGCACCAGCCCGGCATATTCGCGGATCTGCTCGGGCTGCAGGGTATCGGCCAACGTCCCCATCAGGTCGGAGAAGCCCATGATGGCATTCAGCGGCGTCTTGAGTTCATGGCCCATGGTGCGCAGCAGGGTGGTCTTGGCGCTGTCCACGCTGGCGCTGGCCTGGTCCAGGCGGGTGGTGAGGTCGGCGAGATAGGAACTCTGCTCCTCGGCCCGCTTGCTGGCTTCGGCCAGGACGCCCTGCTGCTCGGCCAGCGCGGATTCCGCCCGCACTTTATCCGTGATGTCGGTGAAGATGGCGGTGCGCCCGCCATCGGGGGTGGCGCGGTCGCGCACCAGATAGCATTCGCCGCTGCTGGTGCGGATGGTCGCCGCGCCGGCGGCATGGCGATGCCCCTTGAGGCGGCGTTCCAGCCAGACTTCCGGCTCCTCGTCCAGCACCAGGCGGCCGGTAAAGACGACCCTGCGGGCGATTTCGGAAAAGGTCTTGCCCAGCAGTTCGTCCAGTGTCGCGCCACAGATCTGGGCGTAAAGCGCATTGCCCATGATGAAGCGGTCTTCGGTGTCGAAGAAGGCCAGCGCCTCGGCCGACAGGGAGACGGCATCTTCCAGCCGCGAGAGATGGGCGCGGGCGGCGGTGACGTCGGTCCACAGCAGCACCGTCATGCCGGTGGGCGCACGCCGCGCCTTCAGCTCCATCACCCGCCGGTTGGCGAGCGCGACATCGCAGGGCGCCCAGGCGCCCGGTTCCAGCTGCGCCAGGCGGCGCGCGATGAAGGCGGGGATGCCGGCAGCCAAGGCCGAGGGCGCGATCTCGCCGCCTGCGATCTCCAGCGTCACGATCTCTTCGTAGCTCTTGCCGATCAGGCTGGCGGCGGGCGGCAACGCGCGCAGCAGATGGTTCAGATGCGCATTGGCATATTGCAGCCGGCCCTGGGCGTCGAAGATGGTGACGGCCACGCGCAGGGCATCCAGCGACGCCAGCAATGCCGGCGCCTCCTGCCATTCGTCGTGTTTCTGCACCGCCTGGATCACGCCCTGCCCCGACGAATTTGCGTTGGGCGGGAGCGTTATCACGCGCCCCCAACCCTCTAGAACTTGTCGAGTGTGCGGCCGCTGGTGTTTCGGATTGGTTAGCCTTGTGTCCGGATCGCGCCATCTTTGTTGACCAAGGATGAACCGGAGTTCCTGCAACCCTCGGCATCAATCCTTGTGGAGAACTAAACGACCGCGTGCGGGCTTCAGTTTTCGTTAAGCTTGGCACGCCAGAGTGACCGCGCTTTTGATATTTCCCGGATGACCTCTTAATGGCCGTTAACATCCCAGACAGTGCCGGCGAACGGCGCCGCTTCGTTGCCCTGCAGGCGGCCAAGGCGGGCGTGGGCGCGGCGCTGGGCCTGGGTTTTTTCGGCATGATCGGGCGGCCCGACCTGCCGGAAGGCCTGGCCATGGCGGGCCTGATGGCCCCGGCGCTGCTGGCGCTGCTGGGCCTGGCGCGAATCCGGCTGGGGCTGCTGGAACAGGCAGGGCTGGCGGGATTTGCGCTGCTGATCGGCTACCTGGCGGTTCTGACGGGCGGGATGATGTCGCCCTTGATCGTGTGGTTCGCGCTGGTGCCGGCGGAAGCCGCGCTGTCGGGTGGGCGCAAGGCGGTGGTGCGGGCCGGATTGTTCGCCGCGCTGGTGCTGCTGGGCGTGGCGGCAACCCAGGCGCTGGGCCTGCTGCCGCCCTCGCGGCTGACCCTGCCGGTGTGGGAGATCACATTCGTTTCCATGCTGGCGGCGCTGGTGCAGGCGGTCTTGATCGCCGCTGCCGCGCAGGACCGCCAGCGCGCCGCCGATGCCGCCGCCGCCGAAGGCGCGGCGATGTACCGTTTCCTGGCCGACAATGCGATGGACCTTATTACGCGCCATTCCTCGGACGGGCGCATCCGCTTCGCCAGCCCCGCCACTATCGCGCTGCTGGGACGGCTGCCGGACGAGATCACCGGCCTGGCGCTGGGGAGCATCGTGCATCCCGACGACATGGGCGCCGTGCAGGCGGCGCTGATGGAATCGAGCTATTTCGGCCGCTCCGGCAGCGCCGAGGTCCGGCTGCGCCACAAGGACGGCCATGATGTCTGGGCCGAGATCCGCTGCCGCCCGGCGCGCATGACCATCGGCGAGCCGGCCGAGATCGTGGCGGTGACGCGCGACATCTCCGAACGCAAGGTCCATGAGCGGGCGCTGGAAGATGCGCGCGATGCGGCGCTGGACGCCTCCCGCGCCAAGTCGCGCTTCCTGGCCAACATGAGCCACGAACTGCGCACGCCGCTGAACGCCATCATCGGCTTCTCCGAGATGATGTCGCGCGAGATGTTCGGCAGCCTGGGGCCGCGCTACCAGGAATATTCGCGCTTGGTGCATGAATCCGGGTCGCACCTGCTGGACCTGATCAATTCGGTTCTGGACATGTCCAAGATCGAGGCCGGCAAGTTCGAACTGAGCGAAGAACTGTTCGACCTGGAGGAAACCGCGCAAAGCGCGGTGCGCTTCCTGCGCATGCCGGCCGAGCGGGCGCATGTGGCGCTGGCGTTGAACATCGCGCCCGGCGCGCGGCTGGTGTTCGCCGACAAGCGGGCGGTGAAGCAGATCCTGGTCAACCTGCTGTCCAATGGCGTGAAATTCACCCCGCCGGGCGGCGAGGTGCGGGTGGCGGCCCATATCGCCAATGGCGGCCGCGGCATCGAGATCACCGTCACCGATACCGGCACCGGCATTTCCCAGGCCGACCTGGAACGGCTGGGCAGGCCCTTCGAGCAGGTGGAGAATGCGGAAGTCCGCGCCAAGGAAGGCACCGGGCTGGGCCTGGCGCTGGTCAAGTCGCTCAGCGCGCTCCACGGCGGCGAGGCGGAGCTGTCCAGCGCGCTGGGCGAAGGCACCACCGTGACGGTGCGGCTGCCCTACGCGGCGGTGGACGCCAAGGGCGACCGGATTGCCGGCGCGACGATCCTGCCGTTCCGCGCGGCGTCTTGACGGCTACTTGATTGCCCAGCTCACCGTCACGGATGCGGAGATGGTCTGGGTGGCGCCCAGCAGCGGATTGAGCACCGACATCATCTGTTCGACATAATTCACCGCCGCCAGGGGGCGCGGCCCGTCGGTCACCGCCTGGACCGGCCCCAGGGTGACGCCGGTCTGCTGCGCCAGGATCTGGGCGCGGGTAAAGGCATCCTTCACCGCCGCGGCGCGCGCCTGCGCCAGGGCGGCAGGATCATGCACCACAAAGCTGACACGGGCGGACTGGTTCAGGCCGGCATCGGCCAGCCCCTGCAGGATGTCCGCCAGCTGGCCCGGATGCTCCGCGATCACGCTGAGCTGGGTGCTGGCATTGTAGCCGGTGGCGATGCGCGGCTGGCCGGCGACCACAGGCCCGCCGGCATATTGCGGATTGACGTTGATGCCGCTGACCGCGAAATCCTTTTCCGGCACGCCCAGTTTCGCCAGGGCGGCGGTGACATGGCCCATCACCAGTTTCTGTGCCGCCAGCGCCTCGGCAACGCTTGCGCCATGGGCATCGGCATTGCCGGTGATACGCGCCTCGTCGGGCCGGGCCGCGACACTGCCCTGGCCGGTCACGGTCAACAGGGTGGGATCGGCGGCGGCCGGAATGACAAGACAGCCCAGCAAAAGGGCCGCAGGGAAAACAGAGCGCATGGAATCCTCCCGATTGTTTTGACGCAGCCTAGCGCGGGGAATGGGACAGGTCTGCGTGACATGGGCCCGGCGCAGCGCTATTTGGATGAAATGGAATTCATGCCCCGCCTGAAAGCCGGAATCTTCGTGCGCGCCTTGACCCGCCGGGTCGAAGTGGCCGGCGCCAGCGCCTATGTCGTGCGCATGGGGTCGGAGGAAGCGGGCGCGCTCATTATCAAGGTCGCCCGGCTCGACGGCACGGTGCTGGTGCTGAACCAGGCGCGCGATGGCAAGGGCAACCTGGTGTGGGCCCAGCCCCTGGGCGGCTGGACGGACGAGGCGCGGGCCCGGGACTGGTGTGACAAGCAGGTGAAGTTCGATCCTGACCTTTGGATCGTGGAAATCGAGGACCGCCAGGGCCGCGCTTTTGTGGACGAGCCGATCGTGTAAGCTGCATCCGAGCGCGATAGCGGCGGCCAACAGGGCACATGACCCAGCAGCAAACACTCCAACTTTTCCTGCCCATCCTGATCCTGCTTCCGGTGCTCTATTTGCGCTTGCGCCGGATGACAAAATCTCAGCCGCTGAAGCTGGGGCG
>JAOBWF010000374.1 GCA_025463215.1 Acidobacteriota bacterium | reverse complement strand
TCAGCCGCCGCTCGTTGTAGCGCGTGTTGACGATCAGGTTCATCGTCTCCTCGACCCATTCGGACGTCTTTTCCGCGCCGAGATCGTCGAGGACGAGGAGATCCGCGTTCATCACCGGCCGCAGGATGTCGAGCTCGGTCGCGCGAATGGACGGATCGTAGGTGCTGCGGATGATCCGGAGCAGATCGCGCGTGTCGTAGAACAGCCCGCGCGCGCCAGAGGTGTCCATCACCTGCTTCAGCACGGCGACGGCGAGATGCGTCTTGCCGACCCCTGGCGGCCCTTCGAGCAGCAGCCCGCGCCCCTGCTCGCGCAGGTTGTTCGCCGCCGGAAACCTGGCGGGCACGCGGCGCGCCTGTTCGAGCGCCTGCTCGAGCGACGGGTTATACGCGGAAAAATTTTCGAAGGTGCAGTGCAGGTACCGCTTCGGAATGTTGGCGTCGGCGAGGCGGTGGGCGCCGACCTGATCGCGCCAGCACTCGCAGCGGACGACGCGGCGGACACCCTTGACGTCGGTGGGCTTCCACCCGGTGTCGTCGCACCACTCGCACGGCATCGACGGATTCTATCAGTACGCGCGCGCGAAAATTATTTTTGACTCTTGACGAGATCGGTCGGCGACGATTTCACGAGCGCGGTCGAGAGCCGCGCTTCCCAATCGTCGACGCCGCGCGCCATTTCTTTCTTGACGTACGCCATGAACTCGTTCACTTCGTGCTGCATCGCCTCGATTTTTCGCCGCATGTTGAGGATGATCTCGACGCCGGCGAGGTTGACCCCCATTTCTCGGGTGAGTGACAGAATGATCTCGAGCTGCTCGAGATCCTCTTCCGAGTACAGCCGCGTGTTGCCGTCGGTCCGCGACGGCTTGAGCAGCCCTTCGCGTTCGTAGAGCCGCAGCGTCTGGGCGTGGATGTTGTACTTCTGCGCGACCGCGCTGATCATGTAGAACGCTTTGCCGGGCTTCTTCATCGCCAGCACCGCTGAATCAACACGGAGGACACAAGGGACACGAAGGCAAGACCCATCCTTATTCCTTAGTGTCCTTGGTGTCCTTGGTGTTCAATCAGCCCCTGTCGAACATCTTCGGCGTTGATTCTGCCGAACTCGCGCAGCAGCTCCTTGGATCGCTCGTCGAGCATCTTGGGCAGCACGAGCTGGACCTCGACCACCAGGTCGCCGCGCCGGCCGTCACGCGCCGACGGCACGCCGCGCTCGCGGACGCGAAACCGCTGGCCGGTCTGCGTGCCGGGCGGGATCCGAACGCGCGCCGGGCCGTCGAGCGACGGCACCTCGATCTTGGCGCCGAGCGCCGCTTCGTGGACCGCGACCGGCACCGTGACGTGCAGGTCGTCGCCGTCGCGCTCGAACAGCGGGTGCGGCTGCACGGTGACGTCGATGTAAAGGTCGCCGGTTTCGCCGCCGTTGCGGCCGACGTTGCCCTTCGCTGGAATCCGGATGCGCGCGCCGTCGGCGAGGCCGGGGGGCACGTTGATCGTCAACGACTCGGCGCGCATCTGCGACTGCTCGCCGCCGCACGCCGCACAGCGCGTCTGGCGCTGCTGCCCGGTGCCGCCGCAATGGAGGCATGGCTTCGAGAAGACCATGTGCCCGCGCGCCGACCTCACCGCGCCGGTACCGTGGCAATGCGCGCACGGTGCCGGCGTCACGTGCAGCTGGCCGACGCCCTGGCAGGTGGCGCAATAGTCCTGACGTGTGACCGTCACCGTCCGCTGGCCGCCGCGGATCGATTCCTCGAACGCCAGCGAGACCGACTGATGCAGATCGACGCCGCGCTCCGGCGTCCCCTGCGCCCGCCGCGCCTCCCGCTGATGGAGTACGTCGGCAAACAGATCGCCGAAGGTCGACGCGTTATTGCCGTTGACGCTGATCGTGAAGTCGAAGCCGTCGAACCCGAACGCCGATCCGCCGGCGGCGTCGGTCAACGCCCCGGTGGTGTCGTAGCGCTGCCGCCGCTCCTCGTCGCTCAGCGTCTCGTACGCTTCCGCGATCTGGCGGAACTGCGCCTCGGCCATCCGGTCACCAGGGTTGATGTCCGGATGGAATTTACGCGCGAGCCGCTTGTACGCCCGCTTGACGTCGGCCAGCGACGCGCCCCGCTCGACCCCGAGAATCACGTAGAAATCCATTTCAGATTTCTGATCTCAGACTTCTGACTTCTGACTTCTAAGTTCTAACTTCTAACTTCCCTTCCCCTCGTCCACGACTTCCGCGTCGATGACATCCCCCTTGGACTCGCTCGAACCTGACGCCTCGCCGGCGCCTCCGGCACCCGCCTCACCGCCGCCTCCCGGCCCGCCCGCGCCGCCGGGCGCTCCGGCCGCGCCCCCCTGTTTGTAGAGCGACTCGGCCGCCTTGTGCTGCGCCGCCGTCAGCTGATCGAGCGCCTTCTGGATTGCCGCCGGGTCGGCCCCCTCGTTGGCCTTCTTGACGGCGTCCATCGCTTCCTCGATTGCCTGCTTGTCGGCGGGCGTCAGCTTGTCGCCGGTGTCCTTGATGAGACGCTCGGCGCCGTAGACCGCCTGGTCGGCGCGGTTGCGGACCTCGATCTCTTCCTTGCGCTTCTTGTCCTCGTCCGCGTGCGCCTCGGCTTCCTTCATCATCCGGTCGACTTCGTCCTTCGCCAGACCGCTCGACGAAGTGATGGTGATCTTCTGTTCCTTGCCGGTGCCGAGGTCCTTCGCCGACACGTTGGCGATGCCGTTGGCGTCGATGTCGAAGGTGACTTCGATCTGCGGCACGCCGCGAGGCGCCGGCGGCAGGCCGACGAGATGGAACTTGCCCAGCGTGCGGTTGTCGCGCGCGAGGGAGCGTTCGCCCTGCAGGACATGGACTTCGACGCTGGTCTGGTTGTCCGACGCGGTCGAAAAGATTTCGCTCTTGCGCGTCGGGATCGTCGTGTTGCGCGGGATCAGCGTCGTCATCACGCCGCCCATCGTCTCGATGCCGAGCGACAGCGGGGTGACGTCGAGCAGCAGCAGGTCCTTGACCTCGCCGGCGAGGACGCCGGCCTGCACCGCGGCGCCGATGGCGACGACTTCGTCCGGGTTGACCCCC
The DNA here is from genome assembly GCA_025463215.1 of Acidobacteriota bacterium. Classification (GTDB taxonomy): domain Bacteria; phylum Acidobacteriota; class Vicinamibacteria; order Vicinamibacterales; family CAVVIG01; genus CAVQFC01. The sequence continues at coordinate 6,324 of JAOBWF010000374.1, read as the reverse complement.
TTGTGCGGCTCGCGGTTGAACAGCTCCTTGACGATCGTCTGCACCTTGGGGATGCGCGTCGATCCGCCGACGAGCACGACCTCGTCGATCTTGGAGGGATCGAGACCCGCGTCGGCCAGCGCCTGCTTGGTCGGGCCGACCGTGCGCTGCAACAGATCGTCGACCAGCTGTTCGAACTTGGCGCGCGACAGCTTCATCTGCAGGTGCTTCGGGCCGGTCGCGTCGGCGGTGATGAACGGCAGGTTGATGTCGGTCTCCATCACGGTGGAGAGCTCCATCTTGGCCTTCTCCGCCGACTCGCGCAGCCGCTGCAGCGCCATGCGGTCCTTGCCGAGATCGATCCCTTCGCTGTTCTTGAACTCGGTGATGATCCAGTCGATGATCCGCTGATCGAGGTTGTCGCCGCCGAGGTGCGTGTCGCCGTTGGTCGATTTGACCTCGACCACGCCTTCGCCGACTTCGAGGATCGAGATGTCGAAGGTGCCGCCGCCGAAGTCGTAAACCGCGATCGTCTCGTCCTTCTTCTTGTCGAGGCCGTAGGCCAGCGCCGCCGCGGTCGGCTCGTTGACGATACGCATGACCTCGAGGCCGGCGATCTGCCCGGCATCCTTGGTCGCCTGCCGCTGCGCGTCGTTGAAATAGGCCGGGACGGTGATCACCGCCTTGCTCACCGGCTGACCGAGATATTCCTCGGCCGCCTGCTTCAGCTTCTGCAGCACCATCGCCGAGACTTCCGGCGGCGAGTATTCCTTGCCCTGCGCGTTGACGCGGGCGTCGCCGTTGCTGGCCCGGACCACCTGGTACGGCACCATCTTCATCTCTTCGTTGACTTCGTCGAACTTGCGGCCCATGAAGCGCTTGATCGAGAACACGGTGTTCTCGGGGTTGGTGACCGCCTGTCGTTTCGCGACCTGCCCGACCAGCCGCTCGCCGGCTTTCGTGAACGCGACAACCGACGGCGTCAGCCGTCCGCCTTCCGGGTTGGTGATCACCACGGGCTCGCCACCCTCCATGACGGCGACGACGGAGTTCGTGGTGCCCAGGTCGATTCCGATGATTTTGCTCATTAAGACCTCATAGCTCAAAGCCGCGGCCCGACGGGGCCTGATATCGCTTCGATTATAAAAGTTGAGTGGGTTACTGTAAACCCCACCCCGCGTAGGGCTCTAACTCGGGTGCTATACTGCCTTTGCGGTCCTTTTCCTTGGCCCACGTAGTCGTCAAAGTCGCTCGCAATGCCGGGATCGTCGCGCTGTTCATCGTCATGGCGATGCTCGGCGTGGTCAGCGGCGTCATGTTCGCCTACGCCGGAGACCTGCCCCAGGTGTCGGCGCTCGACAACTATTCGCCGAGCACCATCACCCGGATTTACGCCAGCGGCGGACAGGTCATCGGCGAATTCGCGACGCAGCGCCGCGTGGTCGTCGGCTACGACGAGATCAATCCCGTCCTGCGGCAGGCGATCATCGCGACGGAGGACGCCGAGTTCGATCGCCACTTCGGCATCAACATCTGGCGCATGGTCGTCGCGGCCGTGGTCGACCTCGCCGAGCGGCGACGCGCGCAGGGCGCCAGCACGCTGACGCAGCAGCTCGCGCGCAACCTCAAGGAACAGTTCGGCCTCACCAACGAGAAATCGCTCGAGCGCAAGGTCCGCGAGATCATCCTGGCGATCCAGATCGAGAAGCGGTACACGAAGAAAGAGATCTTCACGATCTACTGCAACCAGATGTACCTCGGGCACGGCGCCTACGGCGTCGAGGCGGCGTCGCGGCTCTACTTCCAGAAGTCGAACAAGCAGCTGACGCTGGACGAGGCGGCGCTGATCGCCGGCATCTTCCAGACGCCGGAGCGGCAGAGCCCATTCGTCGACATGAAGCGTGCGACCTCGCGCCGCAACGTCGTCCTCCAGCGGATGGCCGACGAGCGCTACATCACCCAGGCTGAAGCCGACGCCGCGAAGCAGAAGCCGATCGTCACGCGCGGCCAGCCGAACCAGCCGCCCGGCATCGCGCCGTACTTCGTCGAGGAGGTCCGCAAGCACCTCGAGAAGCAGTACACCGCGAAGGTGCTGTACGAAAACGGCCTGAACGTCAGGACGACGCTCGACGCCGGGCTGCAGGACCTCGCGAACAAGGCGCTCGAGCACGGCCTGCGCGCCTACGACAAGCGCCACGGCTGGCGCAGGCCGGTGCGCAACGTCGTCGACGAACGGCACACGGTCGAGGGGTTCAAGACCGACCGGTGGACGCGGGCGTTCGCCGTCGGCGATGTCGTCCCCGCGGTCGTGGTGACGGCGCCGAAAACCGGACCGGCGCGGCTGCGCATCGGCGCGTTCCACGCCGATCTCGAAAAGACCGGCTACGCCTGGACGCGCCGCGCGTCCGCCGTCGATCTCTTCAAGCCGGGGGACCTCGTCGACGTCGCGATCACCAAGCTCGACCCGGCGACGACGACGGCGACGGTGACCCTCGAACAGTCGCCGCTCGCCGAGGGTGCGATGCTGGTGATCGACAACCGCACCGGCCAGATCAAAGCGATGGTCGGCGGCTGGAGCTTCGGCCGCAGCAAGTTCAACCGTGCGGTGCAGGCCTACCGCCAACTGGGCTCGACGTTCAAGCCGATCGTCTACACCGCCGCGATCGACCGCGGCTACACGCCATCGTCGATCATCGTCGACGCGCCGGTCAGCTACAACGCCGGCAACGGCCAGACCTACAGCCCGCACAACTACGATCACAAGTTTCTCGGCCCGGTGACGCTGCGCTACGCGCTCGAGGAGTCGCGCAACATTCCGGCGATCAAGGTGATGGACTCGGTCGGGCCGAAGAACGTGCTCGACTACGCCAAGCGGTTCGGTTTCGAGGAAGACTTCCCGCCCTACCTGCCGATCGCGCTCGGCGCCGGCGACGCGACGCTGCTCGACATCACCAGCGCGTACACGACGTTCCCGAACCAGGGCGTGCGGATGAAGCCGTTCGACGTGCTGAGCGTCAAGGACCGCAACGGCAACCTGCTCGAAGAAAATCGCGCCGAGCCGACCGACGTGATCCGCGCCGACACGGCGTTCGTGATGACGAACATGCTGCGCGGCGTCCTCAGCCCGCGGGGCACCGGCGCGCGGGCCGCGAAGATGGCCACCGAGTGGCCGCTCGCCGGCAAGACCGGCACCGTCGACGAGAACACCGACGCGTGGTTCGTCGGCTTCGATCCGGACATCACCGTCGGGGTGTGGCTCGGCTACGACGACAAGCGCAAGTCGCTCGGCGGCGCCGAGCAGGGCGCGTTCGCGGCGCTGCCGATCTGGATGGAGTTCATGAGGAACTACATCGACGGCCGACCCGACAAGGACGACCCGCCGGAATTCGCCGCGCCGGGCAACATCGTCTTCCTCGCCGTCGATCAGGGCAACGGCTCCGTGCTGTCGGCCGAATCACCCGGGGCGATCAAGGAAGCGTTCATCTCCGGCACCCAGCCTGGGGCGAACACCTTCAACCGTCAGCCCTGATCACCATCCCCTTTCTCATGGCGAAGTGAATCAGCGCCGCAGCAGCGCGCGGAGCGCCCGCACCTCGCCGTGGGCGAAGAAGCCGCTGGCCAGCAGCAGCAGCGGCAACGCCGCCAGCAGTGCCGACTTCGCCGCCAGACCGGCGGCCGTCAGCGGCGCGATGCCTTGCGCCGCAATCAGCCGGTCGCCCGCGAACAGCGCGGCGACAAGCGCCGCCAGGTGAAGCAGCCGGCGCCACTGGAATGGCACCGGAAACACGCGGTTCGCCTGCCACGCACCGAGCCCGGCCATCAACGCGTAGGCGGCCGGCGTCGCCCACGCCACGCTGACCATCCCCCATCGCGGCGCGGCGACGATACAGATGGCGAGGTTGACGGCGGCACCGGCGCCCGCGATCCACGCGAGCACGTGGGTCTTGCGCTCGATGTACAGGCCGGCGGTGACCACCGCGTAGATGCCGCTGAACACGTAGCCGAGCAGAATCACCGGCACGATCGGCAGGCCGATCCAGTACTCCGGCTTGACGTAGCGGTGGATCGCGCTAACCTGCGACAGTGACGGCAGCAGCAGCGCGACGCCGAGGAACACCGGCGCGCACACCAGCATCAGCGCCGTCAGGGCGCGCGCGTACAGCGCTGGCGCGTCCGCCTGCCGCGCGTGCTGCAGCGAGAACGGCACCCAGGCGAGCCGGAACATCTGCACGACCAGCAGCATCGCCACCCCCAGCTTGTAGTTGAAGCTGTAGATGCCGACCACGTCCTTCGACGTCATGTGGTAGACGAAGGCCGCGGCACGCTCGGGCAGGTAGTTGAGCGTGATCCGGTCGCCGTTCTCGACCAGCATGACCGCGAGCGTCGCCGGCATCACCGGCAGCGCATAGGCCCACAGCGCGGGCCACGGCGCGCCGCGCAGCAGCGCCGGCCGGAACAGGCGGGCGACGTCGGCCACGAACAGCGCCAGCAGACAGAGATTCGCGGCGAGGTTGGCGAAGAAGATGGCCGACACGCCCCAGTGCAGCTGCCCGATCAGCACGATGTTGAGCGTGATGCTGACCGCAACGAATAGGATCCGCAGCATCGCATAGCGCATCGATCGGTGGGTCATCCGCAGGTGCGCGAACGGCACCGCGAGCAACGCGTCGGTGAAGACGATCGCGATCATGTAGCGGAACGAGGTCGGGTCGAGGCGGGCGAGCGCCGCCAGCCACGGGGTCGCGGCGAACGTCAGCGCCGCAATCGCGCCGCCGGCCAGCGCCACGACGCCGAACGACATGCTGAAGGCGCGCTGCCGCTCGGCCAGCGGCGACGACCTCGCCGCGGCGGCGTTGCGCATATAGGCGACGTCCATGCCCAGATAGAGGACGATCGAGATGATCGGAATGTAGGAGTAGACGACGCTCTGGACGCCGTTGGCCGCGGGGTCGAACTGATGCGCGTAGTACGGCTGCAGCAGATAACTGAGCAGCCGGCCGATGATCGAGCTCAGGCCATAGACCAGCGTCTCGGACCCGAGCCGCCGCAGACGCCCGCCTTCCGGCTCCGCGCTTCGTGGTGGCAGGCGTTCGACGCCCGGCACACCAGCGCCGCCGGACGTCGCCGGCGGCTTAGTCAATATCCTCGTCCGGCGTCACCTGGCCGAGCGTGCCGTTCGACTTCTTCATCAGATACGACTTGATGAAGGTGTCGATGTCGCCGTCGAGCACGCGCGTGACGTCGCCGATCGACTCCTTGGTGCGGTGATCCTTGGCGAGCTGATACGGGTGCAGGACGTAGCTGCGGATCTGGCTGCCGAATCCGATTGCCTGCTTGACGCCGCTGATCTGATCCAGCTTCGCCTGGTTCTCCTTCATCTTGATGTCGTACAGGCGCGCCTTCAGCACCTTCATCGCGGAGTCCTTGTTGCGGTGCTGCGAGCGCTCGTTCTGGCACGACACCACGAGTCCGGTCGGCAGGTGCGTGAGCCGGACCGCGGAGTCGGTGACGTTGACGTGCTGGCCGCCGGCGCCGCTCGACCGGTACGTATCGATCCGGAGATCCTTGTCCTCGATCACGATGTCGACGTCCTCGGGCAGTTCCGGCCAGACATACAGCGACGCGAACGAGGTGTGGCGGCGCGCCGCCTGATCGAACGGCGAGATCCGCACCAGACGATGGACACCGGCCTCGGCCGCGAGCAGGCCGTAGGCGTATTCGCCGGTGACCATCACCGTCGCGCTCTTCAGCCCGGCTTCCTCGCCGGGCTGGTAATCCATGATCTCTTTCTTGAAGCCGCGGCGATCCGCCCAGCGCATGTACATGCGCAGGAGCATCTCGGCCCAGTCCTGCGACTCGGTGCCGCCGGCGCCGGGATGAATGGTGATGATCGCGTTCTTGCGATCGTGCTCGCCGCCGAGCATCTTCTTGATCTCGCCCGCCTGGACCTCGAGATCGAGCGCGTCGAGGCCGGCCGCGAACTCGGCGTCCACCGCCTCGCCCGCGTCGGCCCATTCGATCAGGACGGCGAGGTCGTCGTTCTTTTTCTTGAGCGACAGGATCAGATCGCGATCCTGCTCCAGCCGGCGGCGGCGCTGCTGCACCTTCTGCGCCTCGGTCTGATCCTTCCAGAAATCGGGGGACGCGGCGCGGACATCGAGGCGGGTCAGTTCTTCGTCAGGACGGGCGGCTTCAAAGATAGCTCCGCAGATCCGCAGCGCGCTTGTGGAGATCCTCGTAGCGGCGCATCAATTCGTCGACGGTCGGCATGGGCGGCTCCTGAACTCAACGACGGCTTGTCACGAAGGTCACCAACCTTCGCGCCGTCGTGACGAGGCGTCGTTC
>JAOBWF010000364.1 GCA_025463215.1 Acidobacteriota bacterium | reverse complement strand
CCGCGCTTCTGGTCGAACTCCGCCTTCGCCTTCTGGATGTGCGACGGGTCGGTGAACAGATCGACCGTGGTCAACGCCATCGTCTTCGCCGCGACCATCATGCCCTTGACGCCGATCGTGCCGCCCGCGCAGGCGGCGGCCTGCCAGCTGTGCGCGGGGACGCCGGGGACGAAGGTCGCGCCGGTCATCGACACCGCGGGCACGTTCCAGCTGACGTCGGCGTAGTCGGTCGACGAGCTGTTGACGATACCGGTGCGCATCGGCCGCACCGTCTCCTGTGATCCGATCTGCACGTCCGGCGGATCGGTCAGCGTCTTGCGTAGATCTTCGGCGAACTTCGTCTCCTCGGCGGTGTAGCTGAAGCCGCCGACCTGTTCGAGATGGCGATTCATGATGCCGCTGAGATACGTGTTCGGCAGCACGTTGTAGACCGCTCCGGTGATCTCCAGATCCATCGTCGTGCCGGTGCCGAGCGCCGCGCCTTTCGCGGCGTTGACGATGCGCTCCCAGATACCGTCGAGGATCGGCATGTTGGGATGCCGTGCGTAGTAGTAGACCTCGGCGAAGTCGGGAACGATGTTCGGCGCCGCGCCGCCGCGCGTGATGATGTAATGGATGCGCGTCTCCTGCGGCACGTGCTCACGCATCATGTTGACCATGTTGTCCATCGCCTCGACCGCGTCGAGCGCCGAGCGGCCGCGCTCCGGCGCCGCCGCGGCGTGCGCCGCGATGCCGTGAAAGCGGAATTTGCCGGTGATGTTGGCGGTCGCGCTCGACGGGCTCGCTTCGTTGCGATCGCCCGGATGCCACGACACCGCCACGTCGACGTCCTTGAACAGGCCGTCGCGGATCATGTAGACCTTGCCCGAGCCGCCTTCTTCCGCAGGCGTGCCGTAGTAGCGCAGCGTGCCGGCGTGGCCGGATGCGGCCAGCCACTCCTTGACCGCGACCGCCGACGCCAGCGCGCCGGTGCCGAGCAGGTTGTGGCCGCAGCCGTGGCCCGGCGCGCCTTCTTCGATCGCGTGATGGTTCGCGGTCTGCGCCTCCTGCGACAGCCCGGGGAGCGCGTCGAACTCGCCGACGATCCCGATCACCGGTTTGCCGGAGCCGAAGGTCGCGACGAACGCGGTCGGCATGCCGGCGACGCCGGCGGTGACCTGGAAGCCGGCGGCCTTGAGCTGCTGCTGCAGCAGCGCGCTGCTCTTCTGCTCCTGATAGCCGACTTCGGCGAAGCCCCAGATTTCCTTGGCGACGCCGGCGTATTTCTCGCGCTTCGCCTCGATGCCGCGCAGCATCGCCGCCGGTTCGTCGGACGACGGCGGCTGCGCCGAGACGGCAGCCACGGACAGAGCGAGCAACAGCAGCGCAACACCGGGATTTCGACGCATCAGGGGCACTCCTCGTGAGATAGCATAGGGGCAAATTTGTGAGGTTGCCATGAAGAAGTCCGTGGCGCTGGCGCTCGCCGCCGCCGCCGTGTTGTTGCAGTCTCCGCTCGGCGCGCAGCAGCCGGGGCAGGCCTTTGTCCGCGATCCGAAGATTGCGATCGACGAGGACTACACCAGGAAGATCAAGGAGTACACGACCGAGCCCTTCTTCGGCTCGCCGCTGGTCGACTACCTCCCCGCGTCGAAGACGGTGCCGACGCCGAAGGCGGTGCTCGGCGACATTGCCGGCGCGCCCGGCAAGCTGCCGTACGCCGAAGAGGTCTACCAGTACATGCGCCTGCTGGAGAAGGCGGCGCCGGGCCGGGTCAAGGTCGTCAGCATCGGCAAGACGGAAGAAGGACGCGAGATGATCGCGGTTGCGATCGCATCCGACGCGATCATGTCGAAGCTCGACGAGAACCGCGCCCGGCTGGCCAGGCTCGCCGATCCGCGCACGATCAACATGGACGACGCGCAGGCGGACGCGCTGGTCGCCGCGTCGACGCCGATCTACTACATCACCGGCACCATTCACTCGCCGGAAACCGGATCGCCGACCGCGCTGATGGAGCTCGCGTACCGTCTCGTCGTCGATGACCACGAGTACATCACCGCGATCCGCAACAACCTGATCACGCTGATCACGCCGGTGATCGAAGTCGACGGCCGCGACAAGATGGTCGACGTCTACAAGTGGCACCTCGCCCATCCCGGTCAGAACTATCCGGGGCTCGTCTACTGGGGCAAGTACGTCGCCCACGACAACAATCGCGACGCCATGGGCGCCACGCTCAAGCTGACCGAGAACGTGCTCAACCTGTGGCAGACCTGGCACCCGCAGGTGCTCCACGATCTCCACGAGTCGGTGCCGTATCTCTACGACAACACGGTCGGCGACGGTCCCTACAACGCGTGGATCGATCCCATCCTCGCGGACGAATGGGAAATGATCGGCTGGAACAACGTCTCGGAGATGACCAAGTTCGGCATGCCCGGCGTCTTCACGCACGGCAACTTCGACACCTGGTCACCGGGCTACCTGATGTTCATCGCCGCGCTGCATAACGGCATCAGCCGCCTCTACGAAACGTTCGGCAACGGCGGCGCCGACACCGTGATGCGCGAGCTGCGCCCCGACGAGTACGCGCGCACCTGGTACAAGCAGAACCCGCCGCTGCCAAAGACGATGTGGTCGGCGCGGAACAACAACAACTATCAGCAGACGGGACTGCTGACCTCGCTGCACTACTTCGCCGGCAACGGCAAGCTGTTCCTCCGCAACTTCTACCTGAAGAGCAAGCGATCGATCCTCAAGGCAAAGACCGAGGGGCCGGCGGCCTACGTGCTCCCGGCGGACGAACCGCGTCCCGGCGCGCAGGCGGAGCTGCTGAAAGTGCTGCAGAAGCAGGGGGTCGAGATTTCGCGGGCGACCGCGGAGTTCACGGTGACGGTGCCGGGCAAGCGCGGCCCCGCACGCCAGAACAGCACGACGAGCGATGCGCCGCTGTCGGGTGGGCCGAGTGCAGGGCAGGATGGGCCGGAGAGGCGGGACGGGCAGGAGGCGCGGGACCGCAATGCGCCGCCGGCGCCGGTGGCGCGCACCTTCCCGGCCGGTTCGTACATCATCCGGATGGATCAGCCGTACAGCCGGATCGCCGACTCGCTGATGGACTATCAGTTCTGGAGCCCGAACGATCCGCAGAAGACGCCGTACGACGACACCGGCTGGACGTTCCCCGAGCTGTACAACGTGCAAGCGGTCCGGGTCGGCGACGTCACGGTGCTCGACGCGCCGATGGGGAAGGTGACCGGTGCGGTCCGCGCCACCGGCGCCCTGATCAATACAGGCTCGGTGTTCGTGGTGAACCACAACGCCGACATCGCGCTCGTCACGCTGCGCTACAAATTCAAGGACGCGTCGTTCGAAGCGGCGGAGGAACCGTTCGACGCCGCCGGCAAGACATTCAGCCGCGGCTCGTTCATCATCAGGAACGCGGCGGCGCGTGATCTCGAGAAGGCGGCGGCCGACCTGGGCCTGCAGATCACCGCCCTCCCCGCGGCGCCGTCGGTGAAGATGCATCCGCTTCGCGCACCGCGGGTCGCGCTGCTCCACACCTGGCTCAGCACCCAGACGGAAGGCTGGTGGCGCCAGGCGTTCGACGCGGCGCAGGTCCCGTACACCTACATCAGCACGCAGCAGATCGCCCGCGACGCCAATCTCGACGCGAAGTACGACGTCATCGTCTTTCCGCCGGTCGGCCGCGGCCCCGAAGGGATCGTCAACGGCATGCCGATGTGGGGCAACGCGCTGCCGTGGAACAAAACCGCCGAGACGCCGAACCTCGGCTCCGAAGATCAGACCGACGACATGCGCCCCGGCCTGGGCTGGACCGGCGTCGCGCACCTGCAGGATTTCGTGCGCAAGGGCGGTCTGTTCGTCACCGTGATGGACACGGCGGATCTCGTGGTGTCGTCCGGGTTCACTCCGGGACTGTCCGTCACCGCCCGCCAGCGCCTCCGGATCGTCGGCAGCGTCGTGCGCTCGAAAACCATCGACGCGACCAGTCCGATTGCCTACGGCTATACCGATAACCTCGCGCTCTGGTGCGACAACGGTCCGATCTTCAACCTCTCGAACATTTTCGGCGGACGCGGCGGCCGGCGGCTCGGGCCGGACGATGGCGGCAACCGCCCGACGGGGCGAGGGACAGCCGACGACCCCGACACGCCGCAGGGGCGCGCCGGCGTCGACATCCCGCGGGAGGCGCGCACCGACACCTGGCAGGCGGTGCCGATCACCGACGAGCAGATGCGCAACGGCATCAACGTCATCCCGCCGGCGGCGCGGCCCCGGGTGATCCTCCGCTACGCCGACACCCGCGACCTGCTGGTGTCGGGCCTGGTTGAAAATGGCGGCGAGATCGCGCAGCATGCCGCGGTGGTCGACGTCCCGCTCGACAAAGGGCACGTGGTCGCCTTTTCGAACAACCCGATCTGGCGCGGCGAGACGCAGGGCAGCTATTTCCTGGTCTTCAACGCGCTGCTCAATTTCGACCAGCTCGACGCTGGCAGAAAGCTGGATGCGCGGTAATGGGGGCTGAGAATTCCAGAGTCAGGATTTCAAACTTCGGATTGGGATTGGACGTCTAATCTGAAATCAGTTCGAAGTTAGTTCGAAATTAGTTGGAGATCGCCTGAAATCAATCTGAAATCTACCTTCTGAATCGGCAATTCCGTGAGGCAGCTATGTTCCGAGCGCTGTCCTGTCTCGTGGCCGTCTTGTCCGTCGCGTGGGCGCCGAGTGTGCGCGCGCAATCCCCTCCCGCACAACCGCCGAGAGATACCCCGGCATCCGCCGCCGGCGGGACGGCGGTCGTTCGCGGCCGCGTCGTCGACGCGGCGACCGGACGCGGCCTGTCACGGGTCCAGGTGCGGGCGAACACGCCGAGCCCGAATCCGAACGTGCCCCCTCCGACCCCGTATCCCTGGGTCGCAATGACCGACGGCGACGGCCGCTACGAAATCAAAAACATTCCGGCGGGCAGCTACGCGATCGCCGCGACCAAGACCAACTACGTCCGGTCCGCCTACGGCGCGGAGCGGGTCGAAGGGCCGGGCAAGCGGATGACGCTGATCGACGGCCAGGTGCTCGACAAGATCGATCTCAAACTGATGCGCGCCGGCGTCATCACCGGGCGGGTGGTCGACGAGTTCGGCGATCCGGTCAGCGACGTGCAAGTGGTGCCGATGCGTTATCAGTTCATACAAGGCTCGCGCCGGCTGATGCAGACGGGACGCGGCGCGCAGACCAACGACATCGGCGAGTACCGGATGTACGGCCTGACGCCGGGGCAGTATTACGTGTCGGCAACGCTGCGGAACGTTTCGTTCGGCGGCACCGAGACGGCGGACCGCTCGGGTTATGCCGCGACCTACTATCCTGGCACCGCCAATGTCGCGGAAGCGCAGCGGCTCGCGATTGCGCAGGGGCAGACGCTGACGTCGATCAACCTGACGCTGCTGCCCACGCACACCGCGCGCGTCTCCGGCGTCGCGCTCGACGCGCAGGGGCGGCCGCTTGCCGGCACATCGGTCAACGCGATGCAGCGGATGGGGTTCGGCGGCTTCGCCGCATTCGGCGGGATGACGCAGGCCGACGGCAAGTTCACGATCAGCGGCCTCACGCCCGGCGAGTACATCATCCGCGCCAACCTGCAGGGCACCCAGGATCAGGCGTCACAGACCGTGACGATCGACGGCAGCGACGTCACCGATCTGCAGCTGACGGTCACGAAGCTCTCGACCATCCGAGGCCGCGTGGTGTTCGAGCCGGGCGGGACACCGCCGAAGGTGACGGAGGTCCGCCTCAACGCGATGCGCAGCGATCCCTTCGTGGGCGGATTCGCCCCCGCGCTGGTCAAGGACGACTTGACGTTCGAGCTGTCGGTCGCCGCCGGGCGGGTCTACATCCGCGCGCAGCCGACCGCGCAGAACTGGCGGTTGAACCGCGTGCTGCTCAACGGCGCCGACATCACGGACGCCGGCCTCGACGTCGCGCCGAACTCGTTGTTCACGGACATGGTCGTCGAGCTCACCGATCATCTGTATCCGATCAGCGGCCGCGTCACCGCGGCGAACGGCGCGCTGGTGCGCGACTGCTTCGTGATCGTGTTCGGCCAGGATCCGTCGGGGTGGACACCGGGCACACGCTATCTCGGCACTTCGCGCCCTGGGCTCGACGACCTGTTCCACGTCAAGATGCCGGCCGGCGACTACTACGCCGTGGCAATGACCGAGGTCGATCCCGGCGCGTGGACCGATCCGGAGTTCCTGTCGCAGGTTCGCGAGCGCGCGACGAAGTTCACGCTCGCCGCCGGCGAGACCAAGACTGTCGATCTGCCGCTGTCGCCGCCGCTCGTGTTCTGACGTCCAGCGAGGTACGTATGACGCACACGCCCGCCGCCGCGCTCTTCGCCCTGTCGATCGCCGCAGCCGCAGCGGCCCAGACTGGATTGCCCGCCGATCCGCGGAGCAACAACGCGCCACCACCGCCGGGGACGGCGACGCTGCGGGGCCACGTGTTCGCCGCCGACTCGGGACTGCCGCTGCGCAAGGCGCAGGTCCGCATCGCCGCCGGGGAGATCCGCGAGAACCGCCTGGCCACGACCGATGCGGAGGGTCGCTACGAATTCAAGGAGGTGCGCGCGGGACGCTACACCGTCTCAGCCGCCAAAGGCAGCTATGTCGGCCTGTCCTACGGGCAGCAGCGCCCGCTCGATGCGCCGAAGCCGCTGCAGATCCTCGACAACCAGACGGTCGAGCGCCTCGACCTGTCGCTGCCACGCGGCAGCATCATCACCGGCCGCATCGTCGACGAGTTCGGCGAACCGATGTCCGACGTGCAGATGTCGGTGCAGCGGTATCAGTTCGTCCAGGGGCAGCGCCGCCTCGTGCCGGCCGGACGCCAGGCGTCGACCGACGACATGGGAGAGTTCCGGCTGTTCGGCGTCGCGCCGGGCCAGTACTACCTGAGCGCGACGTGGCGCTCGACCAATCTGATGAACGCCGACGACAAGACCGCCTACGCGCCGATGTATTTCCCCGGCACCGACAACCCGGCACAGGCGCAGCGCATCACGCTTGCCGTCGGCCAGGAGCTCGGCGACGTGGTGATGGCGCTGAAACCGATGCGCGCCACGCGGATCAGCGGCACGGCGACGACCTCCGACGGCCGCCCGTTGATGGGATCGATCATGGTCATGGCGGCGGGCGGGTTCGGCTTCAACATGGCGGGAGGCGGCGGCATCCGCCCCGACGGCGGCTTCATGGTCAGCGGAATCGCGCCGGGCGAGTACACGCTGCGCGCGCAGGCATTCGGGCCCGCCGGCCCGGGCGAAACGGCGACGGTGAAGATCACGGCCACCGGAGAGGACATCACCGACCTGAAGCTGATCGGCGTTCCGCCGTCGATCGCGAGCGGCCGGATCATCGCCGATCCGGCGGCGGCGGCAGTGTTGCCTCCGGGACTGATGATCACGGCGTCGCCGGCCGACCCCGGCGTACTGCAGATGAACATGACCCCGGCGCGGATGGCCGACGACGGGTCGTTCGAGCTGAAGTCGCCGCCGGGGCGGATGCGGATCAACCTGGTGATGCAGCCCGGCACATGGACGATTCGCGCCATCCGGCTGAACGGCACCGACGTTACCGACACCGGCGTCGACTTCAAACCGAACGAAGACGTCAGCGGCCTCGAGGTCGAGCTCACCAACAAGTTGACGACGGTCAGCGGCCTGGTGACGAACGCGCGCGGCGAGGCGGTCAAGGATTACTGGGCGATCGCGTTCGCGCAGGATCGCGAGAAGTGGAAGGTGGTCAACCGCTATCAGGGCATGGGCCGCCCTGATCAGGACGGCCGCTTCAAGATCTCCGGCCTGCCGCCGTCGGACTACTTCATCGTCGCGCTCGACAAACTTGATCCGGGCCAGCAGGGCGATCCCGAGTTCCTCGACGCGATCCGGACGAAGGCGACGGCCATCACGATTCGCGAAGGAGAAACACGGACGGTCGACCTGAAAATTCAGAGTTGAGAGTTCAGATTTCAGGAAATCTCCAACCAATCCGAAATCTGAATGCCTGAAATGCACTCTCAAAACGCATCGCCTCGCCAGTACAGAATGTCCGGCGACATCAGCGGCGCGGCCGGCGTGCCGCGGGCGCTGAGCGGACGCACCATCATCAGGTCCTTCGACGGCGTTTCTGCAACGATCGTCACCTGCGGCGGCAGGAATCCGTCCGGCAGCCAGGCGCGGATGGCGGGACGTTTTTCGGCCGGCGCGCGCGCGATCAGCGCCTGCAGGATGGCGCCGGCGCGGGCGCCCGACGGATCGCGATCCCCGACCTCCTGAACCGTCCACATGTTCTGCTGCGCGCTGATCACGACGTACGCGACCGCCGACGCGCCTTCTTCCGCGATGAAGAAATGCAGCGTTCGCGCGCCGAGCGGGCCGAGGCCCGCGAGCATCCGCTTCCGCGCAATCGCGAACTGGACGAGGTCGCGGTCGCGGAGCAGGTGAAAGCGATAGGCCGCGGCGCGGGCCGCATCCATCGTCACGATGTCGTTGAGATCGCGATCGTCGCCGCCACGGACCATCGTCATCGGCGCTCCGTAGCGGGTCGATTCGGTGACGCGTAGTTGGCGGTCGGCGATCGCCACCGTCTGGAACCCGAGACGCGCGTAGTAGTCCGGCCCGATCTCGGAAAACAGCAGGGCGAGATCCGCGCCGTCGTTCGTCGCGCGCTCGAGCAGACGTGCGATCAGCTCGCGCGCCGCGCCCCGACCGCGGCTCGCCGGCGGCGTGAACACTGCGCCGATGCCGGCGACCTGGATCGGCTTGCCGTCGAGCACCGCCGCGAAGCGATACAGCTTGGCGCTGGCTCGCACTTCGTCGCCATCCACCAGCGCGAATCGATTGAGATGGGTACGCCCCCACGGCGTGCCGACTTGAGCGGCGTACAGCCGGCCATAGGCATGCCGGCTCAAACCATCGCTCCAGATCGCGTGCGTGTCGTCAAGGATACGGTCGAGAATCGCGCCGTCGGCGGCGACAAGGTTCGTCATGTAACGCATCGATTGTACGGCGGTCTAATCAGGCATGAAACCGGTCGTCGCGTTGCTCGTCGCAGTCGCTGCCCTGTCGACCGCCGCGGCGACGTACCCGACAGATCAAGCGGCGATCGCGCACGTGCTGAGCCGGGCGGGATTTGGCCCGCGGCCGGGAGACGTCGAGCGCGTGAAGACGATGGGGCTCCAGCGCTACGTCGACGATCAGCTGCACCCCGAGCGGATCGCGGACACTGTGCTGGCAAGGCGCCTCGCCGGTTTGACGACGCTGGCACTGAATTCGCGCGAGATCGCCGAGCAGTACGAACTGCCTCAGCTCGAGGCGCGCCGCCAGCGCAAGGCCGATGCGACAGACCGTAGCGCCGCCGGCAGCGACGGCACGCGACCGCCAGACCCGGTACAACAGCGGGCCAACAGCGTGTTGATCGAGCTCTCGGAGCAGAAGCTGCTGCGAGCGATCTACAGCGAGCGCCAGCTCCAGGAAGTGCTCACCGACTTCTGGTTCAACC
This sequence comes from Acidobacteriota bacterium, assembly GCA_025463215.1. Lineage (GTDB taxonomy): Bacteria > Acidobacteriota > Vicinamibacteria > Vicinamibacterales > CAVVIG01 > CAVQFC01. The sequence continues at coordinate 373 of JAOBWF010000364.1, read as the reverse complement.
ACTTCAACGTCGACGCGCGCAAGGGACCTGCGCGGTTCATGCTGACCGAGTACGAGCGCGACACGATCAGGCCGCACGTGCTCGGCACGTTCCGCGACCTGCTCGGCGCGACCGCCAAGAGCCCGGCGATGCTCTTTTACCTCGACAACTGGCAGAGCGGGGCGATCGCCGTTCAACGAGGTCAGGGTGAGCGTGCGCCGGGTCGAGCCGCGAACGGCATCAACGAGAATTACGCCCGCGAGCTGATGGAGCTGCACACGCTGGGCGTGGGCGGCGGCTATGGCCAGAACGATGTGCATGAGCTGGCCCGCATCCTGACCGGCTGGAGCTTCAACCTGCAGGGCGGCGAAGGCTTTCGCTTCAACGAGCGCCA
>JAOBWF010000352.1 GCA_025463215.1 Acidobacteriota bacterium | reverse complement strand
GGCGCCGATGCCGCCGACGACGGCGGCGAGATGAATCACGATCTGCGGATCGAGGTCGGCGTACATGCGCGTGACATCGGCATCGCGGGTCAGATCGTAGTCGGCCTTGCGCGGCACCAGCGCGGTGCAGCCGCGGCTGGCGAGCGCGGCGACGACGTGCCGACCAAGAAACCCACTGCCGCCGGTGACCACGATCCGGGTCGACGCGAGGTTACGCATTCAGATCTCCAGTCGCGCGTTCCACCACGTGACGTCCGATGACCAGCACGTCCATGCTCGTCCTCAAAAAGCAGTCGAGCGCCTGCGCCGGCGTCAGCACGATCGGCTCGTTCTCATTGAAGGACGTATTCAGCAGCATCGGCACGCCGGTCAGGCGTTCGAAGGCGCTGATCAAGCGGTAGTAACGCGGATTCGATCGCAGGCTGACCGTCTGTAACCGGCCCGACCCATCGACGTGGGTGATGGCCGGGACGATCGCGCGCTTGTCCGGACGCACCGGATAGACCTGCAGCATGAACGGATCCGCCACGGCGCCGACGAAATATTCGTCGAGTGCTTCTTCGAGCACGGATGGCGCGAACGGCCGGAAGCGCTCGCGGAACTTGATCCGCGTGTTGATAATCTCGCGCATGTCGGCCCGGCGCGGATCGGCGAGGATGCTGCGGTTGCCGAGCGCGCGGGAGCCCCACTCCATCCGACCCTGATACCAGCCGACGACGCGGCCCGCAGCGATCTGTGCCGCGGTCCAGTCGTCGAGCGCGGCCTCGTCGGCCCACGCGCGCCGGGCGCAGCCGCCTTCGCTGATCGCGGGCTGCTCCGCGTCCAGCGCGGCCGCAATCGCATCGTCGCCGAACGACGGACCCCAGGAGCCGTGCGCCATGACGAAGCCGCGCGGCCGCCCTTCGAGGTGGTTCCACGCATAGAACGCGGCGCCGAGCGCGGTGCCGTTGTCGCCCGCTGCCGGCTGGATGAAGAGGTCGCGGAACGCGGTCTGGTCGCGAATCTTGCCGTTGGCGACGCTGTTCATCGCGCAGCCGCCGGCCAGGCACAGCCGGGTGCTGCCGGTCGTCTGCTGGACGTGGCGGAGCACGTGCATCGCGGCGCGCTCGTAGGCGGCCTGCAGCGACGCGGCAATCGCTTCGTGCTGCGCGGCGATCGGTTCGTCGGGCCGCCGCATCGGACCGAGGAGCGTCTCGAGCTTCGGCGTGAACACCGGCCCGAGCGTCGGCGCGCCGTCTTCCCACGTCATCTGCACGCCTTCGTTCCAGTGGCGGAAGTACGACAAGTCCAGCTCGAACCGGCCGTCGTCGCGCAGATGCACCAGCGACTCGATCTGCCGAACGTAGCGGGGCTCGCCGTAGGGGGCGAGGCCCATGACCTTGAACTCGTCGCCGTAGTTCGGGAAGCCGAGATACTGCGTAATCGCGAGATACAGCAGACCGAGCGAATGCGGGAAGAACACGTGGCCGTCGATCAACAGCCGGGAGCCGCGGACGCGGCCCCACGACGTGCTGACGAAGTCGCCGAAGCCGTCAATCGCGCAGATCGCGGCTTCGTCGAATGGCGAGACGAAGGCGGCGCTCGCGAGGTGGGCCGGATGATGTTCGACGAACCGGGTCCGGCGGCGCACCCGCGCCGCGTCGAGTCCGAGCGCCTCCGCGATCGTCCCGGGCAGCGCCTGCAGACTGGCGAGGTTGCGCGCCCGCGACGCGATCGTGCCCTTCGGGCGATGCGTCAGGAGGAACAGCGCCTTGCGCCACAGGTGAGCGCGCGGATTCCGCGACACCGCGAACACGTCGATGTCGTCCGCCGTCAGGTTCCCCATCTCGAGGCAGGCGCGCATCGCCTGACGGGGAAAACCGGCGACATGCTTGATCCGGCGGTAGCGTTCCTCCTCGACCGCCGCGACGAGCTGCCCGTCGCAGACCAGCGCCGCCGACACGTCGCCGTGATAGGCGTTGAGCCCGAGGATGTTCAGGAGGCCACCAGAAGCAGCGCCGTGAAGCGATCGCGAAACCGCTGCTCGGTGAACTGCTGCAGAAAGCGGGCGCGGCCGCGCGCGCCCATGGCGTCGGCGGCGGGACGATCGCGCAGAGTGCGGACAATGCAGTCGGTCAGCTGGACGCGATCGTCAGGCTCGACCAGCCAGCCGGTATCGCCGTCGGCGATGATCTCCGACGCGGCGCCGCGGCACCCGACGCAGGCGCGCGCCGCCCGCATCGCCTCGAGAAATACCAGCCCGAACCCCTCGCGCGGGCTCGGCATGACGAAGACGGTCGCCTGCGCGTACTCGCGCTGCAGCGCGTCGTCGTCGACGCGGCCGAGAAACAGGACGCGCGTTTCCAGACCGATCGCGCGCACCTTGGCCTCGAGCCGTGCCCGATCGTCACCGTCGCCGACGATGCGCAGCACGGCGTCTGGAACGGCGGCCATCACGGCGGGCCAGAGCTCGATCAACGCATCGTGCCCTTTGTAGCGCTCGTCGGCTTGCATCCGGCCGACGATCAGCGCCGCCGGACCGCGGTCGTGGACTTCGTCCGGCGCCGCCAGGGGCGCGATGCCATGGTGGCAGACGTCGACGGCGCGATCGCGGAGGTCCGGGTTCGCCTCGAAAAAGCGGGCGCGCGAAAACGCCGACACCGCCACGACGCGCGCGCTGCGGGCGAGCGCGGTGCGCTGGATCGCGGTGAGCGGCGTCCACGCTTCGATGCCGTGGAGAATCGTCACCAGCCGCGCGCCGCGCGCCGCAAAGGCGAGCGCCGCCGGCGCGAGATGCACGTGATTGAGGATGACCGTCGCGTCCGCCGCTGTCGCCGCGCTGCGCAACGCCGACAGCGCGAAGCGGAGCCTGCCGCCACCCGCGCCGCGCACCGTCGCGCGATCCCACATCCGGAGCGCCCGCGGCTCGTGCAGCGCCAGGACGGCGACGCGATCGCAGGCATGGGTGACCAGCCGCGCCACAGCGGAGATGCCATCGTGACCGGTGAGATTGGGCGTCAACAGGATGATGGCCGGCGGCATGGCTAGGTTGCACCCGCGACGGCACCGGCGTACAGCGCCCGCATCGTCACCGCGATCGCGTCCCAGCGGTACTGCTCGCGGGCGAACGCGGCGCCGCGTTCTCCCATGCCGGCCCGCAGGACCGGATCGTCGGCGAGCACGACCATCGCGGCGGCAATCGCCGGCGCCGTCTGGTCGACCCAGAACCCGCAGTCACGCGACTCGAGCTCGGCCCACGGGCACGTGCGGGTGGCGATCACCGGTACGCCGGCCGCAAGCGATTCCGCCACGGCAATTCCGAAGCTTTCGGAGTCCGAGCACTGGACCATGACACCGGCGTCACGCAGCAGCGCCCATTTGTCGGCGCCGTACACGGGGCCGATCGCATGGACGCGGCCGGCGACGCTGGACAACCGCCGCATCACACCCGCAATCAGCCCCTCCTCGTCGGGGCCCGCGAGCACCAGGTGCGCCTGCGGGTGGGTCGCGGCCACGGCGGCGAACGCGTCGGCGAGCAGGTCGAGCCGCTTGATGCGGTGCATGCGGCCCAGGAACAAGACGACGAATGCATCAGCGGGAATGCCGAGCCGCGCGCGGCAGGGGCGCGGCGGCGCGTCCGCGCCCGCGAAATCGACGCCGTTCGGCACGACCGCGATCGGGACGCCGAGCTCGAGCGCGCGGATCGCGTCGGCCTCCAGTCGAGACGTGGCGTGGAGCAGCGCCGAGCCGCGCAGATTGCGGCGGTCGAGCAGCGCCAGCGCCGCCGCCTTGCGCCACCGGCCGCGATTCATGGCGTGGCGCTGCAGCATGCCGCGGGGCGAGATCACGTACGGCCGCCGCGCCGCGCGCGCCAGATGCGACGCCCACCACTCCGGCACGTTCCAGATGCCATGGATGTGGCAGATGTCGGCGCGCTGGAGCGCGGCGGCGAGCGGCTGACGCACGCGCCCGCCGAAGAAGCGTCGTGGGAAGCCGCGCGCCGCATAGTGCACCGGGACGCCGTCGAATTCCTGCTCGGGCGGCGACGCCGGCAGCGTGTCCGGTCCGTCCGCGGTCGTGGTCACCACTTCGACGTCGACGCCGGCGCGCTGCAGTCCACGGCACAGCCCGAGCACCGCGGCTGGCGGCCCGCCGTAGCGCTGCGCCGGGGGGAAGTACGGCGACACATGAAGGACCCTCACCGCCTCACACCCGATGGTGCTCCGGGGGCGAGAACAGCAGCTCGGTGCTGTCGGCGGCCTGCTGCGCGCTGAAGCGGATCAGGAGGAAGCGATCCAGCAGCACGATCGGCCCGCCGAGGTACACCATGTATCCGAGCGTGACGCCGAGCATCGTCGCCCACGAGCGCTCGAACAGGTACAACGAGATCCAGAAGGACACCGTCGCGAACGCGACGAACAGCTCGCGGTGCCAGATCATCGCGCGAAACAGCGCGTAGCAGAAGCCGACGAACACGCCGAAGCCGAATACCGGCACGAACATGAGCGGCAGGCCGAAGTCGATGAACGCCTCCGCCGAATAGCCGAACGCGATGCTCGTGTTCACTTCGCGGCCGGCGACCGCGACGTTCGCATACTTACGCACTTCGTCGCTGTCCGACGGCAGCTCGCCCTTGTCCGGGAAAAAGACGCGCGGCGTGACGATGTGGATCAGCGCCGCCTTCAGGATGGCGCCGTCGGTGTGCGGCAGGATCGACGGCACACGGTGCAGCGCCAGCGCCGGATAGTAGATCGGCCACATCCGATCGACCAGCTGGTCGATCGTCCGCAACAGGCCTTCGGCATCGATCTGCATAAAGGAGGACGTCAGGTCGCCGACGCGGTTGAGGCGCGCGCTGCGCGAGCCGGCAAACTGATCGACCTGCACGTATTCGCGGCGATAGTCGGCGCGGATCCCCATCCAGAGCACGCCGAGGGCCATGATCGCGATCGACGCGGCGGCGAGGGCGGCCCAGTGGCGCGGATTGCGCCGCTCGAAGATCTCGAGCATCGCGAGCACCGCCAACACGATCGGCTCGCGGAACCCGGCGAAAAAGCCGGTGATGCCGAGGACGACCTCGGTCGCGACCACCAGGCCGACCAGCCCGAACCGCGACGGCGGCGCGCAGAGCCGCCGCAGCAGCAGGAACAACACGCCGAGCCGCGCCGAGTCGAAGGTCGCGACGATCTGCCGCAAGGATGGATAATACGGCGCGATCGTGGTCAAGCTGCCCTCGAGGAAGATCGCGATGCCGTACATGACGATCAACAACCCGAACGAAAAGGCAAACCCCGGCCGCGGTTGGTGCGGGTCTGGCGCTTTCTTCAGTGACAGGCCGAGGCGGATCCCGACCGCGAGCGCAAGGCAACAGCCGAGCGCGATCATCACCATCGGCCGATAATCGCTGTCGTAGACGGCCGCCACTTCACGGCCGGTCACGCCCAGGTAAATCAGGCCGAGCGTGCCCTCCATCCAGTGGAACGACAGCGCGATCGGCAGCACGAACAGGCCGTCGTCCGTCGAGACCAGCCGGACGCAGATCATCAAGGTGGCGACGGCCGCGGCGGTCAGCCAGTCGTTGGCCGCCACCCCGGCGACGACGCTGCAGACCGTCAGCACGATCAGATCGATGTCAGTGACCCGCATAAACCTCGTCCGCGGCCGTGGCGGTGAACACCGCGTTCCACGCCGCGACGAACCGGTCGGCGTTGTACACGCGGGCGGAAGTTCGCGCTGCCCGGCCGGCGCACGCGAGCGTCTCGGGCGAGCTCAGAAAGTACGCGAGCCCCTCCGCGATCGATTCGGCGGTCGTGTCGGCGCACACCCAGCCGTCCGCGCGATGCGCCACCAGTTCGCTCAGGTCACCGCTCGGCGTCACGACCGACGGCAGGCCGGCCACCTTCGCCTCCAGCACGACGTTGCCGAACGCTTCGCGCTGCTCCGGCCGGCTCGGACAGCAATGCAGGCTCGCCCGGCGCATCAACGCGGGCACATCCTCGCGCCAGCCGAGAAATGCCACCGCACCGGCGAGGTCGGGGCGCTGCGCCCGCTCGCGCAACGCGGCGCGGTGGCCGTGATACACCGGTGATTCCCAGCCGTCCATGTCGCCGACGATGTCCAGGGTCGCGTCGATCCCGCACGCGCGGACCAGGACGATCGCCTCCAGCAACAGGTCGACGCCTTTTTCGGGAATGACCTGGCCGACGAAAATAACGCGCGCGGCGATGCGCGAGACCTCCGCCGCCGGCGGGCCGGGGCGGCGCGCCGGCGTGTTCGCGATTGTGCGCACTTTGGCCGCGCGGATGTCGAGCGCGAGCAGTTCTCTCGTCGTGAACGTCGAGTTGGTGACGAAGCAGTCGACGAACGGATCGACAAGGTAACGCCACAGCAGCCGGTAGAACCGGCCAGGCGCCGGCGCGTTGCCGAGCCGCGCGATCACGCGAACCCCCTTCAACCGGAGCCAGAACAGCGCGGGCGCATTCCTCAACACCGCCAGGAAGTCGGGCACCAGGATATGCGTCGGCCGGATCCGCCGGGCGACACGCAGCAGATCGGCGCTGACGGCGACCACCTCCGCCAGCATCCTGGCGATCACCAGCGGCGTGATCTGGCGGCGCGTCAACGGATACCAGTACGGTCCCGCCGACCAGCTCGCTCCGCTCGCGTCCGCGAGCGGCGTGATGCGGAAATTCTCCCAGCTGTTCACGATCGCGTGCGACGCGGCGCCGTTCTGCCGGAGCGCGTGCAGCACTTCGAAAGTCATGCGTTCGAGGCCGCCGGCAATCACCATCTGGCCGCAGCAGGCGACGACGCGGCGCGGCGCGGCGTCCCACGTCGGCTCCGGACCCGGCGAGTGTGGCAGGACGGATCGGGTCGCGCGCGTCAGTCCCGCGGTCATGGTGTCGTAACTGTACGCGCTAATCAGCGCGCGGCACGCCGGTCCCCAGTCGTGACCCTCCGCCTTGCGGGAGCTCACTTTGCCCAGCGCCATCGCCAGCGCGTCGACATTGTCGAGTGGAAACACATAGCCGGTCTCGCCGTCGCGAATCAGATCGGGCGCGCACCCCACCGCGTCGCTGACGACGCACGGCAGACCGGTCGCGAGCGCCTCGTTCACGACCAGTCCCCACGTCTCGTGAAAGTCGCTCGCCAGCGTCAGGCAGTCGGCGAGCGCGTACGGCTCGCCGAGCTGACTCTGGTTCAGGAAGCCGAGCATCTTCAGGGTGACGCCCAACCGTACCGCCTCGGCGCGGACGTCAGGTTCGAGCGGACCGGCTCCGACGACGACCAGCGTCGCGGCGGGGGTGAGCCTGGCGACCGCCCGCACGACGTTCAGTGGACGCTTCGACGGCACCAGCTTGCCGACAAACAGGACGACGAACGCGTCGCGATCGATGCCCCACCGCTGCCGCGCCGCGGCACGCACGTCGGGTACTCGATACGGTGCCGCGCTCGCCGCAAACATCTGGTTGTCGACGGCGTGCGGCATGGGAAAGATGCGGTAGTCGGGCACGCCGTGCCATCGCAGGTATTCGTCGACACGCACGCCAGGCGACAGAAAACCGTCGAACTGCCGCAGCAAGAGGCGCGTTTTTAGGGTCCAGAGCGGCCGTTTCCAGTGCCGCGGTCCGCTCAACAGGTGCGAGTCGCCGCGGTACAGCGTCGGCACGCCGAGCCGGCGGCAGGCGATGAGGGCGCGAATCAGCGTCAGCGAATACCAGCCGGTGATCAGCACGACGTCCGGCGCGGTGTCGGCCACGGCGCGGCCAATCTCGGGAACGTCGAGGCCCATGAACGAGGCGCTGTCGACGCGATCTCTCGCGCGCGCGGGTCGCACGACCACCGAGCGGTATCCCTCGAGCAGCGGGATGTCCCACTCGAACGCGCGGTCGAAGCCGACGCCCTGCTGCTCGGGCGTCGGCTGCGTCGCATAGACGACGGTCAGCGCGAGCTCCGGTGTGCTCTCCTGGATCCGCCGGAACCACGGTGCGTAGTACTGAATTGGGTGCGTCAGCACCGCCGTCAGCCGTACTGGTGTCGTCACGCCGCCACCCGATTCAAGATCGCGGCGAGCTCGCCGGCAAGGTGGCGCGCCGACACGTTCGCGACCCGATCGAGCGCGACGTCCGCCGGATCGTAGGGACGATTCATCGCCAGCGCGCGCAGGTGGCACGCGACGTCGGCGACGCACGCCTCGCCTGGCGCACCGTCGCCGTAGGTGACGATGCGCACCGTCGGTGCGCGAGCAGCGGCGCGCAGGATCGCGACGACGCTGCTCGACTCGTGGAACAGCGTCAGGATCGGCCGCTTCGCGAGCAGCGCGGGATACAGTTTGCTCGCGGTGTAATGCGGCTCGGCACTGCCCAGGAGCAGCAGCGCGGACGCGCGCGTCAGCACCGACAACGCATCGAGGTAATCGAGGCGTCCAGGGATTTCGGTGACCGCATCGGCGACGCCGCACTCGCGCGCCACCGGTAGCACGCGATCGCGGTCAGAGCGCGACTGGTTGCTCGTGCCGAAAAAGTGGAGGCGGAGCCGCGCCGCGGCCGGATCGTCGCGGCGGGCGCGATCGAGTGCGCGCAGCAGGAGGCGGAGCGTCTCGATGCCCGACGGCAGCAACGTCCCGACGTAGCACACATGGACGAGGCCGTCGGTGGCGTCGAATTGCGCCGCGGCCGGCGCGCGCCCCGCCAGGCCGGTGAAGTCGTCCGGCTCGAAGCCGAGCGGAATCACCGCCTGCGGCAGCCGCGCCGCCGCCGGAATCCGCTGAGTGATCGCGTCGAGCGTGCCCTGCGACACCGCAGTGAGGGCATCGGCGGCGTGGACCGCCTTCGGCTCGAGCCACGTGCCGAGCCCGCGCGACACGCGGCTCTTCCAGTCGGGGGTGCCGCCCGGTCCGCCGCCCACCGATCGGCCCCACGCGCCGACCCACGGATCCTGGTAGTCGAGCACGAACGGCACGCCGTACGACGCCTTCAACCCCGGCCCGAGCAGCGCCGGGTACACGGGATAGACGGTAATGAACAGCGCGTCGAATGCTTCGCGCGACAGCAGCGCACGGCAGGTACGACGCAAGCCGGTGTAGCCGCGCAGCCCGAGGTCGCCGAGTCCGGCACGCCGCGTCAGCCCGGCGCGCCATGCCGGCGCCCGCACCACCCGGAGCGACGCCGGAACCAGGGCGTCGAGGCCCGGGTCGAGCCGCCCCTCGTACGCGGACGGCTCGAGGGTCACGACCGTGGGGACCCAGCCCGCCTCCTGGAGATGGGGCGCGAGCAGGCGGACGCGATGCGACGCCGCGCTCGAATCGGGCGGAAAATGCGGGCTGATCATCAGGACGCGCCGCACGCTATCTGACCGCCTCGACATAGAGCGAATAGGGCCGATGGTGATCGCGATCCTGGGCCAGCGCAGGCAGTCGCGATCGGCCGAACTCGGTCCGCTCGATCACCGTGAAGCCGGCGGCACGCAGGCGGTGCGCCAGCGTCTCGAAGTCGTAGGCCCAGCGATGCTCATGCCACGAGTGGAAGACGTGGTTGATGACGTCCATGCGCGTCGGCAGGTCAACCGGAAACGGAATCGGCACCGCCATCGCCCGCAGCGCATCGAGCCCCGGCGCGCAGTACGCCTGGAGATAGCGCTCCCCGTCCGGGACGATCACGCGCAGTACGCCCCCCGGCTCGAGGGCGCGGCGGCAGTCGCGCAGGAACGCCGGCAGGTGCTGCCGCGGCTCGATGTGCTCGAGGAAATGTTCGACGCGGATCCCGGCCGCACCTTCGTCGGCGACCGGCACGCTGGTGCGGCAGTCCCACCGCACGCGCGGCGGCGGTCCGACCAGCTCGACGTTGAGGAACCCGTCCAGGATCTGCGGTCCACAGGCGACGTTGACGAGCACGTGGCGCATCGCGGCAATCTGCTTCAGGCGGCGGCGGCGTCCGGGCAGCGCCGCGTTCTGCAGCTTCACCAGCCACGCGTTGGCCTCGAAGCGGAGTTGATCGAACAGGAAGCGCGTGATCGGCAGGTGCGCGAACAGCGCCCGGCCGGCCCGCTGTTTCACGCTCACGCTCAATGGCACCGTCCGATCGCGAGCTGCTCGTAGAGGCGCAGGTAATCGGCGGCGATCGCGGCGTCGGAAAAACGCCGCTCCGCGTCCGCGCGCACCGCCGCGCGATCGATCTCCGGCAGCCGCGCGACCAATGCGGTCATCTCGTCCACGGTGTCACACAGAAATCCGGTGCGGCCGTGTTCGATCCCCTCGGGAACGCCGCCGCGGCGAAACGCGATCAGCGGCGTGCCGCACAGCATCGATTCCGGCAGCACCACCGGGAACGGCTCCTCCCACTCGATCGGCATCAGCATCGCGGCGGCGCCGCCGAGCAGCGCCTGTTTGGCGGCGTCGCCGACCGGGCCGATGTAGGTCACCAGCGTGCCGTCGATCCGCGGCTTGACCTCGGCGTCGAAGTAGGCCTGCTCGTGCGGCAGCGGCGAGATGTTGCCGGCGATGATCAACCGGCGCCGCAGCCGCTCGGCCACCGTGATCGCGTGATGCACGCCCTTGACGCGATCGAGGCGGCCGAGGAACACGAGCGGCGCGGTCGCAGGATCGGTCGCGCCGGCAAATCGATACCGCGACGGGACCGCGCAGTTGTACACCACCGACCAGTCGCCGCCGCCCGGGAGGCCGGTATCGCGGATCGCGGCGCTCACCGCGGTGTAGCGCAGCCGGCGCGCGCCGAGGCGCCGCGCGGTCGCCATGTTCGCGGGATCGACCGTGCGCATGTAGGTCTGCATCTTGGCGACGTCGCGCGCCAGCACTGGTGCGAGATAGGCCAGCCGGCCGAAGTTGTGGATGACGTCGAACCGGCGCGGCGCACGCAGAAAGCGGCCGCCGAGCGTGATGACGTTGCGGATGTTGCTCCAGCGCGTCCACTCGCCTTCCCGTCCGAACGGCTCGACCCGGGCGTTGACGCGCGATCCCGGCGCTGCCCACAGCGTGACGTCGTGCCCCAGCCGGGTGAGCTGGTCGGCGAGATCGGCGACGACACGCTCGATGCCGCCGTAATGATCCGGCGGCACCTTGATGAACGGATCCATCAGCAGGAGGATGTTCACGCCAGCGCCTCCCGCACCAGCGCCGACAGCGCGCCGCGCTCCGCGTCGTGCTCCCAGTGCCATCGCCTCGTCGCGGCGTGCCACGCCGTCCGCTTGGCGCAGGCGAGCGCGGCGGCATCGCCGGCCCACGACGCGAACGCCGCCGCCAGCGCGGCGACGTCGCCGGCCGGCACCAGCGCCGCGGCGCGTCCGAGATCGATGCCGAGCGCGTGCTGACCCGGCGTGTCGGTGAGGATGACCGGCACCCCCGCGAGCAGGTAGGTGAATGCCTTGTTGGTCAGACAGAGCTGGCGGTTGCGCGGGGTCATCTGCTCGAGCGCGAGGCCGACGTCGTAGCCGCGCGCGAGGTCGACCATCGCGTCGGGCGGCGCCGGGGCGAGGTGCACGATCTCCAGCCGCGGCGCCTGCGCCGCCGCCAGCATCGTCAGCGCCTCGAGGTAGCCGGTCTGCGGATGACCGCGCAGCGCGAGGTGCGCGGGGATGCCGGCGCGGCCGAGCGCATGCACGGCGTCTTCGAGGCCGCGGCCGGCGCCGATCGTCTGGCTGAACCAGTAGACGCGCAGCCGGGAGGGATCGACGCGCACGGCAGCAGGCGCACGCGGCGGCAGTGCGAAGGTGTTGTGGATCACGGTCGCGTCGACGCCGTCGCGCGTCTGATAGGCGGCGGCGATCGCTTCGCTGCCGGCGGTGATGAAGGCGGCGCCCGGCAGCACGGCCCGCTCCACCCGCCGCGCCAGCGCGTCGACCAACGGCGCATCGGCACCGCCGGTCTCACCGCTGTGGAAATCTTCGAGGTCGATTGCATACGGCGTCGCGCGGCGGTGCGCGGCTTCGGCGATCGCGGCCAGCGCACCGGTCGTGCCGCCGTAAATCAGGTCGCTCGACTCGGCGGTGATCGCGCGCACGAGCTCGGAGTGGACGCGGCCGAACGCGCGCGAGACGACGGCCAGCGGCGCCCGTGCCGGACCAATCGCTGCGGCCGCTGCGCGCATCGCACGATAGCGCGCGCCGGTCCACCAGTACGCCGCCCCGTCACCGCGGCGATAGGTGACGGTTTCCGCCCGCCAGGATCGCCGCGACGCGACGTCGCGATCGGCGTCGGTCGCCCACGGCTCGTGGCGCGTCGCGATGACACGCACTTCGTAGCCATCGGCGGACAGCGCGTCGGCGGCTTTCAGCATTCTGGGGCAGGTCGAGAGGTGGCCCGAGGTCACGACGGTCACGCGTGCGCGCGCCGAGGTGCTCATGCGGCGTACATGGTCAGGTAATCACGCGCGATGTCGTCCATCGTCCGCACCGGCGCCAGGGCGCGGCGCCACACGTCGATGGTGGTTCCCGGGCTGGTCGCCGCCTCGCGCAGTGCGGCCGCGAGCGCGGCGACGTCCCCCGCTTCGACGAGGCGGCCGTTGACGCCGTCGGCGATCAGCTCGGCGAGATTGCCGACCCGGGTCGCGATGACGGGCGTGCCTACGGCCATCGCCTCGAGCGCGATCGTCGGTCCGTTCTCGAACCACAACGACGGCGACAGCAGCGCGTCGAGCGCTGTGAGTACGCGCGGAATCTCCGTCGAGGGCACCGCCGGCTCGAACCGCACGCGCGGATCGCCGCCGAGGATGTGGCGCAGATCCGCAGCCATCGCCCGCGCGCCCGCGTCGAGCATCGGTGCACGGATGTCGAGCCTGAACTCGACGTCGCGCGGAATTGCAGTCACCGCGTGCGCGATCTGGATCAGGCCTTTGGCGCTGTGGAGCCGCCCGGCGAAACCGAAATGCACCGGCGTCCTCGTCGGCCGCTGGTCAGGGCCGGGCTTGCGGGTGACGTCGCTCTGGCTGACGCCGAGACGGTTGACCGACAGTTTCGACGCGGGCGAGCCATCGGCTACCAGCATCTGGTACGCGGTCTCGTTCAGAACGACGAAGCGCTCGACGATGTCGAACAGCTCGCGCTGCATCTGCTGATACTCGACGACGAGCGCGCTCATGCCGAGGACGGTGCCGACCTTACCGGGCAGCACCCGCAGCGCGCGGCCGAGCGCTGGCGGCACGGCGCCGGCCAGCCGCGACGCGAGCGGTGCGAGGCCGACATGCGTCAGGCTGCACGCGGCGCACTTGGACGGCCGGACGATCCCGTCGCACGGGCGCTTGCCGTCCTGCATCAGCTCGCCGGTGCGGCACAGGTAGCCGAGGCTGGGCAGATGACAGGTCGCGATCACGCGGATGCCGAGGCGGTGGGCTTCCCGGAACTCGGGCAGGCCGACGCCGGTCTTGATGCTGTGCACGTGCAGGATGTCGGGGCGTTCGTCGGCGAGCCAGCGAAACAGATGCTCGGTCCCCGGCATGGCGAGGCGATGGTACGCCTCGTCGCGGTTCGGATGATCGCTGATGGGATAGCGAAACACCGGCACGCGGTGGTAGTCGTACTGCGCCGCCGCGGTGCGATGCGGATCGGGCGCCGCAATCAACACCTCGTGGCCGGCCTGCTGCAGACGCCGGCACAAGCCCTCGACGTACACCTCGGTGCCGCCGACGCTGTCGGGAAAGTACCAGCCGAGCAGGTGGACGATCTTCATGCGCGACGCGCCCTGCTCTCTGCGAGGTGCGTGTAGATGTCTTCGAGGCGCGGCGTCACGCGGGTGATGTCGTGGTGCGCGATCACGTGCGCGGCGCTCGACGGCGTCCGCTGGTTGAGCGCGGTGGCGAGCGCCTCGCCGAGCGCGCGGACGTCGTGCTCACCGCACAGCCAGACGCCCGGTCCCGGCGGTACGACATGCGGGATGTCGGCGTGTCTCGTGGTCACGATCGGGACGCCAATCGCCTGCGCTTCGAGCAGGATGGTCGGTGCACCGCCTTCCGAATCGCCGTCTTCGGCGGTGACGCTCGGATGAATGAACACGGCCGCGGCCGCGAGCCGCCGAATCACCTCGGCGTGCGGCAGCATGCCGGCGAAGTCCACATACGTGTCCAGGCCGACCTGCGCGACGAGCGCGCGCGCGGCCGCTTCCCCGCCGCCGCCGCCGACGATCGTCAGCCGGGCGTCCGGCCGGCGCGTGCGTGCGTCGGCGAAGGCGGCAATCGCGTCAACCAGCCCTTTCTTGTCGACGAAGCGTCCGACGAACAACACGGTCGCCGAACCGTCGGGCGACCAGCGCGGATATCTGTTCAGATCGAGTCCGATCGGATGGATCAGCGTCCGCTCGGCCGGCGCTCCGGCGGCGATCACCTTCTTCCGCATTTCCGGCCCTTCGGCGAGAAACACATCGCCGTCGCGGAACAGCCGGGCGTAGCGGGCGCGCCACTGCGGCAGGTACGGCAGCACCGCGGCGTCGACACCGTAAAGGCTGGTCACGAGCGGCAGGCCGGCGGCACGGGTTGCGGCGATCATCTCGCAGCCGATGGTGCCGAAATGCGCGTGCACAGCGGAGGGTCCAATCGTCGCGAGCGTGTCGTCGACGGCGCGGCGCCACGGCGAGCGTCCGGTCGCGCGTTCGATCGACGCGGCAATCCACCACGCCGGCGTCCGCCGCGACACCGGCATCGGCTGGACATGGACGCGCTCGAACGGGAACTCGCCCGCGTGGTCGCGCGTGTGGCACAGCACCGACGCCTCGTATCGCTGGTGGCTGGTGACGATGCTGTAGACGAACGTCTCGCTGCGCGGCAGGAAGCCGTCCACGGCGTGAACGACGCGCGGCTTCATCAATCGAGCTCCGCCACCGCGACGGCCCGGTTCGTCCGGTACGACTCGACCCCCGCAAGACACGCGAGCACCGTTCGTCCGGCCTCGGCAATCGAGCACATCGGCTGCCGCCGCTCACGGATCGCGCCGACGAAGTCGTTGATCGCGCCGACGCAGGCGAGCGAATGTTCGTAGAGCCGCACCGGGTAATTGGCCGCGCCGTACTCGGCGTTCGGCCGCCGCGCCAGGATCCGCAGCATCTCGACGGTCCGCGCCATCACGTACGGCGGCAGGTTGGTGCGCAGTTGACGATAGCGGCTTTGGCCGCCGCTCTTGCCCGCGCCGGCGAGCAGCGCCGGCTGAAAGATCAGCGGGCGGTGGACCACGGCGCCGAGCCGGCCGTCGCGCCGGTACAGCAGATTGCCGCGCACCGCCGCATCGCGTCCGGTCACGCGCACGGTATGGTCCTGCGGACCCGGCTCGCCGAACGCGACGACCACCGTGCCGACGACGCCGGATGCGAACCTCAAGGTCACGACATTGAGATCGGATTCGGGATACTCCGGGAACGCGCGATGGCCGGCGGCGGCAAACACCTCGACGATCTCCTCACCCGCCAGCCAGCGCAGGAGATCGACGAAATGGCAGCCGGAGTAGACCAGCGGCGTCGCATTGTCGGCCTCGCGCCACCGATCGTTCTGGAAGGCGCGCGACGTCAGATCGTGGACGTAATAACCCTCGAGGTACGACAGCGCGCCAAGCGCCCCGGCATCGACGAGCGCCTTGATCCGCTGGTGCAGCGGCACGAATCGCATCTGGTGGACGACGGCGACGACCTGTGCCGGCGCCGCGGCCGCGGCGCGGCGAATCGCCCGCAGGCCGTCGACCGAATCGCAGAGCGGCTTCTCGACCAGCACGTGCAGGCCGCGTCCGAGCGCGTCGACGATGTACCCGGCGTGGGTGCGATCGGGGGTGCAGACGACGACCGCGTCGAGGTCGGGCCAGAACGCCGCGGCGTCGTCGCAGAAGGTGACGCCGGCGGCAGCATCGCGGGCGCGCGCGGCGGCACGCGGCTTCGGGTCGAAGATCTTCGTCACGCGGCAGCCCGCAATGCACGACCAGTAGAACGCGTGCGCCTGCCCCGCGCCGCCGAATCCGATGATGCCGACCCGTAGCATCAGACGCGCTGCAGCGTGACCAGACGCATCCGCGAATCGACGCCGACCGTCGCCGGCTGCGGCAGACCGAGGTGGAATGCAGAGCGATCGAGCACGTACAGGACGCGCGTCCCGAGGCGCGTCAGCCCATAGCGCAGATACTTGTTGGCAGGGCCGCCGGCCGGCAGCCAATAGTAGATCGGCCGCGATGCTGCCACTCGCAGGCCGAGCGACGCGATCGTGCGATTCCAGAAGGCCGCGCTGCGGTGGCGGAGATAGTTCGAACGCTGAGCGGTGTTGTCCACGGAGGCCGCCGTCACCAGCAGCGCGCCGGCAGGCGCCACAAGGCCGGCGAGCCGCGCCAGTGCACGGGCCATGGCATCGTCGTCGAGAATAAGATGGAGAACCTCGAGGCTCTGGACCAGATCGAAGGTGCGGCCGCGCGGATCGTGCCAGGAGCAGAGGTCGGCGGCGTGGAATTCGACATCGGGAATGGCGCGGTGCAGGTGGTCGACGGCGCGTTGCGAAATATCGACACCGACATACGTGGCGGCCGGGAACGCCTCGCGGTAGAAGCGGGCGAAGTAGCCTTGGCCGCAGCCGCCGTCGAGCACGGACCACGGCCGATCGCGCCGCAGCCCGAGCGCGGCGATGGCTTTGCGAAGCGCCTGGGCCTTGCACGCGTAAATGCGTTCGTTCAGACCGGCGGCGGCGTTCATCCAGCCGGACTCGGAGAGATCGAAGTTGGCGTAGCGCGTGTCCCAGAACTCGCGCAGCCGCACCGCGTCCGACACCTCGTTCATCTTTTTTGCGCCAGGACCGAAAAGCCGCCGAAATAGCCGCCGCGCCATGTCCAGTAGTCCTCGCGCGCGATGTGAGCGGCGTCGAACTGCACGCCGCCGACGAGCGTGCAGCCGCGCGCTGCAAAGAACTCGTAGAACAGGCGCGGCACGTCGCGGACCGGCCACGCGCCGGACAGCGGCGGCCCGCCCCGGTAGTAGTAGGCCTGCTTCCACGCGTCGGTCGTCGCCCGGTCGAAGTCGCAGCATTCGGACGTGATGTAGATGCGGCCGCCGGGTGCGGCGACCCTGATCATCTCGTTGAGCACGTGACCCAGACGCCGCTGCTGCTCGTCGTACGGTACGAACGAGACGTCCGGAAGATCGGTGTCGAGGTGTTCGACGACCGAGAGCGACGTGACGAGGTCGAAACGGTCGTCGCGAAACGGCAGGCAGCGCATCGACCCGGCAACCGGCCGCGTCGGACCTGGCCGGCGGCCAACCACGTCGTTGACGCGCACCTGGAAGCCGCCGAGGCGTCGTTCGGCCGGCTCCGGGAGATCGAGCGTCGTCACGACCGCGCCCTCACGGCTCATCCAACCGGGAAAGGTGCTCCGGCCCGTGCCGACGTCGAGCACACGCAATCCTCGCCATCGGTCGATGGCGCGGAGCAGAATGCCGTACTCGAACACGATCTGCCCGCGCAGGCGCGGTGAGTTCATCACCTCGTTCAAGTAGAGATCGAACCGCTCCAGCGCCGATCGTTCGTGCGCCAGCGAAGGCGGCATCGCCGCGTTGAACATGCCGTTGGCGCGCAACGTCTCCGTGGCCGCGGTCGGCGGCGCGGGCGTCAACCGCGCCGCCAGCACGCCGATCGCCTGCCGCAACACGTGCCGGCCATACGCGAGCCGCACTGCGACCGTCGGACGAGGCGTCGTCATACCGCGGTCCCCATGCGCGCGAACACTTTGGCGCAGGCGGTCACGACGTCGTCGCACTCGGCGGCGGTGAACGCTGCCGAGATCGGCAGGCGGACGAGCGATGCGGCGACCCGATCGGTCACCGGCAGATCGACGTCCGCAATGGCGGCCGACTGCCGCGCATACGGCGCGGAGTGCAGCGGCACGTAGTGAAACGCCGCGGCGATGCCCTCCGCCTGCAAGGCGCGGATCACCCAGCTTCGGACCGCCGGATCGACCAGCACCGCGAAGACGTGCCAATTCGGCTCGCAGCCAAGCGGCGGCGCCGGCAGCTGGACGACGGGCGCGAACGACGCGAGCTGCGCCAGTAGACGCTCGGCCTGGACGGTCTTCCGGCGGGTGATTTCCGGCAGCTTGGTGAATTGTTCGAGCGCCACGGCGGCGAGCAGTTCCGAGAGCACATAGCTGCTGCCGGCGGCGACCCACCGGTACTTGTCGACGTCGCCACGGAGAAACGCGGTCCGGTCGGTGCCTTTCTCGCGCCGGATCTCGGCGGCGTGCAGGTACGTATCGCTGTCGCGGATCAGCAGCGCGCCGCCTTCGCCGCACACGAGGTCTTTCGTCTCGTGAAACGACAACCCGCCAAGCGCGCCCACGGTACCCAGGGGGCG
>JAOBWF010000347.1 GCA_025463215.1 Acidobacteriota bacterium | reverse complement strand
CACCGCGACTACAGCTGGATGGCGTATCTCGCCAACGCCGGTTTCGATGTCTTCGCGATGGATACCACCGGCTACGGCCGATCGAACCGGCCCGCGGCGATGAACGATCCCTGCAACCTCGCCAGAGATCGTCAGGGCGCGTTCGTCCCGAACCTGATTCCCGCGCCGTGCGCGCCGAGTTATCCGCATGCGCTGACGACGATCGCGTCGGACTGGAACGACATCGACGCCGTCGTCAATTACATCCGCGCGCTGCGGCACGTCGACACGATCAATCTGCTGGCGTGGTCGCTCGGCGGACCCCGCGCCGGCGGCTACGCCGCGCAGCATCCGGAGAAGGTCGCGAAGCTCGTGCTGCTGGCCCCCGCGTACGGCCGCAACGCGTCGGCGACGCCGCCGGCGAAGATGCCGCCCGACGGCGTGCCGATGAACACGCAGTCGCGCGAGGAGTTCTACGCCAATTGGGATCGCCAGGTCGGCTGCCCGGCGCAATACGAGCCGGCGGTGGCGGACGCGGTGTGGTCGGCGATGCTCGCCTCGGATCCGGTGGGTGCGACCTGGGGGCCGGGTGTGCGCCGCGCGCCGCAGACCGCGACGTGGGGCTGGAACGCCGCCGCCGTCGGCAAGACGCAGACGCCAACGCTGATGATTGCCGGACAGCACGACAAGCAGGTGCCGCCGGATCGCGTGCGCGATCTCTACGCCGACCTCGCCGCGCCGCACAAGCTGTTCGTCGATCTGGCGTGCTCGTCGCATAACGCGATGTGGGAAACCAACCGCCTGCTGATGTTCAAGGCGTCGCTCGACTGGCTGACCACCGGCGCGGTCAACGGCATGAAGGACGGCACGCTCCGCCTGGGATACTGATGCGCCTGCGCGGACGTCGGGCACGCACGCTGATCGGCGCCGCCATCATCGCGCTCGCCGCGGTCACCGTGGTCGGCCAGGGGCGCGGCTTCGGCGGCGGCTTCGGTTTCCGCGGCCGCGTCCGCAATTTCAAGCCCGATCCGAACGCCCCCTACGACGGCCGCTTCAACTTCGTCCGGGTGATCTACGACTGCGACGCCAGCGGCTACTGGTGGCGCGGCCTGCCGTCCTGGGCGCACGGCTACCCGACCGCGGAGCGGAACCTCGTCAAGATCATGAACGAGGTGAGCTACTTCGGCGCGAGCGAGACCATCAACACCGTGACGCTCGACGATCCCGAACTGTTCAAGTATTCAGTCGCCTACATCATCGAAGTGAGCTGGTGGCAGATGACCGACGCCCAAGGGGCGGCGCTGCGCAGCTACATGCAGAAGGGCGGCTTCGTCATCGTCGACGACTTCAAGGCCGAGGGGGACTTCGGCAGCCCGGGATGGGGACCCTTCGAAACCAACATGCGCCGCGTGCTTCCGGGTGTGCGCTTCGTGCCGATGAGTCCGACGCATCCGATCTTTCACTCGTTTTTCGAGATCGACAACCTCGAGATCATTCCGCAGGCCTACAACTCCGGCAAGCCGTACTTCTTCGGCGTCTACGAGGACAACGATCCGTCGAAGCGGCTGATGATGATCGTGAACTACAATACGGACATCTCCCAGTACTGGGAATGGTCGGGCACCGGGCTGCGTCCAATCGACGACACCAACGAAGCCTATAAGCTCGGAGTCAACTACCTGCTCTACGGCCTCACGCACTGAACCGTTCTTCTCTCGAGTAGTCTCTCCTCCTCTTGGCGTGTACCTTGCGTCTTCCCGCCGCATAGAAATGACTCGTATGCGCACCTTCACCATCAGCGCTCTGCTGTTAGCGGCCGGATTGTGCTCCGCCGTATCCGCGTCTGCAGAGGAAAAACTCTGCGATGCGTCCTCTACAAACTGCCGGACGACGCTCACCGCGCTCATCGATCACGAGACGCAGGGCATCGACGTCGGGGTCTGGTTCTTCAAGGACGATCGCATCGTCACGGCGCTGGTGAACGCGAAAAAGCGCGGTGTCCCGATGCGAATCATCATGGACCCGCGCGCCAATGCCACGTACGCGGCGAATGGTCCGGCTCTGGATCGCCTCAGCACGGCCGGCATCCCGATGCGCAAACGGATCGCCGGCGACATCTGCCACTGGAAACTGATGTTGTTCGCGGGCCAAGGCGTGGTCGAATGGTCGGGGGCGAACTTCAGCCCGACCGCGTTCGTGCCGCAGGACCCATACAAGGACTACGAGGACGAGGTCATCTATTTCTCGGAGCAGCTGGCGCCGTCGTTCATGACGATGTTCGACAACATCTGGACGAACACGAAGGAATACGCGAACTACGCGAACGTGCCGCCGACGCTCATCCGTAATTTTGCGACCGCGCCGATCGATCCGCGGCTCAACTTCCCGCCGACGAACAGCTACCAGAATCGTCTCGTGCCCCTCATCGACAAGGAGCCGGCCCACGGCTGGATCGACGTCGACATCTATCGCATCACGTTGGCCCGTCCGGTCGATGCGCTCATCCGCGCGGCCTCGCGGGGCGTCAGGATCCGGATGTACCTGGAGCCCAGGGAGTACACCAACACGGCGCGACCTGGAAACAAGGTGCAGATGGATCGGCTGGTCGCCGCCGCTCAGCAGTATCCAGGGACGATCGAGATCCGGAATCGCCAGCATCTCGGCTTGAACCATCAGAAGACCACGTGGTTCCACACCCAACACGTCGTCGTGTTCGGCACGTCGAACTGGTCCGACGCATCCGACGACAATCAGCTCGAAGCGAACATTTTCACCGACAAGGTCCCGGGTGACCCGCTGAACGACTTCCTGTTCGACGAGCTGTTCAAGGTGTTCGACCGGAAGTGGAACAACACGTCGCCGGTGGGCTCGATCGAAACCGTCGCGTGGCGCACGCCGACGCTGCCGCCGCCGTCGCCGGGTACGACCTGCGGCGATCACCAGGCGAGCAACTTCGGCGGGCCGCTGCCGTGCACCTACGCGGCGCCGCCGCCGCCGCCGCCCCCGCCGCCGCCGGGCGCTGCGACTGTTGTCGTGTACCCCGCGAAGGGGGTCATCACCGGGAGCCGCTGGCAGCTAGCCGCCGATTCGACCGCCGCGGGCGGTACGGCGCTCTGGAATCCGAATCTCAATCAGGGCAAGGTTGCGCCGGCCCTGGCCACCCCGGCGAGCTACGTCGAGACGACGTTCAGCGCGATGGCCGACACGCCGTATCACGTCTGGGTACGGCTGCGTGCCCAGGACAACTCGTTGTCGAACGACTCGGTGCACATTCAGTTCAGCGACGCGGTCACGCAGTCGAAGACCCCGCAGCTGCAAATCGGCAGCGCCACGATGGCCGAGTTCCTCCTGCAGAATGGGCCGACCGGCGGCAACGACAATGGATGGGGATGGACCGACAATGGCTGGGGCGTTCCAGGCGAGCTGATCTATTTCGCGACGACCGGCACGCATACACTCCGCATCCAACAGCGTGAGGATGGCGTGTTCATCGACCAGATTGTGTTCAGCCCCGATACCTATCGCGTCAACGCGCCGGGGCCGCATAACTTCGATAACAAGATTCTGCCGGAGGGAACCGCGCCACCCGCAGGGAGCGGCGGTTCGGGAACCTGCACCGATCCCAATGCGACCAATAATGGCGGTCCGGCGCCGTGCACCTATCCGACCCCGACCGGGCCAGACACCACCACGGTGGTGGTGTACCCCGCGAAGGGCACGGTGACCGGCGGTAACTGGCAAGTGAAGGCCGACGCGACCGCCGCAGGCGGCAGTGCGGTATGGAACCCCAATGCCAACCAGACGAAAATTTCTCCCGCTCTTGTGTCGCCTGGCGGCTATGTCGAGGCCAAGTTCGAGGCAACCAAGGGGACGCCGTACCACGTATGGGTGCGGATGAAGGCGGAGGCCGATTCGTTCGCGAACGACTCGGCGCACATCCAGTTTTCCGATTCGGTGACGTCGGCCAACGCCTCGACGCAGCGGATCGGCACGACGAGCTCCGCCGAATTCGTCCTGCAGAACGGCTCCGCCGGCCCGCCGGTGCACGGCTGGGGCTGGACCGATAATGGCTGGGGCGCGCCGGGCGATCCGGTGTACTTCGCGGCGACGGGCACGCACACGCTCCGGATTCAGCAGCGCGAGGACGGCGCGATGGTCGATCAGATCGTGCTGAGCCCGTCCACGTACTTCACGAACCCCCCGGGCGGGCGCACCAACGACACGAAGATCCTGCCCGAAGCGAATACGGCACCGCCGACGCCGCCGGCGCCGACCTGCACCTTCACGCTGGGGTCGGCGAGTCAGACGCCCTATCCGCCGGATGGCGGCACCGGATCGCTCTCGATTACCGCCACGGATCAGTCGTGCCAATGGTCGGCGACGTCGAGTCAAGGCTGGCTGACAATCGATGGCAGCGCAGCGGGGACGGGCAACGGCACGATCTCCTACACCGTGCAGCCCAACACCGGCACGACGCGCGACGCGTCGATCACGGTCGGCACGGCGTCGCTCTCCGTCACGCAGGATCCGGCAGCCGCGGCGCCGCCCACGGCGGCCTGCGCGACGGTGACCCTCGACGCCGCCGCGAAAACGGTCGGCGGCGCCGAGGCCAACTGGGTCATCACCGTCACCGCGCCGAACAGCACGTGCACGTGGACGGCGACCGCGGATTCGAGTTGGCTCGTCGTCAAGAGCACGACACCCACCGCGATGCCGGTCGCCGGGTCGGGCACGGTGAAGGTGCGGGCCGCGGCCAACACGACGGGCGTGGCGCGCAGCGGCGTGTTCACCATCGACGGCGTGTCCTACGCGGTGAACCAGCTGAAATAGACGGCCGGTTCGTCTATCCTAAGGGCCGTGAGCCCCATCGCGCTGACGGTCAACGGCCGCGCGCATACGATCGACGCCGATCCGGCGACGCCGTTGCTCTACCTGCTCAGCGACGACCTCGCGCTGAACGGTCCGAAGTTCGGGTGCGGCCTCGGGCAGTGCGGCGCGTGTACCGTCCTCGTGGCCGGCCGCGCCGTGCGCTCCTGCGTCACACCCGCGGGCACCGTCGACGGCGCCGAGATCATCACCCTCGAAGGGCTCGGTACGGTTGACCGCCCGCATCCGATCCAGCAGGCGTTCATCGACGAGCAGGCCGCGCAGTGCGGCTTCTGCCTGAACGGCGTCATCCTGACCGCGAAAGCGTTCCTCGATCACAATCCCGGCGCCGGCGACGCGGAGATACAGCAGGCGCTGTCGACCGTGTTGTGCCGCTGTTTCACGCATACGCGGATGCTGCGCGCGATCAGAAAATACGCGAGGTCGAAGGGATGACCGCGTCGCGCCGCGAGTTCCTCAAGAGCGGCGGGGCGCTGATCGTCAGCTTCAGCAGCGTCGCGGCGCTCGCGGACGATCTCGTCGCCGCGCAGGGTCCGTTCGGCAGCCAGGATCAACGGGTCGCGCGGCAGCTCGATTCGTGGCTGGCGATTGCCGCCGACGGCCGGGTCACCGCCTACACCGGCAAGTGCGAACTGGGGCAGGGCATATTCACCGCACAGACCCAGCTGGTCGCCGAGGAGTTGTCGGTGCCGCTGGCGCGCGTCACGCTGATCCAGTGCGACACGGCGGTGACGCCGGATCAAGGCACGACATCCGGCAGCCAGTCGACGCCGACCAACTTCAACGAGGCCAACCTGGCGCAGGCGTGCGCGACGGCGCGCGACGCGTTACTGCGGCTCGCGGCCGACCGGCTCGCGGTGCCCGCCGATCAACTGACGGTCGTCGATGGCGTCGTCGGCGTGCAGGGGGACGCCTCGCGGTGGATCGGCTACGGCGATCTTGTCGGCGGCCGGACGTTCAACCTCACCGTCAGCGCGACCGCGAGGCGCAAGCCGCCCGCCGACTGGCGTGTGCTCGGCACGTCGACCGGCCGCGTCGATCTGCCGGCGATGGCGACGGGGCAGTTCGAGTTCGTGCACAACGTGCGCGTGCCCGGCATGCTGCACGGCCGCGTGGTCCGTCCGCCGGCGGTCGGCGCGACCGTCGTGCGCGTCGACGAAGCGTCGATCACGGATCGTCCGGGCGTCGTCAAGGTCGTCGTGAAGAACAATTTCGTCGGCGTCGTCTGCGAGAAGCCGTGGCAGGCGATCCAGGCGGCCGAAGCGCTGAAGGTCACCTGGACCGCGGGCGCCGGCCTTCCGAGCCATGGCGATTTCTACACCCACCTGCGGAACCAGAAGCCATCGCGCGACACGTTGCTCGTGAACTCCGGCGACGTCGACGCCGCCCTCGCCCGCGCCGCGACGGTCCTGAAGGCGACCTATTGCCATCCCTACCAGATGCACGCGTCAATCGGCAGTTCCTGTGCGGTCGCCGATGTCCACGGCGGCAAGGCGACGATCTGGTCGGCGACGCAGTCGGCCTATCCGACGCGCAGCGGTGCGGCACTGGTGCTGGGGGTACCGGTCGACAACGTGCGGGTGATCTTCACGCGCGGCTCCGGCTGCTACGGCATCAACGGCGCCGACACCGTATCGTACGACGCCGCGCTGCTGTCGCAGGCGGTGGGGAAGCCGGTGCGGGTGCAGCTCTCGCGCCGCGACGAGATGGCGTGGGAAAATTACGGTGTCGCGTTCGTGATCGATCAACGCGCCGGAATCGACGCGGCCGGCGCGATTGTCGCGTGGGACTACGAGGGGTGGTCGCCGGCGCTCGGCGGACGTCCGGGCTACGATCGGCCCGGTAACGTCATCACCGGCCAGCTCGCGGGATTCGAGACGGCGCCATTCGCGCCCCGCTCACCGGCGCCCGAACCGGCCGGTGCCTTCAACAACAACAGCAACGCCGCGCCATCCTACGTCACCGGCTGCGTCGGCGGCCGCTGCGCCGGCGCCGGGGTGATCAGGAACGAACGCGTCCTGTCGCACATCGTCCGCTCGCCGTTCTTCACCGGCCCGCTGCGATCGCCGTCGCGTCTGCAGAACACCTTCGCGCACGAGTCATTCCTCGACGAGATCGCGGCGCACGTCAACGCGGACCCGCTGGCGTACCGCCTCCGCCATCTGAGCGACCCGCGGCTGAAGCACGTCGTCGAGGAAGCCGCGAAGGCGGCGCGATGGGGCGCACGGCCGTCGCCGAAGGCCGGCGCACCGCGGACCGGACCGGTTCGCGGGCGCGGGCTGGCGTGCGTCGCCTACGAAGGCGACAACGGCTACGTCGCGATGGTCGCCGAAGTGGAGGTCGATCAGGCGACCGGCCGGGTGCGGGCGACGCGGTTCTTCGTCGCGCAGGACTGCGGTCCGATCTCGAACCCCGACGGCATGCGGAACCAGATCGAAGGAGGCGCGCTGCAGGGGCTGAGCCGCTGTCTCGGCGAAGCGGTCACCTGGGACGATCGGAAGGTCACCTCGATCGACTGGCGGACGTTTCACAGTCTGCCCCTCGGCTTCGACGTCCCGGTGATCGAGAGCGTGCTGATCAACCGCACCGGCGTCGAGGCGACCGGCGCGGGCGAGACGGCCATCACCATCGTTGCCGGCGCCGTCGGCAACGCGATCTTCGACGCCACCGGCGCGCGTCTTCGCGAAGTGCCGTTCACCCCGGAACGAGTCAAGGCCGCGCTCGACGCGCGTGCCTGAGGTCAGCCAATGCATCGACGAACGTTGTGTGCCGCCGCTCTGGTTGCGCTGTTCACGTCCACCGCGGCGCCGCGTCTCGGCGCCCAGCTCGCCGCGCCCGGCGACTCCGGCGTCGTCATGGGGCACCTGCACCTCGCGGTCAAGGATCTCGAGGCGCAGCGCACGTTCTGGGCCGCGCTCGGCGGCACCCCGGTGCAGAACGGCCCGCTTGCCCTAATTCAATTTCCCGGTACCTTCGTGATGCTGCGCCAGGCGCAGCCGACCGGCGGCACCGTCGGATCGACGATCAACCACGTCGGCTTCCTCGCGAAGGACCTCGCGCCATGGATTGCGAAGTGGCAGGCCGCCGGGTTGAAGATGGAGCCGCAGGCGCGGCCGACGCAGGTGTATCTCATCGGGCCGGACGACGTCCGGGTCGAGATTCTCGAGGACAAGACGATCGACGTGCCGTTGAAGATGCATCATCTCCACTTCTACGTCGCGTCGCCGCTCGAGACGCAGGCGTGGTACGCCAGGACGTTCGGCGCCGCGCCGGGGAAGCGCGGCCAGTTCGACGCCGCCGATCTGCCCGGCGTCAACCTGACGTTTGCGAAAGCCGATACGCCGACCGTTGCGACCAAGGGGCGTGCCCTCGATCACATCGGCTTCGAGGTCAAGAACCTGGACGCGTTCTGCCGCAAGCTCGAAGCGTCCGGCATCACGCTCGATCGTCCGTACACGAAGATCCCGAACTCCACGACCGCGATCGCGTTTCTCACGGATCCCTGGGGCACCTACATCGAGCTGACCGAGAACCTCGCGCCGATGAAATGACGACCGGCTGACCGCGGGAGGTGAGCGATGATGCGCTCTGATCGCGAGCTCCCGGGCGCGGCGGTATCCGCCGCGGCGGGCTCGTGGACGAGCACGCCCGAGCCGGATTCTGTGGCACAATCCGGCGCATGAAAAAGCTCCTGCTCCTCATCGTCCTCGCCGGCGTCTCGGCCGTGCCGCGGGCCGCGGCCGATAAAGACGCCGCCGCCTGGGAGAAGCAGGCGCAGGGCGTCACCATCACACGCGACGATTGGGGCATTCCGCACGTCACCGGCAAGACCGACGCCGACGCGGTCTTCGGCGTGATGTATGCGCAGGCCGAAGACGACTTCAACCGCGTCGAAACCAATTACCTGAACTCGATGGGTCGTCTCGCCGAGGCCGAAGGGCAGGCCGAGATCTATCGCGACCTGCGCATGAAGATGTTCATCGATCCGGCCGAGATGAAAGCGCAGTTCCAGAACAGCCCGGACTGGCTCAAGACGCTGATGACCGCCTACGCCGACGGGTTGAACTATTACCTCTATAAACATCCGCAGGTGAAGCCGCGCGTCATCACCCATTTCGAACCGTGGATGGCGTTGACCTTCAGCGAAGGCAGCATCGGCGGCGACATCGAGCGCGTCAACCTGAATCAGCTCGAGGCGTTCTACGGCAGGACGCCGGTCAAGGCGACGCCGGCCGACGAATTGAATCGCTTCGTCGAGCCGACCGGATCGAACGGCGCCGCGATCGCGCCGTCCAACACCGCTTCACACCACGCGCTGCTGCTGATCAACCCGCACACCTCGTTCTACTTCCGCGCCGAGGCGCAGATGACGAGCGGCGAAGGGCTGAACGCCTACGGCGCGTTGACGTGGGGTCAGTTCTTCATCTATCAGGGGTTCAACGAGCGCGCCGGGTGGATGCACACCTCGAGCGGCGTCGACAACATCGACGAATATCTCGAGACGGTGACGAAGAAGGGCACCGGCTTCACCTATCGCTACGGCTCGGAGGATCGCGCAGTGACCGCGACGACGATCACCGTGCCGTACAAGACCGCGACAGGAATGGACAAGAAGGCATTCACGATTTACAGAACGCATCACGGTCCGGTGGTGCGCGAGGCCGGCGGCAAATGGGTCAGCGTCCGGCTGATGGAGGAGCCGCTCAAGGCGCTGCAGCAGTCGTACCTACGCACCAAGGCGACGAACTACAAGGCGTTCAAGCAGACGATGGAGCTGCATACGAACTCATCGAACAACACGATCTACGCCGACGCCGACGGCAGCATCGCGTATTTCCACGCCAACTTCATCCCGAAGCGCGACGCCGCGTTCGACTGGACCAAACCGGTCGACGGCAGCAATCCGGCGACCGAATGGCACGGCGTGATGTCGGTGGACGAGACGCCCGGTCTGCTGAACCCGGCGACCGGCTGGCTCTACAACACGAACAACTGGCCGTGGTCGGCGGCTGGGCCGAACAGCCCGAAGAAGGCGGATTATCCGGCCTACGTCGATCGCGGCGTCGAGGAGAGCCCGCGCGGCTTCCACGCGCTGCGCGTGCTCGACAAGAAGAAGGACTTCACGGTCGACTCGCTGATCGCCGCCGCCTACGACAGCTATCTGCCGGCGTTCGAGGTGCTGATGCCGAGGCTGCTCAAGGCCTACGACGCGGCGCCGGCGTCACATCCGTTGAAGACGAAGCTGACCGCGCAGATCGCGGCGCTGCGCGGCTGGGACTATCGCTGGTCGGTGTCGTCGGTGCCGACTGCGCTCGCCGTCTACTGGGGTGAGGACCTCGGGCGCCGGGTCGGCGACGAAGCGCGCAAGGCGGGCGTGACCGCCGATCACTACATGATGAACAGCGCAACGGCGGAAGAGCAGCTGCAGTCGCTGGCGGCGGCGTCCGACAAACTCACGGCCGATTTCGGCAAGTGGAATACGCCATGGGGCGACGTCAACCGCTTCCAGCGGCTGACGGCGGACATCGTGCAGCCGTTCCGCGACTCGGGGGCGAGCCTGCCCGTCGGCTTCACTTCGTCGCGCTGGGGCTCGCTCGCCTCGTTCGGCGCGCGCAGCTATCCGGACACCAAGAAGATGTACGGCAACACCGGCAACAGCTTCGTCGCAGTGGTCGAGTTCGGCGACAAGGTTCGCGCCAGGGCGGTCTCCGCCGGCGGCGAGAGCGGCGATCCGAAGTCGAAGCACTTCACGGACCAGGCCGAGCGCTACAGCACCGGCAACCTGCGCGAGGTCTACTTCTATCCCGGGCAGCTGACCGGCCATACGGAGCGTCGCTACCATCCAGGCGAATAGGAATTCGGAGTGTCGAATTCGGAATTCACAATTCAAAGCTCGGACGTGTGAACGCGTTCGCGGGCCGCGGCTGCTCGCCGAACCGCATGGAAAGCGCGGAATGCTTGGAGGTGCCCCCGTCAGGCACACCGCCGCCGCCCGGTGAAAACCCACCGTGCGCCGAAGTCGTGTAGCATCCCGATCCATGCGATTCCTTTCATCTCTGATCTGTGCGGGCGTCATCCTCTCTTCCGCCACATTCGCGCAGCAGCGCGCCGCCGATGGTGTCGCCCTCAACGACGAGGGGCTGCCGCAGTAC
This sequence comes from Acidobacteriota bacterium, assembly GCA_025463215.1. Taxonomy (GTDB): domain Bacteria; phylum Acidobacteriota; class Vicinamibacteria; order Vicinamibacterales; family CAVVIG01; genus CAVQFC01. The sequence continues at coordinate 7,426 of JAOBWF010000347.1, read as the reverse complement.
TCCACCTTCTCCCTGTGCGCGATCGATCCGGTGACCGGCCAGTCGGGCGCCGCGGTGACGACGCGGGTGCCGTTTGTCGGGCGCGCGGTACCGCACGTGCGCGCCGGCGTCGGCGCGGTCTGCACCCAGGCATCCACGATGGTGGAGTTCGGGCCGCGCGGGCTCGATCTGCTGTCCAAGGGGATCGAGCCGAAGGAGGCGCTGGCACAGCTGCTGGCGAGCGACGAGCAGCGCGAGTCGCGTCAGGTCGGCATCATCGACATGAAGGGGCGCACCGCCGCCCATACCGGCAAGCAGAACAACGCGTGGGCCGGCAGCCGGCAGGGCAAGACCTACACCACCCAGGCCAACATCATGGTCGGGCCCGAAGTGCTGGAGGCCGTGGCCTCGACCTTCGAGGCCAGCGAGGGCACCGGCGCGCCGCTCGCCGAGCGCATGATCCTCGCGCTCGAGGCCGGCTATGCCAAGGGCGGCGACAAGCGCTGGGGCAATCTGCAGTCGGCCGCGATCAAGATCGCCGATCCGAACGATCCCGGCCGCGGCGGCGACTTCATCACGCTCGCGATCGAAGTCGGCGAGAATGCGGATCCGGTCGCCGAGATGAAGCGGATATATCTGACAACCGGCCGCCGTCTCGGCTACCGCAGCTTCTCGCGGGTGGACGGCCCCGACGTCATCGAGCTGAAGCGGATGCTGCACGCGGTCGGCTACTGGCGGCGGTCGCTGGCCGCGTTTCCCGACGCGCCCGCGTCGATCAATACCCCGAAAATGGTGGAGCTGCGCAAGACCGATCCCGCGCAGTACGAGAAGATTGCCGCCGCGTCCCGCAAGGCGTCGGCCGACTACACGCGCGACTTCGGGCAGTTCGACGAGGAAACGATTGCCGCGGTCGACACGTTTCGCGCCGACAAGAACCTGAACTATCAGGGCAACGCCGCCGGCCTGGTCGACGCCCGGATGATCGAGGCGCTGCGCGCGGCCTATTTCGCGAAGAGGAAGACCGCGCCGAAGCCCTGAGCGTCAAACAGGCGCGGGATGGGCGGCTGGGTCCGACACGGCAGGGAGGTCGTTGCGGTCAGCCGCCTGGAGCAGGAGGAGATATGCGTCCTGTCGTATCGTTCACCGCGGGCGTGCTCACGCTCGCGATCGCGGGGCCGGTTGTCGCGCAAGAGTTCAAGCTGAGCGGCGATCTGTTCGGCCAGACGAAGCCGGCGCCGAAGCCGCCGAAGGTGGACTGGGGCCAGCCGCCGCTGACCGCGGAGGATCAGCCGGCGAAGCCGTCCGTCATCTGCGGGATGACGCTCGTCCGGGCCGATCCGAAGGCTGACCCGAAGATGCGTGTCGCGCCAGAGGAACGCCGCACCAGGTACACGCTGAAGACCGTCGAGCCGACCGTGTGCATGGCACGCTAATCACGGCACCGTGTAGTCCAAGCCGTAGAAGTGCGTGCCGTCCTTGATGTCGATCGTCATCGTGCCGGTGATGCCGGCGAGCGCTCCCGTGCCCGAGTCGGGGATGACCGTGATCACCAGCGACTGGGCGCCGCGCGTCATCGTGCCCTGATGCGCCACGGCGAAGCTGCCGGCGCGGCCGCCGAGCACGCCCCGGACGCGTTCGATCGCGACGTACACGCCTGATTCCTTCACCTCGCCCATCCCGGCGAGCATCTGCCCGAGGCCGGTGCCCTCGAGATCGCCGTGATACTGCTTGTCGATCGACATCCGCGCGATCGTCGGGTCGCCGATGCCTTCGTCCTTTTGAGGACCGACCTTGACGTCGAACGTACCGCTTGCGTGCTTCACCATCGTCGCGCCCTTCTGTCCATGCACCGTGGTCTGCGTCGCTCCCGCGGCCAGGCCGAGCGCCAGCCAGAGGATGTACTTGCGCATGAGGTCATCCTATACTGATGCCATGAAACTCGTCGTCGCCTGTTCGATCGTGTGCGCCTCGATCGTTGTCTCCGCGCAGCAGCCGCCGGCCGCGCCCGCGATGGTCGATTCGCCAACCGTGAAGGTCCTCACCGGTCTCACCGTACCCGAGTTCGAAGCCGAGATGCAGCTGATGACGCAGGCGCTCGGGCTGTCCTGCGGCTCGTGCCACGCACGCGGCAACTTCGCCAGCGACGCCAACCCGCGCAAGCTCGCCGCGCGGCGGATGATCGAGATGACCAAGGGGCTCAACGCGCAGTTCTTCGCCGACTACAAACCTGTGGAAGGGCAGTCGCGCCTCGGCCGCGTGACCTGCTTCACCTGCCACCAGGGCGACACCAGACCGAAGACCCAACAATAGAGCAACCGCCGAGAGCGCGGAGATCGCCGGGGAAACGCGCCTTCTTTTGCGTCTTCGGCGTGCTCCGCGGCTGCTTTGTTACCGCGCCGCATCGCGGTCGCGGCGGACCGGGACCTTGCGGCCGCGGATCGTCGTCGCCTTCAGCGCGGCGATGATTTCCTCCGCGCGCGCCGCCGGCACCTCGACGAGCGAGAAGCGATCGGCGATCTGGATCGCGCCGAGCTCGCGCGAGTTGATGCCGGCTTCGCCGGTGATCGCGCCCACGAGATCGCCCGGACGGATGCCGGCCTCGCGCCCCGCGCCGACGAACAGCATCGCGACCTCTTCGGTCGGTTCGGCCCGCTCCCGCCGCTTTTCGCGCGGCCCGGCCGGGCCGATCACCGCCCCCTTCGAGAAGCGCTGCGGCGTGCGGCTCTCGCGCGCTTCGCGCGGCTCGCGGGCCTCGCGCGGCGGCCGGCTGTCGCGCCCCTGGCGCTCGTAGGCCGGCCGTTCGTGCGGCACCACCGCCGGAATGTCCCGCTCCGATTCGTCGCTCGCCTGCGCCTGGTGCGCCAGCTTGACCGCGGCCGACGCGATCGCGACGATGTCGAACTCCTGCGCCAGCGTGTCGACGACGACGCGCACATCGTCCAGTTCGCCGGCGAGAATCAGCTCGCGAATCGAGGCGCGGGTGACGTCGAGCCGCTTGCTGCGCAGCTCGGCGACCGTCGGCACGGTGAGGATGTCGATCTTCTGCTTGGTGAAGCTCTCGATCGCGCGCAGCATCCGGTGCTCGCGCGGCTCGGCGAGCGTGATCGCGGTGCCTTCGCGGCCCGCCCGCCCGGTCCGGCCGATGCGGTGGACGTAAGCCTCGGCCGCCGGCGGGACGTCGTAGTTGAAGACGTGCGACAGGTGTTCGATGTCGAGGCCCCGCGCGGCGACGTCGGTCGCGATCAGCAGATCGGCCTTGCCGCCGCGGAACATCTGCATGACGCGATCGCGCTGCCGCTGCTCCATGCCGCCGTGCAGCGCCTGCGCGCGCCGGCCGTGCGCGTTGAGCGTTTCGACCAGGGTCTCGACCTCGAGCCGGGTGCGGCAGAAGACGATCGCCGACGTCGGGTTCTCCATGTCGAGCACGCGATCGAGCGCCGCCGGCTTGTGGGCGCGCGGCACGATATAGGCGATCTGCCGGACGCGCGGCATTTTGCCGGCCGCGGTCTTCTCGCGCGCCACGATCACCCGCGCCGGGTTGTTGAGGTGACGCTGCGCGATGGACAGGATGCGTGCCGGCATCGTCGCCGAGAACAGCGCCGTCTGCCGCGTCTTCGGCGTCGCCTCGAGGATGGCGTCGAGGTCCTCGGCAAAGCCCATGTCGAGCATCTCGTCGGCTTCGTCGAGCACGAGCATGCGCAGGGTGCCGAGCTTCAGCGTGCCGCGCTTGATGTGATCGAGCGCGCGCCCCGGCGTGGCGACGACGATGCCGGCGCCGCGCTCGAGGGTGCGAATCTGCTGCGAGATCGGCGCGCCGCCGTAGACCGGCAGGACGGTGACCCCCATGCCCTTGGCGTACTTGTGAATCGCTTCGGAGACCTGCATCGCCAGCTCGCGCGTCGGCACGAGCACGAGGCCGCAGGTCTGCTTCTTCGCGGTGTCGTCCTCGACCAGCCGCTGCAGCATCGGCAGCGCGAACGCGGCGGTCTTGCCGGTTCCGGTCGCCGCCTGTCCGAGCACGTCGCGTTTCGCAAGCAGCAGCGGGATCGTCTCACGCTGTACCGGCGTCGGCTCTTCGTACCCCAGCGCGCTCACCGCTTTCGTGAGCTGCTCGTTCAAACCCAGGCTGCCGAATCCGTCGATCTGTCGTTCAGTCAATGTGTCCTTAACTCTTCTCGGTCCAGTAGGCGATGTGCGAGGCGCGGCGCTCGCTGTTGCTGAAGCGCACGATCCAGATCAGGCCCCAGGCCAGCCAGAACGCCACCATGTACCACGCGGTCCAGTAGCCGGCCGTCACGCGCTGGTTGTTCCAGGGCAGGTAGCGCAGCAGGTAGGTCCAGATGCCCATCAGCGCAATCAGCGCACCGGCGGTCCGCGGCCGGCGCGGGTAGATGAGCAGCGCCGCGGTCAAGAGCGCCATCCAGACGAAGAACGCGAGCATGAATCTTCAATTATAGGTGACCGAGGAAGATCGTGTGGCGCGGACCGCCTTGCTTGAGGCGGGCGCGGACGCGCTCCACCTCGACGCGGAAGCCGCCGTGGCGCAGCCGCTGCTCGAACCGGCGATCGTCCCAGGCCGACCAGACGGCGAGCGTACCGCCCGGTTTGAGCGCCGATCGCGCCGCCGCCAGGCCCGCGTCATCGTACAAACGGGTGTTCTGGCTTGCCGTGAAGGCGGCTGGACCGTTGTCGACGTCGAGCAGCAGGGCGTCGAAGCGGCGGGTGCTCGCGCGGATCGCGCCCGCGACGTCGCCGATCTCGATTGCGACGCGAGCGTCCTTGAGGGGATGCCCGGCCAGGGGACCGAGCGGTCCCCTGTTCCATTCGACGACCGCCGGAACCAGTTCCGCGGCGATCACCGTGGCGCGCGGCGGCAGCAGATCGAGCGTCGCCCGCAGCGTGAAGCCCATGCCGAGGCCGCCGACCAGGACGCACGGTTCGTCGAGCCGCCGCGCGTCGCGGCAGCCGAAGGCGGCGAGCGCTTCCTCGGATCCGTGCATCCGGCTCGACATCAGCGGTTTGCCGCCTGCGAGGATCACATACTCGCTCCCCTGACGGGTGAGGCTCATGTCCTCGCCGTCGGGCGTGCGCGTCTGACCCAGGAGCTCCCAGGGGCGCAACGGCTGCTACGTTTTCGGGGCCGGGGCCGCGGCGACGTCCCCCTCGGTTGCGCGCCTGGTGACGCGCCAGCCGTCGGCGGTCTTCATGAGATCGTCTTTGGGGCGACAGCCAGGCGCTGCCGCAGAACAGGGCGACGGGCGCGAGCGCACACATTCTTGGGTCACAGACAGATCCTTTCAGACCGCCGACGTCGCGCTGGGCTTTAGTCTTGGCGTCGGCAGCTTTGAGGGGTTGCGCGACGAGGGCCAGATCGTCGCGACGGTGCACTCATTGTAGAGCCGGCGTCAAGGCAAGTGGTCCGGGCGGCTCAGCGCTTGCTCTGACCTGGGCATGACCCGAATCTTCGCAGTCGCTTCGATCGGTGGCCTGCTCACACTCTCGATCGCGTGCGGATCCAGCTCGACCAGCCCGTCAGGTTCCACCAGCGCGCAGGGGCCCGGCATCGACTTCACCATCAATATCAATGGCGATCGCGGCAGTTCGTCCTATTCTCCGAGCCCATTGACGATGCGCGTCGGGCAGGTGGTCAACTGGCACAACCTCGATGCGATCGAGCACACCGCGACGCTCGACGGCACGTTCGACTCGGGCAAGATCGCCGCCTTCAGCGCGCACGATAACGCGGTGACGATGGGGAAAGCGGGCACGTTCACGTACCACTGTACGATTCACCCGGGCATGGTCGGTACGATCGTCGTTCAGTAACACCGTAAACGGTCGTGCTGGCGCAGGGTTTGCGTAACGGCTCTTCCATGGCACACCACCGTGCTGACGGCAACAGTAGTCGACGGACGACGACCCGTGGCGGACGTCGGGTGACTGACACAACCGACGCGAATGCAGGCACGGGCCGGCTCGCCGCGAGCGTCCTGTGGCACCTGCCGGACAACACCCGCTGCTGGGTGATGCAGCACAAGGGACGGCTCATGGTTCGCGTCACCCGCGACGATCGCGATCTCAAGATCGAGGTCTTGGACTCGGAGGCGGAGGTCGCCGCCCAGGCCGACGCCTGGTGTCTCGAGTACGGCGCCGCGCAGATATAACACCAACCTCGGCATTTGATGCTAGTGACAAGGTATCCGAGATCTCCGATACTATCGGCCGTGCCGAAAGAGCAGAACGTGTCCGAAACGGAGCGCCTCGACCGAATCGAGCGTCATATTCAGCAGCTCGCGCAGGCACACGCCGCGCTTCAGCAGGAGCTGAAGATCGCGCGACAGCTGGCGATCTCCCGACAGCGCGCCGTGCAACCGCACGGCACCGCAAGCACGCGCCGCCGAGCCAAGAAGCGCACGTAGATCTACGGCCGCGGGGTTCGGTCCGCGACCGTCAGCTTGTCGACGACGCGATCGACGCCTTCCACCTCTTTTGCCATGCTCAGCGCCTTGGCGCGCGCGGCCGCGTTCGGCACGGCGCCGCTCAGCGTTACGACGTGATCGGACGAATCGACCGTGATGGCGCTCGCGCGCAGCGCCTCATCGCCCATGAACTTGGTCTTGATGCGGCTCGAGATCCAGGCGTCGGTGATCACTTCGCCGGTCTTGCTGAGGGCGTGCTTCGTCTTGTCGGCGCCCTTCTTCGACGTATCGGCGACCTTGCCCGCGGTTTCCTTGGCCTTGTCGGTCGCCTTTTCGCGCGACGTCAGCTTGTTCTCGACGCGTGACACGCCGGACACGCGCGCGAGCTGCTCGACGCGTGACACGTCGGCGTCCTTCGGCACCACTCCGGTCAGCGTGACCACGCCGGCGTTGACGGTGACTTTGATCGCGTCGGGTTTCAATGATTTGTCGCTGGCGATTTTGGTGGCAATCAGGTTGCTGATCTCCTGATCGGTCGGTTGTGCCTGGACGGCGGCGAGTGCGGGCACTGCCGCGAATCCGCAGATCGGACTGACGGCCAGCATCGCGAGGATGGTCATAGCGCTGAGTTTCATGTGGAGCCTCCGCCGCAGGTGAAGCAAGGGGCGAACCAGCCTGAACAGCTCCGGTCGGGCGATGACGATATTTTAGGTTCTCCGGGACTCGGCCGTCGGCGTAACCGCCCACGCGTTCAGGTACTTGACGGCCGCTCAGAGCCCGCAAAATGAAGTGGCGTCCGCAGCGGGATCCGAATCCGCGTTTGAGCCTTGAAAGTTAGAAAGAGGACGATCCGCCGGATGAATGATTCGCCGAGCGAACTCGTCTATCGTGCCCAGCGTCAGTGGTTTAGTCGCTGGCCGCGACATCACTGTCTATCCCGCTAAATCACTACCGGAAACCACGTCACCGGCACAAAACCGGCACAACAAAAGTGCGGTGTTCGCCTCACGCCGACGCGCGCATCGCGT
>JAOBWF010000346.1 GCA_025463215.1 Acidobacteriota bacterium | reverse complement strand
ATCAGGCAGGTGAGAATCAGCGTGGCGATCGTCATCCCGGAGATCGGATTGGATGAGGTGCCGATCAGACCGGTGATGCGCGACGAGACGGTCACGAACAGAAACCCGAAGATGATGACCAGGATCGCCGCGAGGAAATTCCCCTGCATCGGCATCTTCGGCGCGACCGCGAGGAAGACCGCCAGCAGCAGCGATCCGCCGAGCACGAACGCGGTCGGCAGATCGCGCTCTGTCCGCAGCGTCGTCGTCGGGCCGGCCGCGGCGCCGAAGTCCTTGATCCCCTCGCGCGCCGATGCGACGATGGTCGGCAGCGTGCGTCCGAGCGTGATCAGGCCGGCGGCGAGCACGGCGCCGGCGCCGATGTAGCGGATGTAGGCGCTCCAGAGCTGACCGGGGCCCATCTCGAGAATCCGGAACGGCGCTCCGGTCGCCGGGTTGTTCGCGAAGTTCGGATGGATCGGCGGGAACGGCACCGGAATGTAGGCGCCGAGGATCGACAGCAGCGGCAGCAGCACCAGCCACGACAGCACGCCGCCGGCGAACATCGTTCCCGCGATTCTCGGTCCGATGACGTAGCCGACGCCCATGTATTCGGGCGAGATGTCGATGTTGAGGGTGGCGTTGGGAAACTGGCTGCTGCGCGGTGTCGAGTAGTCGAGCTCCTTCGCGAACAGGTTGAAGACCCACGACAGCGCTTTCCAGATCGCGCCGACCGCGACGCCCGCGAACACCATCGACGCCAGCTTGCCGCCGCGCTCGCCGGCGATCAGCACGTCGGCGCAGGCGGCGCCTTCGGGGTACGGCAGCACACCGTGTTCCTTGACGATCAGCGCGCGACGGAGCGGCACCATCATCAGGACGCCGAGAATGCCGCCGGCGAAGGCGAGCATGGCAATCTGGTAGTAGTTGAAATAGGCCGGGCCGTCCGGCGTCAGGAAAATCAGCGCCGGAATCGTGAAGACGACGCCGCCGGCGACCGATTCGCCGGCCGACCCGATCGTCTGGACAATGTTGTTCTCGAGAATCGTCGATCCGCCGAGCTTCTTGAGGACCGAAATTGCGAGCACCGCGATCGGGATCGAGGCGCTCACCGTGAGGCCGGCGCGCAGGCCCAGGTAGACCGTCGACGCGCCGAACAGCAGACCGAACAGCACGCCGATCACGACCGCCTTGGCGGTGAACTCGGCGGGCGATTGGGTGGCGGGCACGTAGGGCTGAAAACCCGCGGCTGCGGTGGGCGCCGGCGCCGAAGACACGGTGTGGGCCATAGGGCCGGATATTAGCACGCGGTTTTTTGTTACAATCGGCCGCTGCCTTGTGAAAACACCGAACAAAGGGCCGTCCACGTCTCCGCCGGCGAAACAGAGCGCTGATCAAGTTTCGGAGCTCACCACCAACCGGCTTTCCGTCTACCTGCGCTGTCTGAACGTGCTCGAGGAAAGCGGCGTCCGCACCATCTCGTCGCAGGCGCTGGCCGAGCAGTTCCACCTCAACGCGGCCCAGATTCGGAAAGACCTCGCCTACTTCGGCGAGTTCGGCGTGCGCGGCGTCGGCTATTACGTCCGCGATCTCAAGCGCCATCTGCGCCAGATTCTCGGCCTCGACCGCAAGCTGCGGGTCGCGATCATGGGCGCCGGCAACCTCGGGCTCGCGCTCGCCGACTACCCCGGGTTCCGCCAGGAGGGGTTCGAGATCTCGGCGCTGTTCGACACGCTGAAGGAGAAGGTCGGGCAGCGGTCGCGCAGCGGGGTGCCGATCCACGACATCGGCGATCTGAAAAAAGTCGCGCGCCGCGAAGGCATCCGGATCGCGGTCATCGCGGTCCCGGCGCCGTACGCGCAGCACGTGCTCGGCCTCGTGGTCGCCGCCGGGATCAAGGCGGTGCTGAACTTCTCTCCCGGTACTCTGCAGGTGCCGCCCGACGTCAAGCTGAAAAGCGTTGACCTGACGGTGTCGCTCGAAAGCCTCTCGTTTTTTCTCGCGCAAGGCGACGGTGACGAAAAGTAAGAAGCTGTCGCACGTCGACGCGCGCGGGCGCGTCACGATGGTCGACGTCGGGGACAAGCCGGTGACCAACCGCGAAGCGGTGGCGCGCGGCACGATCACGATGTCGCGCGACGCGCTGAAGCTGATTCGGACCGGCGCCGTCAAGAAAGGCGATCCGCTGCAGACGGCGCGGCTCGCCGGCATCCTCGCCGCCAAGCAGACCGCGTCGCTCATCCCGCTCTGCCACGCGCTGCCGCTCTCGAGCGTGAACGTCGAGCTGACCCCGACGCCGCGCGGTTACACGATCGAAGCGCGCGTCCGCACCACCTCGCAGACCGGCGTCGAGATGGAAGCATTGACCGCCGTCGCGGTCGCCGCGCTCACCGTCTACGACATGGTCAAGGCGGTGGACAAGACGATGGTGATCGGCGACATCAGGGTGATGATGAAGAGCGGAGGACGGTCGGGAACTTACAGGAGGATTTGAGGAGCTGAGGATCTGAGGATCCTTATATCCTTGGATTCGATGAAGGTAGTGCTCGGCGTCATCAGCCCCGCCGCCGCGTGGGTGATGCCGCGGCGGTTCGTCGATCAGCTCCGGCGCGACTTTCCGCAGCACACCTTTCTGGATGCCTGGGATCGCGACGCCATCCGCCGTCTGCTGCCGGAGGCGGACGCCGCGTTCACGCCGTTCGTCGACCGCGACGTCTTTGCCTCCGCGTCGCGGCTGCGGTGGGTGCAGAGCCCGGCGGTCGGCGTCGGCAGCCTGATGTTTCCCGAGCTGCTCGCGAGCGACGTCGTGCTCACCAGCGCCCGCGGCATTCGGGCACGCTCGATTGCCGAGCACGTGCTCGGCGTGACGATCGCGCTGGCGCGCCGCCTCCCGGCGGCCCTGCGCGCCCAGGCGGCGCATCGCTGGGCGCAGGAGGAGCTCGAGGCCGAGGCGCGTACCCTGCACGGACAGCGCATGGGCATCGTCGGCCTCGGCGCAATCGGCCTCGAGGTGGTGAAGATTGCCGCCCCGTTCGGCTTCCGTCTGTCCGCGATCCGCCGGCGGGCTGGCGAGCCGCGGCCCGATGGCGTCGCCGAGGTGTGGACGCCCGATCGCCTGCCTGATCTTCTGGCCCAGAGCGACGTCGTCGTACTCGCCGCGCCGCATACGCCGCAGACGAAGCGGTTGATCGGCGGTCCCCAGATCGCTCAGATGAAGCAGGGCGCGCTGCTCGTGAACGTCGCGCGCGGCAAGCTGGTCGACGATGACGCCGTGATCGCGGCGCTGCGCGACGGCCGCCTCGGCGGCGCCGCGCTCGATGTCTTCAGCCAGGAGCCGCTCGATCCGGCCAGCCCGTACTGGGATCTGCCGAATGTCATCATCACGCCGCACACGTCCGGGGCGATGCAGGACTACTGGACGCCGCTGGTCGCTCTGTTTGCAGAAAACCTGCGCCGCTTCGAAAAACATGAGCCGCTCGTGAACGTTGTTGATAAAGTCGCGGGGTACTGACATGCGGCACACAGGGCAAGCAGGGCGGCGTCGGCGGGTGCGGCGGATCGGCGTGACGCTCGCCGCGGTGATCATCATGTTCGCATCTCGCGCGCCGGGATTTGCGCCGTGGCGGCAGGCGGCGAACCTGCCGATCTACGGCTATCAGATCGTGCACGTCTATCCGCACGATCCGAAAGCGTTCACCCAGGGGCTGCAATACGTCGACGGCGTGCTGTACGAAGGCACCGGCCAGGTCGGACAGTCCTCGATTCGCAAGGTGGAGCTCGCGACCGGAAAAGTGCTGCAGCAGCGCGACGTCCCGCCGCCGCATTTCGGCGAGGGGATCACGGTGTGGAAAAACGATCTGATCGAGATCACGTGGCAGACGCACGTCGCGTTCGTCTACGACCGCGCCACGTTCCAGCCGAAAAAGCAGTTCACCTTTCCCGGCGAGGGCTGGGGGCTGACGCAGGACGCGACGACGCTGATCATGAGCGACGGATCGGACGAACTGCGCCTGCTCGATCCGGTCACGTTCGCCGAAAAGCGCCGCATCAAGGTGACGGCGGCCGGCGCGCCGCTGCGGAATCTGAACGAGCTGGAGTACGTGAACGGTGAAATCTTCGCGAACGTCTGGCAGACCGATTACATCGCGCGGATCGCGCCGGACACCGGCAAGGTCGGCGCCTACATCGACCTGCGCGGCCTGCTGACGCCGGCCGAGCGCCAGAACGCCGACGTGCTCAACGGCATCGCGTACGACGCCGCGCACGCGCGCCTGTTCGTCACCGGCAAGTGGTGGCCGAAGCTGTTCGAAATTACACTCGTCAAGCGATGAGCGTGGCGAGCGCGATGTGCTCGACGATCACCCCTTCGTCCGAACCGGTGCCGCGCTTGCGCACCACCTCGCGGCCGTGCAGCGGCTTGTCGTAGAACGGCGTTCCCGGCTGGCCGCCTTCCTTCGTGCCGGTGGTCAGATACACATCCTGCACCAGGCCGGCATCGAGCAGCGGATGCGCCAGGGTCCGGCCGCCGATGCACGACAGCCGCTCGATCCCCCGACGCCGCAGCTCCCGGAAGGCCGCCGGCAATCCCGCCGCATCGTCCATCACGATCAGGGAAATCCACGGCCGCGTCTTCAAGCCCGCGCGCATCGCGTCGGCGCCTTGCGGCACCGTGATCACGATCACGCGCAGCGTCGGGACGTTGAACATCAGTCCGTCTTCGAGATCGACGCCGTGCAGCGTGGCGACGATCTGGATGGGGTGGCGCGGCAGCGCCATTGCCGCGCGCAGCGCGACCAGCTCCGGCCGCCATGTCGACAGCACGAGGCGCCCGCCGTGGATCGTCCGCGCGCCGGACAGCACCGCGTCGGCCGCGACACGCGACAGCCCTTCGTAGATCAGGTGCTTGTCCGCCTCGCCGCCGCCGAGCGAGGAGGGATCCGCCGTCACCGTATTGCCGTCACGCGACTGCACGAACACCAGGTTCGTCGCCGGCAGATCCGCCGACGGCGAGTGCGACACGTAGAACAGCCCGCCGAACATCGCGCGCGACCAGGCGTTGCCGATCACCGACAGGTTGTCGGGCGGGTCGTCGCGCTCGGTCGCGTACGGCTCGAGCATCGCCGCCCGCGCCTCGGTGGTCTTGAGGAGCTCGTAATCGGCGATGCGCTCGGCCCACTCAGCAATCGGCACGCTCAACTCTCAATCTGGACGCTGAAACAGGGACGCTGAAAGGCTACGTCGCCGGCGGCGGCTCGATATGGATGACGGCATCCGCAATCTGCGGGTAGCGCGCCATCAGGCGATCCTTGACGACGTGCGACAGGTCGTGCGCGTCATGCAGGCTCATGTCGGGCGGCATCCAGACGTGCAGGTCGAGGAATACGTGATCGGCGGATCCGCGTGTCCGGATCTTCTCGCACCCGATCACGCCCGGCACGTTCATCACTTCGCGTTCGAGGTCGGCGTCGGCGATGACGATGCGGTCGCTGAGGATGCCGGTGGTGGCGCGGGCGACCTGAAAGCCGGCATAGCCGATGAATCCGGCGATCACCAGCGCCGCCAGCGGATCGAGAATCGGCAGTCCGAACCGCGCGCCGATCAGCGCGCCGATCACCGTCAGCGACGACCACACGTCGCTGCGCGTCTGCACCGCGTCGGCGAGCAGCACTTCGCTGCCGAGCCGTTCGGCCTCGCGCGACTCGTACGCCACCACCACCAGGTTGACCGCGACCGTGACCAGCATGATGACAAAACTCGCGGTGGTGATCTCGTGCGGCTCGAAGCGTCCGGTGAGGCGGTTGACGGCGTTGCGCACGACTTCGATCACCAGCAGCAGCAGGAACACGGTGACCGCGGCCGCCGCGACCGTCTCGTACTTGCGATGGCCGTACGGGTGATCCGCGTCCGGCGGCTGGCGCGCCGCGCGCACCCCGACCAGGCCGGCGACGTTCGACGCGGCGTCGGTCAGGGAGTGAAAGCCGTCGGACAGGATGCTGATCGCCCCGGTCGCGTAGCCGAAGGCAATCTTCGCCACCGCGACCGCGAGGTTCAGCAGCAGGACGCGGACGAGAACGCGGCTGACGTCCGCGTACCGCGTGCGGCTGAGGGCCGAGGGCTGAGGACTAGAAGACACGCGCGGTCGGAACCGGCCACCAGCGAATCTGCACTTTGCCGATGATGTATTTCTTCGGCACCATGCCCCAGTGGCGGCTGTCGGAGCTGTTGTTGCGATGGTCGCCCATCACGAAATCGTACCCCTCCGGGATGACCTGCGGACCCCAGTCGTCGTGGCTCCGGTACTCGCTGGCGACGTAGTCGTCCTTCAGCGGGATGTCGTTGACGTAGACGCGGCCGTCGACGATCCGCACGGTGTCGCTCTCCTCGGCGATGACGCGCTTGACGAACGACTTCTCCGGGTTGAGCGGGTAGTAGAGCATGACGATGTCGCCGCGCCGAGGCTCGCCGATCCGGTAGACGAGCTTGTTGACGATCAGCCGATCCTGATCCTCGAGCGTCGGCGCCATGCTCTGCCCCTCGACGCGCGCGACCTGAAACAGGAAGGTGACGATGAGCACCGCGTACACGGCGGCCGACATCAGCGTCTTCACCCAGGCGACGAGCTCCTCCTTGACCTGGGCGAAGCTGATCCCCGGGCTGGTCAGCCGCAGATCGCGATCGTCGGCCGGCGCGTGAAACGCGTGCGTGACGTCGGGGGGCGGCAGCTCGAGCTGCCTCGCCTGGGGTTCGTCTTCCTCGCTCACAGCTTCAGGTACTCGCGCAGCCGGCGGGTGTGCGTGCGGCTCACCGGGATCTCCGTCGCCTTCTCGTCTTTCATCCGCAGAATGTAGTTCCGACTGAACCAAGGTACGATCTCCTTGATCTTGTTGATGTTGACCAGGTGCGATCGGTGCACCCGCCAGAAAACGGTCGGGTCGAGGCGTTCGTGCAGCTCGTCGAGGGTCCGGTAGTTCGACGTGCCCGCGTGCTGGCTCGTCACCACGGTAATCCCTTCGTCGGCCAGGGAGGCGTAAATAATGTCTTCGGACTGCACGAGCAGGAACCGCTCGCCGACCTTGATCGCGAGCCGCTCCTTGCGGCTCTGCCGTTCCGCGACCGCCTGGATGATTTTCTCAAGGTCGGCGTTGTTGACGTTCGGTCCCGGTTCGACCCGACGATCCGACACAATCCGGCGCCGCGCCCGATCGACCGCGACCTCGAGCCGCGATTGCTCGACCGGCTTCAGCAGGTAGTCCACCGCGTTCACTTCGAACGCTTCGATCGCGTGCTGGTCGTAGGCGGTGACGAAAATGATCTGCGCCGCCGCGCGGCGTTCGACCAGCCGCCGGGCGACCTCGAATCCGGTCAGCCCCGGCATCTGGACGTCGAGGAACACGATCTCGGGCTGCAGCCGCTCGATCGTCGTCAGCGCTTCGACCCCGTTGCCGGCCTGGCCGATCACCTCGACCCCCCCGACCTGGTTGAGCAGGTAGCCGAGTTCGTCGCGCGCCAGCTGCTCATCGTCGACCAGGACCGCCGAGAGGCGACTGGCGACCGGCGACTGTTGACCGCTCACGCGGTGACCCGTTCCGGCAGCGCAATCTCCGGAATCTCGACGCTGACGCAGGTGCCTTCGCCCGGCACGCTCGTCAGCTTCAGGTGATACGGCGGTCCGTAGATCGTCCGCAGCCGTTCGTTGACGTTGCTCAGGCCGATGCCGTCGCCGAGCGCATGCTCCAGCCGTTCCTCCGTCATCCCGAGCCCATCGTCATGCACCTCGATGATAGTGTGGCCGTCGCAGACCGCCGTCTTGATCAGGATGCGGCCACCGCCCACTTTGCGCGCCAGACCGTGCTTGATCGAGTTCTCGACCAGCGGCTGCAGGATCATGCTCGGGACGATGACGTCGAGCGTCTCGCGGGCGATCTGTTTCTCGACCCTGAGCTGCGGGCCGAAGCGGACGACCTCGATGTCCAGATACTCGTCGATCGAGGCGAGCTCTTCGCGCAGCGTGACGAAATGATCGGTGCTGCGCATCAGGCGCCGCAGCAGGCCGGACAGCTTGGTGATCAGCATGCGCGCGGTGTCTGGCTGGGTGCGAATCAGCGAGGAGATCGACGTCAGGGTGTTGAAGAGGAAGTGCGGGTTGATCTGGTTGGCGAGCGCTTCGATTTTCGCGGCGAGCAGCAGCTTCTCCTGCTCCTGGAGGCGATGCTCGATCCGGGCGTTGTTCCAGATCTTGATCGGCGTCGCGACGCACAGGACCGACGCGAACAGCACGATCAGCATGCGCCACGACCACGGCGGGCTCGGGGCGAGCACGAACAGGCGGTGGTGATCGCTCCAGCGGAACCCGAGCGCCTGTCCGAGCAGTTCGAGCGCGACCGGCGCGAGCAGCAGGACGACCTGCCAGTCGACCTCCAGCGATCGGACCATCCGCCAGGCGCGCCGCGGCACGCTCGGGAAAATGAAGGGGGAAAAGTGCCAAATCGCCTCTTTGGGACACAGTTCGCGCAGACCACCCCCCGCAAAGCCGCAGCCCACCGCGAAGGGCAGCGCCGCCCATTCGCCGTTGCCGAGCGGCGGGATCCCGACCATCGCTCCGACCGTCGCGCCGGCATACGGCCCCGCGATCAGTCCCACCAGGAAGGACCCCTCCATCGTCAGATCGAGGGCTTCGTAGCCGAGGAGCAGGCGGGCGACGACGCCCGCGGTGAGCGGGATGCCCAGGCTGAGGGCGAAGGTCAGCCGATCGGGCCAGGCGCGGCGCTCGAAAATGAGGATGTGCCGGAACCGCCGGTAGCGCACGAGCATGGTCGCCAGCGCCGCCGTGGCCACGAGCTTGACGACGAGCGTCGTGAGCAGTAACTGCTCGGCGGTCAGGAACTTCGGGCCTTGCATGGTTTACTTGATCTTATCGGCCAGATAAACTGAGAGCAATGGCTGTGATTCGTCCGTTCGTCATCGGGTTCGCCACCACGCTGAAACACCTCTTCAAGAAACCGATCACGGTGAACTACCCGGATCAGAAGGTGCCGATGTTCCCGAAGTACCGCGGCAAGCAGGTGCTGATGCGCGACGAGAACGGCCTGGAGAAGTGCGTCGCGTGCGGGCTGTGCTCGGCCGCCTGTCCGGCGGATGCGATCTACCTCGAAGCGGCGGAGAACGACGGCACAGTGCAGGCCGGGCCGCGCTACGCCTCGGTGTATCAGATTCACAAGACGCGCTGCATCTTCTGCGGCTACTGCGAAGAGGCGTGCCCGGTCGGCGCGATCTTCATGGGCAAGGACTACGAGCTCGCGGTCTACAGCAAGGCCGATTTCGTCTGGGACAAGACCGAGCTGCTCGTGCCGGCGGCCACTTCGCCGACGCCGTCCGGAGGGCGGGGCTAGGCACCCGGCGCTAGGAGCTCGCGCCCTCCAAGCCCCCAGCACCCAGGTCCCAGCCCCTCTCGCGATGCAGATAGGCGCGCTCGGCGACATCCACGGCGAATTCGACACCGTTCACCTCATCATGCAACGGCACGCCGACGTGCCGCGCTGGGTCTGCGTCGGCGACGTCGCCAGCAACGACGGCGAGTACTTCGCGCCGCCGGCGCCGCTGTACTTCATCAAGGGGAACAACGAGGACTTCGACGTGCTGGCGCGCGCGCTCGGCGGCGTGCCGCCCGCGCCGCTGCTGTACTACCTGCCGAACGGCGGACCGCATGTGGTGGGGCCGTGGCGCGTCGCGGCGCTCGGCGGCACGTTCGCGCCGAGCTGGTACAACACCGCGCCGGCGGCGCTGCCGCCATCGAAAGGCCGCAAGATGGCGGCCGGCTCGTTGAAGCTCGGAAAGAGCCGGGACGACAAGCGGCGCCACTTCGTCCGCGACGAAGTGCTCGCCTGCAAGGCGCTGACGGCGATCGATCTCTTCCTCACGCACGAAGCGCCGCGCCCGTTCTACCCGCAGGGGCGCCGCATCGACGCGGGCAAGACGGTGCTGAACGACGTGCTCGCAGTGATGAAGCCGCGCCTCCACCTTTTCGGCCATCATCACGAGTTCACCGACACCGTCCGCCAGAGTGTCCGCTCGATCGGGCTCGACGTCGTGACCAAGTCCTATCTCCTGGTGGACGCGGAGACCTTCAAGACCGAGCGGCTGGACACGTAACGTCTGGTAATTGGGTAATCGGGTAATCTGGTAATGGGATTACCGGTCGATTACCCGATAACCCGGTACCCCGATTACCACATGCAACATTTCATCGAGGCCCTCGAGGAACGCGTGCTCGTCTGCGACGGCGCGATGGGGACGATGCTGTATGCCAAGGGCGTCTTCATCAACAAGAGCTTCGACGCCCTGAACCTGACACAGCCGGATCTCGTCGCCGAAGTGCACCAGGAATACGTGCGAGCGGGGGCCGACGTCATCGAGACGAACACGTTCGGCGCCAACCGCATCCGCCTCGGCCCGTTCGGGCTGGCCGATCGCCTGCACGACATCAACGCGCAGGGGGCGGCGATCGCGCGCCGCGCCGCGCGCGAGCAGGCCTGGGTCGCCGCCGCGATCGGGCCGCTCGGGGTCCGCATCGAGCCGTGGGGCAAGACCGGCATCGACGAGGCGCGCGGCTACTTCCGCGAGCAGGCGCAGGCGCTCGCCGACGGCGGCGTCGATCTGTTCATCCTCGAGACTTTCCGCGACCTCAACGAGATCGGCGCGGCGATCGACGCCGTCCGCAGCGTGTCGGACCTGCCGATCGTGGCGCAGATGACGACCGAGGAGGACGGCAACACGCTGGACGGCACGCCGCCGGAACGGTTCGCGCCGGATCTCGAGAAGCGCGGCGCCACGATCATCGGCCTCAACTGCGCGGTTGGACCGGCGCCGATGCTCGATACGATCGAGCGGATGGCGGCGGTGACGACGCGCCGGTTGTCGGCGCAGCCGAACGCGGGCCAGCCGCGCGACGTCGAGGGGCGCAACATCTATCTCTGCTCGCCGGAATACATGGCGTCGTACGCGCGCCGGTTCATTCTGCACAACGTCCGCATTGTCGGCGGCTGCTGCGGTACGACGCCGGAGCACATCCGGCAGATGAAAGCCGCGGTCCGCGCCGCGGTCCCGTCGGCCGGCAGCGGCCGCTCGGCGCGGCGCGACGCGCCTGGCGCGAAGGGTGCCGCGGACCGTCCCGCCGTGGACGTAGCGCCGGTCGCGCGCGAGCGAAAATCACGGCTCGCGAACGCGCTCTCGCGCGGCACCTTCGTCGTGGCAGTCGAGCTGTTACCGCCGCGCGGCTACCAGACCGACGAGGTCGTCGAGCGTGCGAAGCGATTGAAGATCGGCGGCGTCGACGTCATCAGTATTCCCGACGGGCAGCGGGCCGGCGCCCGGATCAGTGCACTCTCGCTCGCGGTGCTGATCGAGCAGCAAGCCGGTGTCGAGACGCTGCTGCAGTACTCCTGTCGCGATCGCAATCTGCTGGGCATTCAGTCGGATGTACTTGGCGCCCATGCGATGGGCCTGCGTAATCTGATGCTGGTGACGGGCGATCCGGGACGGGTCGGGGAGTATCCCGACGCGACCGCCGTGTTCGACGTCGACTCCATCGGGTTGACCAACCTGGTGTCGCGGCTGAACCGCGGCTGCGACGTCGGCGGCCAGGCGATTGGCGCACCGACCGGATTTCACCTCGGCGTATCGGTGAACCCGAGCGCCGCCAACCTCGACGAAGAACTGCGACGGTTCGAGTACAAGGTTGATGCGGGCGCCGAGTTCGTCGTGACGCGGCCGATCTTCGATCTCGCCGGCTTCGAGCGTTTCCTGAAGCGGATCGAAGGCGCCCGGCTCCCGGTCATCGGCAGCGTCTTTCCGTTCGAGAGCGCGCGAAACGCCGAGTTCATGGCGAACGAAGTACCCGGCGTTGCGGTTCCTGATGTGCTGCTCGATCGGATGCGGCGCGCGGATGGGGCGCGCGCGGCCGAGGAGGGGATGGCGATTGCCCGGGAACTGGCCGCGGGTTTGCGGAGCACGGTGCAGGGTCTGCACGTGTCGACACCATCGGGTGACGTCGACGCGGCGCTGGCAGTCCTTGATGGACTTCGCTGACAGAGCAGAGGTATAGTCGCTGCACAGCGGGCCGGAGACGGCACGCAGCTTGAACGTTTTCAACTAGTTAGCGGGTTCCGTGACCCGCTGCTGAGGCAACTGATGGCCCTATTCGAGCCCCCTCGTCCGGGCGACCGCGAAGAGATCGTCGGCTCCGACGCCGCCACGCGCGCGTTGTCGGTCACCGCTGTCGAGAACGATTTCGTCGCCGGGGTCTACGAGAACATCGCGTGGTTCTACGACATCACGTTCGGTCCGGCGCTGCATCCCGGGCGCGTCGACGCGATCGAACGGATGGGGATCAAGGCGGGCGATCGCGTGCTGGAGGTGGGCGTCGGCACCGGCATCAACGCGGCGCTCTATCCGTCGGACTGCGCCGTCACGGGGATCGATTTTTCGAGCTCGATGCTCGAGAAAGCGCACGACCGGATCGCGCGCAAAGGCGTCCGCAACGTCCGGCTCCTCGAGATGGACGCGCAGAACATGACGTTCGCCGACGACAGCTTCGACATCGTCTATGCGCCGTACGTGATCAGCGTCGTGCCCGATCCCGTCGCGGTCACGCGCGAGATGTACCGGGTCTGCCGTCCCGGTGGGAAGATCATCATCCTCAACCATTTCCGCAGCAAGAGCCGGGTCGGTTCGTGGCTCGAGCGGATTATCGCGCCGTTCACCCTCTATCTCGGCTTCAAGTCGGATCTCGATCTGCCGGCGTTCCTGGTGCAGGCGAACCTCAAGCCGGTGTCGATCGAGAAAGTGAACATCCCGCGGATCTGGTCGCTCGTGACCTGCATCAAAGACTCGTAGCGCACACTCGGGGTTTCTACGCTCCGAAGGGTTCCTCGATCGACGGGCTCTGCGGCGTGAACAGTTCGGCGCCGTTGTCCGTGATGTGCATGTCGTCCTCGAGCCGGACGCCGAACTCCCCCTTGATGTAAATCCCCGGTTCGTCGCTGAACACCATCCCCGGCTGCAGCGTCAGCGCCTTGTCCCATCCGAACATGTTGTTCTTCACCAGGTACGGCCACTCGTGGCCGTCCATGCCCATGCCGTGGCCGAGGCGATGGGTGAAGTACTTGAACCCGGGACCGTAGCCGTTCTCGATCACGATCTTGCGGCCGGCGGCGTCGATCGCCTCGAGCGGCACCCCGGGACGCGCCGCCTTGAGCGCCGCGGCCTGCGCCTGGTGCACGATGTCGAACACCTTCTTCATCTTGTCAGTCGCCTTGCCGAGCACGAACGTGCGCGTGATGTCCGACTGGTAGCCCTCGACCGTGCAGCCATCGTCGATCATGATGATCGTGCCTTCGCGGATCGTCTGCGGCGCAATCGAGCCGTGCGGCAGGGCGGTGTACTCGCCGACCTGGATGCTGGCGAAGCCGGGGAAGCCGAGGCGGGCGTAGCCGGCGCCGATCAGGCTGCTGACGTCGTTCTGCGTCATGCCCGGCTTGAGCGCCTTGAACACCGCCTCGTAGCATTTGAGCGTCGCCTGCGAGGCGACCCGCATCAGCTCGAGCTCGTGCGGCGTCTTGATCATCCGGCAGCCGGCGATGACCGGCGTCGCGCTGACGATCGTCATCGCGGGCGCGGCGCCGGCGATGCTGTCGGCGAAGACGAACTTCGACGTCTCCTCGATGCCGATCCGCCCGGACGCGATCCCGCGCTCCTTGAGGCCGGTGGCGACGCGCTCGAACGGACTCTCGTCTTCCTGCCAGATCGCGACGTCGGTGTGCTCGACCGGACCGCCGGCGAGCTGCTCGCGCGTCCGATCTTCCTCGAAGGCCGGCGTGACGACGTACGGGTTGCCGACCTTCGGGATGACGACCGCCGTCAGCCGCTCGCTGTTCCCCCAGCGGATTCCGGTGAAGTAGTTCAGCGAGGTGCCGCCGGCAAGGATGATGGCGTCAATCTTCTGCTCGGTCATCAGCCGGCGCGCTTTCTCGAGCCGTGAGCGGCGCTCGTCGGCGGTGATCGGCTTGGCGAGCGCGCGCATCGAGGTCAGCGCCGCCATGCTGGGCGCCAGCGGACCCGCCGGCGCGTCGCTGCCGCGTCCCCGCTGGGCGGCGAGAGGGACGGTCGAGAGGGCGGCGGCGCCGCCGGTGATCTGGAGAAACGAACGTCGCGACAGCATGGGACTCCTTCAGAAACGGAAACGCTGACCGGCGGCGATGCGGCCACCGCCGGCGTCGACCGTCAGTGTGTCATCGATGGGGATCGCGGCGTGCGAAAACATCGCGCCGACGCCGAGGCCGACATGGCGCCGGAGTCTGTAACTCAGGTCGGCGGCGGCGTTGTATCCGAGCCGCGACCCCGTGCGATGCACCGTCGTCGGCGCCGCAAACGTCGCCGTGTCGTAGGGAAAGGTCTGCGCCACGGCGACTCCGCTGACGAGGTCCTGTCCGACGACGAACCACGACCGTCCGCCGGCGAGGGACAGCTGCCAGCGGGTGCGCAGGGGGATCATCCACAGCGCCTGGACGTGCGCGGCGGTTTCGTCGCGCGTCAACCCGGACGCCGCACCCGAGACCGCGCGCAGCCGGTTGAAAAAAAACGGATGCGGCACCTGCGCCGACACGTCGCCGCCGATCGTCTTCGAAAAGAACGAGACGTCGACGCCGATCGCGAGATTGCGCCACACGCGCACCCCGCCGGCGACGTCGAAGCCCGAAATGGTCCGCGTCTTATAGTTCGTGTCGACAATCGAGGATTCCACAAACTGGATCGGCCGCACGGTTTCGGAAAAACTCGACGAGGGCTGCACGGTACCGCTGACGCTGGCGTCGCCGCGGTCGCCCCACGGGATCCTGCCGGTGATCGCCTGATCGGCCGCGCCCAGATCGGTCAGCGATCCACGCGTCGCCGCCACTGCCGCCGGGCGACCTTGCGCGCCTGCGATCGCCGCCGACGCGACGACGAGCGCGGCCATGGTGAGCGGCCGCCAGACGGACCATGGACTACGCACTGAGCCTCCGATTGCGGGAACAGCGATGGCGAATCCTATCCCGGCCGTGAATCAG
>JAOBWF010000294.1 GCA_025463215.1 Acidobacteriota bacterium | reverse complement strand
ATCAGATCTCGAAGGACCAGCTCGCGAGCAAGGCCGATTCGATGCGCGCGCAGATGATGGTGCAGCAATCGCTGGTCGATCAGGCCCGCGCCCTGCTCACCCTGACGCAGCAACAGCGCAACGAGCTGAAGGTCCGCGCCGGTCTCGACGGCATGCTGCAGCTGGTGCCGGTCGAAGTCGGTCAGCAGGTCGCGCCGGGTACGAACCTGGCGCGCGTCGCCAACCCGAGCCGGCTCAAAGCGGAGATCAAGATCGCTGAGACACAGGCCAAGGACATTCAGCTCGGCCAGAAGGCGGAAGTCGACACGCGCAACGGCATCGTCGAAGGACGCGTCGCGCGCATCGACCCGTCGGTCCAGAACGGCACCCGCACGGTCGACGTCACGCTCACCGGCACGCTGCCGAAGGGCGCGGTGCCCGACCTGAGCGTCGATGGCACGATCGAGCTCGAACGGCTGAACGACGTCCTGTTCATGGGGCGCCCCGCCTTCGGCCAGGACCAGAGCGTGGTCGGCCTGTTCAAGATTTCCGGCGACGGCGTCAACGCCGAGCGCGTCCAGGTCAAGCTCGGTCGCAGCTCGGTGAACACGATCGAAGTGCTATCGGGCCTCAAGGTCGGCGATCAGGTGATTCTGTCGGACATGTCGGCCTACGACGCGTACGACCGCATCAGGTTGAAATGACGTGGGCAGCCCTGGAGGGCTGCGCTGCGTGATGCAGGCCGAAGCCTGCGGCAGAGACGAGCACGACGTAGCGCAGGCCTTCAGGCCTGCCGGGAGACAAACAGCATGGCTGAGAACGGACAGGCGCTGATCAAGCTGGATGGTGTGACCAAGGTCTTCTTCACCGACGAAGTCGAGACGCACGCGCTCTCGGGGATCCACCTCCACATCGACAAGGGCGAGTATGTGTCGATCGCCGGTCCTTCGGGCTGCGGCAAGTCGACGCTTCTCTCGATCTTGGGCCTGCTCGACTCCCCCACCGAAGGCCAGTACCTGCTGAACAACCGGCCGGTCGCCGAGCTCGCCGCCTCCGAGCGCGCGCGCGTTCGCAACCGCGAGATCGGGTTCATCTTCCAGAGCTTCAACCTGATTGGCGACCTGACGGTGTTCGAGAACGTCGAGCTGCCGCTCACCTATCGCGGGATGAAGGCGGCCGAGCGGAAGCAGCGCGTCGAAGCGGCGCTCGAGCGCGTCGGCATGGCGCACCGCGCCAAACACCTCCCCAGCCAGCTCTCTGGCGGTCAGCAGCAGCGCGTGGCGGTCGCCCGCGCAGTGGCCGGCGAACCGCTCATCCTGCTCGCCGACGAGCCGACCGGAAACCTCGACTCGCGCAGCGGCGAGGCCGTGATGGATCTGCTCCGCGAGCTGCATCGCGCCGGCGCGACGATCTGCATGGTGACCCACGATCCGCGCTACGCGCGGCACGCGGATCGCAGCATCCACGTCTTCGACGGCCGCGTCGTCGAAGAGCAGACCGAGATGGCCGTTACCGAGTAACACGTCGCCACGACTGATGGCTCATGGCGGATGGCTATGGGCAAATGGGTTCACCATCGACCATAGCCGTTAGCCATCAGCCCTTAGCCATGTTCACGGATTTCCGACAAGCACTCCGGCTCCTCCTCAAGTCCCCGGGCTTCAGCGCGCTGATTGTGGTCGTGCTGGCGCTCGGGATCGGCGCCAACACGGCCATCTTCAGCATCGTCGACGGCGTGCTGCTCAAGCCGCTGCCGTTCGCCGATGCGGCGCGCCTCGTCGCCATCGACACCACGGTCCGCAACGAACCGGACGACAGCGCCTATCTCGACGTCCTCGACTGGCGCGCGCAGGCGAGCGGGCTCGAGCACATCGCCGGATACGCGACCGCCGCCGTCACCCTGACCGGGCACGGCGAGGCGGCGTCCATTCCAATGGCGGTCGTCACGCCTGACCTCTTTCCCCTGCTTGGCGTCGCCCCGATCGCGGGGCGCGTGCTCGCCGCCGCCGACGATCGCCACGGCGCCGAACGGACCGCGGTGATCTCCGAAACGCTGTGGACCAAATCCTTCGGCCGCGACCCCGGGATGATCGGCACGCCGGTCACGCTCGACGGCGATCCGATCACGATCGTCGGCGTCATGCCGGCGCGCTTCGAGTTTCCGTTCGACAGCGAGAACCCGCCGCAAATCTGGATGCCGGTGCTGGCGTCGCGCTTCTCGGCGCAATGGGCTGATCAGCGCGGCGCGTCGTTCCTCAAGGCGGTCGGACGGCTCCGCGCCGGGATCGCCTTACCCGCGGCACAGTCCGAGTTGTCGGCGATTGCGGCACGCATCGACGCCGCGAACCCGCGCAACGGCTCGCATGGCATCGTCGTCCGGCCGTTCCAGGACGTCCTCGTCAAGAATTACCGGCCGGCGCTGGTCGCGCTGCTCGGCGCCGTCGCCGCGGTGCTGCTGATCGCCTGCGCCAACATCGCCAACCTGCTGCTCGCGCGCGGCACGTCGCGGCGCCGCGAGATGGCGGTGCGCACCGCGCTCGGCGCGAGCCGCCTGCGCATCGTGCGTCAGCTGCTGATCGAGAGCCTCGTGCTGGCCGCCGCCGGGGGCGCCGCCGGCACCGTGGTCGCGCTGTGGGGCGTGGACGCGCTCGTCCGCATCAGTCCGGTGCAGATCCCGCGGCTCAACACCGTGCACATCGATCGCACCGTGTTGACGTTCACCGTGCTGGCGTCGCTGCTGACCGGTGCGCTGTGCGGACTGCTTCCGGCGCTGCAACTCGCCCGATCGAACCCCGGCGACGCGCTGAAAGACGGCGATCGCGGCGGCAGCAGCGGACGCGGCGCCCGGACCCGGCACGTGCTGGTCGTCGCCGAAGTCGCGCTGTCGCTGGTGCTGCTGGCGTCGGCCGGCCTGTTGATCCGCAGCCTGAGTGGCCTGCAGCACGTCAGCCCCGGCTTCACCGCAGAACACACGGTGACGATGCAGCTGCTGTTGCCGCGGACGCGCTACAGCAGCCCGGCCTCGATCATCGCGTTCTATCACCGGCTGCACGACGATGTCGCGGCGATGCCGGCGGTCACGGCGGCCGCGGTCTCGACGACGCTGCCGATGACCGGCAGCGACATCACCATGGGGATCAAGCCGGAGGGCCGTGCACTCGACCCGACCGTGCGGGCGGCGGCGGCGTTCTTCGGCGTCAGCCCCGACTACTTCTCGACGCTCGGAATCAGGATCGTCCGCGGCCGCGGTTTCACCGAACACGACGACGAGCGCGCGCCCGGGATTGTCCTGATCAACGAGACGATGGCGGCGAAGTACTGGCCGGGCGAGGATCCGATCGGCCAGCGGCTCACGCTGAGCTATAACAACACCCCGCCGCGCGAGATCGTCGGCATTGTCGGGGACGTCAAGCAGACGAGCCTCACCGATGCCGTCGCGGCCCAGGTGTACGCGCCGTTCGTGCAGATGCCGTGGCCGTTCCTGAGCGCGGTGGCGCGGACGCCGGCCAATCCGGAGGCCGCGGCCGGCTCGATGCGTCAGGTGCTGACACGGCTCGATCCGCAGCAGGCGGCCGGCGAGATCCGGACCTTCGATCAATACCTCGCGCGCTCGATCGCCACGCCGCGCTTCACGGCGATCCTGCTCGGCGCCTTTGCGGCGCTGGCGCTGCTGCTCGCCGGCTTCGGCCTCTACGGCGTCATGGCCTACACGGTCGCGCAGCGCAGCCGCGAAATCGGTATCCGCATGGCGCTTGGCGCGCAGGCGTCGGACGTGCGGTCGCTGGTGGTCCATCAGGCGGCGCGGCTCGGTGCCGCCGGCCTGGTGATGGGAATCGCGGGGGCGCTGGCGGCGACCCGG
Source organism: Acidobacteriota bacterium (assembly GCA_025463215.1). Classification (GTDB taxonomy): domain Bacteria; phylum Acidobacteriota; class Vicinamibacteria; order Vicinamibacterales; family CAVVIG01; genus CAVQFC01. The sequence goes on along the minus strand of JAOBWF010000294.1, from coordinate 21,881 downwards.
GTCCTCGACAGCCTGTTGTTCGGCGTCAGCGCCAGCGATCCGCTGACCTTTGCGGCGGTGTCGGCGGCGCTCGCCGCCGTCCTTCTTCTCGCGGCCTATCTGCCGGCGCGCCGCGCGACGCGCGTCGATCCCATCGTGGCTCTCAAAGCGGACTAATTCATGCTGATCTCATTACGGAACGTCGAAAAGTCCTATCCGCACGGCGTCGGCCGCACCTACGTGCTCCGCCGCGTCAACGTCGACATCAAGGAAGGCGAGTTCGTCTCGATCATGGGACCGTCGGGCGCGGGCAAGTCGACGCTGCTCCACATTCTCGGCATGCACGACAGCGCGTGGACCGGGGAGTACTACTTCATGGACCAGCCGGTCCATCGGCTCACTCCCAAACAGCGTGCGGAACTGCACAAGAAGCACATCGGGTTCGTATTCCAGAGCTATCACCTGCTCGACAACCTGACCGTTTATGAGAATCTGGAGATTCCGCTCTCGTACCGCAACGTCTCGCGCAAGGATCGCCAGAGCATGGTGGGCGACATCCTCGACCGCTTCCAGATCGTCGGCAAGAAGGATCTGTATCCGAACCAGCTGTCCGGCGGCCAGCAGCAGCTGGTCGGCGTCGCGCGCGCGGTGATCGCGAACCCGCAGGTGATCCTCGCCGACGAACCGACCGGCAACCTGCACACGGCTCAAGGCAAAGAAATCATGGAGTTGTTCCGTTCGCTCAACGAGAGCGGGGCGACGATCATCCAGGTCACGCACTCGGAGGTGAACGCGTCGTTCGGCACGCGGATCATCCAGCTGCGTGACGGCTGGGTCGTAGAAGAAGAAGCGTCCAACCAAAGACCGCTCGCGAACGTCTAAAACGACGCCGTTCTCGAGCCAGTCGGCAGCGCGGTGTCAGCCTGCGGCTGACGCTGCCGACGCATTCAGGAGATGCCCGTGGCAATTGCACAACGATGGCCCGTTGAAGACCAGACGCCGTCGCGATCGACGCTTGCGGTTCCGCGCGTGCTGATCGCCGACGACCAGCCGGACGTGCTCGAGGCGCTTCGCCTGCTGTTGAAGGGCGAGGGCTACCGGATCGAGGCGGCGGGATCGCCGGCGGCGATCCTCGAGGCGATCGACGGCGACGAGTTCGACGCCGTGCTGATGGATCTGAACTATGCGCGCGACACGACATCGGGCCAGGAAGGGCTCGACCTGATTTCGCAGCTCCGGGCGCACGATTCGACCCTGCCGATCGTGGTGATGACGGCGTGGGGCAGCGTCGAGGTGGCGGTGGAAGCGATGCGCCGCGGCGCCCGCGACTTCGTCCAGAAGCCCTGGGAGAACGCGCGCGTGCTGACCATCGTCCGCACCCAGGTGGAGCTGGCGCGCGCGCTGCGGCGTCAGCAGCGGCTCGAGGCCGAGAACCGGTCGCTGAAGCCTGACGTGCGGCCGATGCTGATCGCCGACGCGGTGTCGATGCGTCCGGTGCTCGAGTTGATTCAGCGGGTCGGGCCGTCGGAAGCGAACGTACTCGTCACCGGCGAGAACGGCACGGGCAAGGGCACGGTCGCTCAGGCGCTGCATGCGGTGTCGGGACGCGCCGGCAAAGGGCTCATCACGGTGAATGCCGGCGGCCTGTCGGAAGGCCTGTTCGAGAGCGAGCTGTTCGGCCACGTCAAGGGGGCCTTCACCGACGCCAAGACCGATCGCGTCGGCCGGTTCGAGCTGGCCGACGGCGGCACGCTGTTCCTCGACGAGATCGCCAACGTGCCGCTGAACCTCCAGCCGAAGCTGCTGCGCGTGCTCGAGACCGGCGACTTCGAGCGGGTCGGATCGTCGCGCACCCGCCAGGCCAACGTGCGCATCGTGTCGGCGACCAACTCGAACCTCGGCGAAGAGGTCGCGTCCGGGCGCTTCCGCCAGGATCTGCTGTTCCGGTTGAACACGATCGAGATCAACCTGCCGCCGCTGCGCGAACGGCGCGAGGACATTCCGGCGCTGGCCACGCATTTCCTGCGCGGCCACGCGCAGCGCTACCGCAAGAACATCACCGGCTTCGAAACCGCGGCGCTCCAGGCCCTGCTCGATCACCCCTGGCCGGGCAACATCCGCGAGCTCGATCACGCGGTCGAGCGCGGCGTCCTGATGGCGCAGGGCGCGGCCATCCGTCTCGGCGAGCTCGGGCTGCGGATCGATCGCGACGCGACGTCGCGGATCGAGGACATGAGCCTCGAGGACGTCGAGGGCTTCCTGATCAAGAAGGCGATGGCGCGCTTCGACGGCAACGTCAGCCAGGCCGCCAAGGGCCTGGGGCTGAGCCGTAGCGCTCTCTATCGCCGGCTGCAGCGCTACGGACTATAGAATCAAGAATTAGGAAGTAGGAATTAAGAATTCGTGAGCCAGGCCGATCGACTTCGCTCGCCTATTCTTGATTCTTAACTCTTGATTCTAAATTGGCTGAAGATACCCTCTCGGCGCTCGATCCGACCGCCAGCAAGCCGAACTCGCGGCTGCGGTTCGATCAGCGGATCCTGCTGCTCGCCCTCGCCGCCGGATTTCCGGCGGCGGTGGTCGCGCTCCTCCTGCTCTGGACCGGCGACTACACGCCGAAAGTGCAATGGACCCTGACCGTGTTCCTGGTCGGCGTCTGGACCGGCTGCTCGTTCAGCGTGCGGCACCGGGTGGTGCTGCCGCTGCAGACATTGTCCAACCTGCTGGCCGCGCTGCGCGAGAGCGACTTTTCGATCCGCGCGCGCGGCGCGAGCGGCGACGATCCGCTCGGCGCGGTGATGCTCGAAGTCAACGTGCTGGCGTCGACGCTGCACGACCAGCGGCTCGGCGCGCTCGAAGCCGGCGCACTGCTGCGCACGGTGATGGTGGAGATCGACGTCGCGGTCTTCACCTTCGACGGCGGCCAGACGCTGCGCCTCGTCAACCGCGCCGGCGAGCGGATCCTGGCGCAGCCCGCCGAGCAGCTGCTCGGACGGACCGCCACCGAGCTCGGCCTCGGCGCCTGCCTCGCCGGCCAGTCGCCGCGGATCGAGGACGTCGCCTTTCCCGGGGCGTCCGGACGCTGGGAGGTCCGGCGCACGACCTTCCGTCAAGGCGGCCGGCCGCACCAGCTGCTCGTGCTCGCCGACGTCAGCCGGCCGCTGCGCGACGAGGAGCGGCAGGCGTGGCAGCGCCTGATTCGCGTCATCGGCCACGAGATCAACAACTCGCTGGCGCCGATCAAGTCGATCGCCGGCAGCCTCGAGTCGATCCTGTCGCGCTACACCGGCGCCGACGACCCGCGGTTCCGATCCGATCCCGATACGCTCGACGACATGAAGCGCGGTCTCGCGGTCATCGCCGCGCGGTCGGATTCATTGAGCCGCTTCACCACGGCATATGCGCGGCTGGCGAAACTGCCGGCGCCGCGCGTCGACACGGTCAACGTGCCGGAACTGGTGCGGCGGATCGCCGGCGTCGAAACGCGGCTGCCGATTCACGTCGCCGACAGTCCGGACGTGCAGATCCGCGCCGACCCGGATCAACTCGAGCAGCTGCTGATCAACCTGGTCCACAACGCCGCCGACGCGGCGCTGCAAACCGGCGGCGCGGTCACCGTCAGCTGGAAGCGCGAGGGGCGCGGCTTCGAGTTGTGGATCGACGATGAGGGATCGGGATTGACGAATGCGTCCAACCTGTTCGTGCCGTTCTTCACGACCAAGCCTGGCGGATCGGGCATCGGCCTCGTGCTCAGCCGCCAGATCGCCGAAGCCCACGGCGGCACGCTGACGCTGGAAAACCGCGCCGAGCAACGCGGCTGCCGCGCCTACCTGCGTTTACCCGTATAAGAAGCAACCGCCGAGAACGCCAACGACCGGCGAGACATTATTGCCGCTGCGAACTCTGCGGTCTCTGCGGTTCGTTCTGATCGTAGTCGGCGCGCAGGTCGCGGGCGCGCTCGTACAGGTCTGACTTCATCGGGTACATCTCGCGCAGCACGATCGCCCCGGCGCGGCGCAGTTGCAGCTCCGCGCCAGCACAGCACGAAATCATGACGCACTCGAGATCCCCGGTCTTCCAGAGCTGACGCTCTTCGTCGTTCATCTGGCCCCTGCCTTGCTACGGTCATCGGCGGCTTCATGCGCGCGTTGTCTCACTGGATTATCGCCCTCTGTGCGTCGCCGATCGGCGTCTTCGTCCTCGCCGCCTTGGATTCGACGCTGTTTTTCTCGCTGCCCTTCGGCATCGACGCCGCGGTCATCATCCTCGCCGCGCGGATGGACCGTCTGTGGTGGATCGTCCCGCTCGTCGCCACCACCGGCTCGGTGCTCGGGGCAGCCCTCACCTTCTGGATGGGCGTGAAGATCGGCGAGCAGGGGCTCGACCGCTGGGTGCCGGCGAAACGCCTGGAGCGCATTCACGCCCGCGTGCGCAGCAAGGGGGCGGTCGCGCTCGCGGTCCTCGATCTGATTCCGCCGCCGTTCCCGTTCACGCCGTTCGTGCTCGCCGCCGGCGCCCTCGACGTCAAGCCGCGCACCTTCTTCATTACGCTATCCATCTGCCGCATCCTCCGCTTCGGCGCCGAAGCGGCGCTCGCCGACGCCTACGGCAGCAGCGTCCTCACCGCCCTCGACTCCGATCTCTTTCACGACATCGTCACATTCTTCATCGCGATCGCGATCGGGTTGACGGTGCTCTCGATCGTGCAGGTGATCCGAGCCACCCGCCGCCCGGCGACCACGACGTAAGAACACACCGTCGCGCTCCCGACGGTTCCTTCCTCAGAACATCTGGCCGCCGACAGGCACGTCACGCTCGGGGACCAGCAGCACCACGCCGCCGTCGCCGTCGGGCACGCCGAGCGTGAGCACCTCGGACATGTACGGCCCGATCTGCTTCGGCGGGAAGTTCACCACCGCGACAACGAGCCGGTTCAGGAGCGCTTCTTTCGTGTAGTGCTTCGTCGCCTGGGCCGATGATTTTTTGACGCCGATGCCGGCGCCGAAATCGATGCGGAGTTTGTACGCCGGCTTGCGCGCCTCCGGGAAGGGCTCGACACCGATGACGCGGCCGACGCGAATGTCGACGCGCTGAAACTCAGCGTAGGAAAGAGGTGCAGGCTCAGCAGTCATGTGCGTAGAAACATGACACGATCCCCGACCGCCGCGCCAGTTCAGCCGATATTCTGCTGCAGACGAGCGGTACGGGACTTGATACCTGAGCTGCGTGATGGATCTGACCGCCGGCAACGTGCTGATCGTGGAAGACGATCCGGAAATCCGCGAGATGGTCCGCCAACTGCTCGCGAGCGCCGGGTTCTATACGGTCGCCGCCGAGGACGGTCTCGAGGCGCTGCACCTGTTGCGGACGGTCCGTCACCGCGCGCCCGATGCGCCCTGCCTGGTGCTGCTCGATCTCAAGATGCCCCGTCTCGGCGGCAACGAATTCCGCCGTGCGCAGCTCGGCGATCCGACGGTGGCAAACGTCCCCATTGCCGTGATGTCGGGAGCGACCGATCTCGAGGCGCGCGGCGAGGCGATGGGTGCGGTCGCCACGCTGTCGAAGCCGCTCGACGTCGACGTGTTGATGGAAGTCGTGAAACGGTATTGCGCGTAGCCGCGCTACCCGCGTCCGCTGACGGCCTGGCGGACCGCCGACGTGAGCACCGCGCCGAGCGCGGCAGCGGCCATGACGAGCGCCGGAACCGGCTGGTCGTCGAACAAGTACAGCACCACCATCCCGATCACCGCGCCCATGCCCACCGTCGAGAACGCGTCGGTGAGCCGGCGCAGAGAGCCGCGGGGGCACCTGTGGTTCTCGGTCAGCGCCCCCATGCATTTCGGACAAGTGGCCAACTTGTTATTATTTTAACACATGAGGTAGCTGAACCGTCGCGACCAGGGGGCGATGATCCGATGCGGCCGCGCCGAGGAACGACCGGGTTTCCACGGTCTCGACCTTCGACACGGCCACGCGCCCGCGATGAAAGATGAAATCGATCCGGCTCTCGCCGTGCGTCGCCGCGCCGCCAACCGCCATACCCGCGTCGATCGCGCTGATCCACGCGTCGCGAAACATCGTAAGTACCGGCTGCAGCTCCGCCTCATCAGGCTTGAGATTGAAGTCGCCGAGCAGCAGCTGATCGGCACCGAGCTTTTCCGTCCACTGCGCGAGCGCCTCCACTTCCTTGCCCCGCGCGGGACCGTTCTTTTTGCCGGACGCCAGGTGCGTGACGGTCATCGGCAGTCCGCCGGCCGCCACGGGGCGCGCGGTGAGCGCGATCCGGCTCGCCGGCAGATTCGTCATCGTCGACTTGCCGAGCGGCGCCGGTGACAGGAACGCGAGGCCTTCCGTCTCCTTGCCATCGCCTTTGCCGCCCTGCTGGCACTCGACGTTGGGCGTGAACCACTCCTGCTCGTAGACGACGTGCCACTCGCGGCCGGTAGCCGCCTTGAGGCCTTCGGCGATCCGCGCGGGCTGATCGTCGCAGTTGTAGTAGGGATGGTTACGCGTCACTTCCTGGAGGCCGACGACGTCGGGCTGGACGCGCGCAATCGCGTCGATCGCACGCTGCAGGTTGTACTTGTGCGAGCCGTCGATGCCATGCTGGATGTTGAAGGTCATCACCTTGACGCCACCGGCCGGCGGATCAGCGACGAGCGGAGAGTGTTCGGAAGAGGCGGCGGTGACCATCGCGATCGCCGCGCTGACGCAGACGAGAACTGGACGCACGAGGCTCAGGCTCGCAACAGCGGTGCCAATCTGGGTGCGACGTGCGGGGTGCGACGTGCGGGGTGCGACGTGCGACGTGCGAGGTGCGGGTGCGACACTCGGGGTGCGACGGCGACGTGCGGGTGCGACGTGCGACGTGCTAGGTGCGCGCCCCTTTCATCGCGCTGAAGACCGCGATGTGGGAGTCGACGACGCGTTTGCGCTCGGCTTCGTCCGGCTCGAGCGTCCACACGCCGCGCTGCGAGGTGCCGCCGAGGATGATGCCGTCGTTGCGCGCCATCATGTGAATCCCGAGGCTGGCGCCCGGCACCGGCGGCACGCCGCCGTTGGTGTGGTAGTTCACCTCCGACTGCGGCGTCATCACCGTCAGCTGCCCTTTCAGCGGAATCAGCTCCTGATCGCCGAACAGATCCTTGGCGCCGAGGCCGGTGCAGTTGATGACGATCGGCTCGCGTAGCGCCGCGAGCTCGCGCGGCGACTCGAATTTGCGGATCACGATGTGGCCGCCCCACAGCTGGAAGTCGCGCACCAGATTGTCGAGATAGATGTTCGGCTCGATGCGGATCTGCGGCGAGCGCAGCGCGTACTTCGTCGGGAACGGATGCTCGCCCGGCTGCAGCACCTCCTGTCCGACGGTGAGGCCCTCCATCAGGCTGGGGCGCTCGGCGTTGCGCGGCTGCGGCTCGCGCAGATCGTTGACCAGCGAATAGTTGTCGAGCCACGAGACGCCGAAGTGCGGCCCGGCGAGCAGCTGCAGCTGCCGGTACGAGATGTCCGCGGCGCGACGGTACTGCGCGTCCCACGCCGGCGTGCGCTGGTCGGCGGCCACCAGACCTGACTCCGGCGTGAAGCCGGCGAGGGACATGTTCGATGTCACGTTCGGCGGCACGGCCAGCGCGTAAATCGTCACGTCGAAGCCGCGGCGCTGCAGCTGGCGCGCGCAGGTGAGCCCGACCGAGCCGCACCCGATCACCGCCGCCTGCCGCGACTGGTGCTCGGTCGCGAACTCCGCGGCCATCAGCCCCGTGCCCCACGCCAGCGACATGCCGGCGCCGCCATGCCCATAGTTGTGCACCAGCAGCTTGTCGTCCAGCCTGTCCGGCTTGAGCACGAAGCCGGCGTCGCGATGCGGCCGCAATCCGACCGTCGTGCGGATGATGCGGTCCCAGGACGCCTTCACCGGCGCGAGGGTGATCGGCGGGCGTCGTGGCGCGAGGTTCGGCTTCCCCTTCGGGCCGCACGCCGTCACGCCGAATCCAATCGCCGCCATGCTGCCCGTGGTGAGGAACGCGCGTCTGTGCATGATTCAGGAGTCCCTTGTGTCCGCGAATTCTACGACGAAACCGCGGCGTTCCGGCGATCGTTCCGCGTTCCGCCGGCGGCCGCGCGCAAGCCTCATGGCACCAGCGCGGATGCTTCACGACGACAGCAAGGCGGCCATCGCGTTGATCGCCGAAGGGCAGCGCTCGGCCTGGAAGCGCCGCCGGGAGGCTGACTTATACTGCGCGCGTGCGCATTCTCGCCAGGCTCGCCGTTGTCATCCTCCTGTTCGCCGCGCCCGCCGCCCTGAACGGCGCCGGCCGTGTGCCGACGCCGGCGTCCGTGTTCGGCTTCCGCCCGGGCGCGGACTACAAGCTCGCGACCTACGATCAGTCGGTCGAGTACTTCAGGCAGGTCGCCGCGGCGAGCAAGTACGTGAAGCTGGTCGAAGCCGGCACGACGAGCCAGGGACGCCCGATGATCTATGCGCTTGTGTCGTCGCCCGACAACCTTAGCAAGCTCGATCGCTACCGCGAGATCGCGCGCCGTCTCGCCCACCCCCAGGGCCTGACCGACGCCGCCGCGAAAAAGCTCGCCCACGACGGCAAGGCCTTCGTGCACATCGACGGCGGCCTTCACGCGACCGAAGTCGCCGGCTGGTCGCACACGCCGCAGCTGCTCTACGACCTCGTCAGCCGCACCAACGATCCCGATGTCAAGGCGATGCTCGGCAACGTCGTGCTCATGTTGTGGCCGACGATCAATCCCGACGGCCAGCAGATGGTTGCCGAGTGGTACATGCACAACGTCGGCACGCCGTACGAGTTGTCCGGCCTGCCGCGCGTCTATCAGGAATACGTCGGCCACGACAACAACCGCGACGCCTACATGCTGAACATGGTCGAGTCGCGCGTGCTGGAGCACACGTGGCGGCAGTGGGAGCCGCAGATCATCTACGTGCACCATCAGTCGGGGCCCTTTCCGACCCGCATCTGGCTGCCGCCGTTCTCCGAGCCGGTCGGCATCGACGCGCCGTTCATCATGTCGCGCGAGGTCAACATGATCGGCATGGCCATCGCCAAGAGCCTCGAAGAGCACGGCCAGGTCGGCGCGACCCACATGGGCACCGCCTTCGACGCGTGGTACCCGGGCTACGTCGACTACGCCCCCAACTTCAAGAACATCGCGGCGTTCTGGACGGAGACGGCGCTCTTTCAATATGCGACGCCGCACGACTACACCCTCACCGATTTCCCCGCCAACATGCGCGACCTGCGGCCGCAGAGCCTGTACTCCAGTCCCTGGACGCCGGGAACATGGCGGCTGCGCGACGCGGTCGACTACATGGAGACGGCGTCGCTGTCGGTGATCGAGTTCGCCTCGAAGTACAAGGAATCGCTGCTCTTCGATCGCTATCAGGCCGGCCGCGATCAGATCGCGCTCGGCAGGAAGAAAGCGCCGTTCGCGTACGTGGTGCCGCGGCAGCAGCGCGACCCGGTCGCGGCCGTGGAGATGCTGCGCCGCCTCGCGTTCGGCGGCGTCCGCGTCTCCGCGTTGACCGCGCCGGTGACGATCGGCGCCGACACCTTTCCCGCCGGCACCTGGGTGATTCCGACCGATCAGGAGTTCGCCGCGATGGCGCGCGAGGTCCTCGACCGCCAGGCCTATCCGGACCTGCGGCAGTATCCCGGCGGCCCGCCGGAACGGCCGTACGACGCCGCCGGCTGGTCACTGCCGCTGCAGATGGGGGTCCGCGTTATCGCCGTCGCGGCGCCGCTGACCGACGAAACGCGCAGCAAGATGAAACCGGTCGGCCCGCTCCCCGAACCGAAGGTGACGCCGACCAAGTATGACGCGGCGCTGCAGAAGGACGCGGCGCCGTTCGACAGCGTGCCAGGCACCGGCTTCAACACCGATCCGGCGTCGGCCGCGATCGTGCCGCTGCCAGGCGCCATCACCGGATCGGGCGCGATCCTGATCCTCGACCCGGCGCAGAACAATGCGTTCAGGGCGATCAACCGCGCTTGGAAGCAGGGCGCCACCGTGCAGGCGAGCGCCGGTGCCGCGGGATCGCCAATCCGCTACAGCATCCGCGGATTGTCGAGCACCGCGCAGGACGAGATCGTGCAGTCGCTGTCGCTGCAGGCGGAACGCACCGAGTCGGCGCCCGGCCGCGCCGTGCGCCAGCCGCGCATCGGCATCTACCAGCCGTGGACCGGCAGCATGGACGAAGGCTGGGCCCGCTGGGTGCTCGAGCAGTACGGCTTCACGCTGATTCCCGTGCATCCCGAGGACTTCAAGTCGCCGCTCGCGCAGAGGGTCGACGTCCTGATCATGGCCGACGATGCGCGCGTGCCGGTGGCGAATGCGGCAGCCGGACGCGGCGGCGCTTCGACCGGTTCAGGGCAAGGGCCGGGAGGCCGTGCGATCCGGCCGGAGTACGCATACCAGCTGACGCCAGCCGACCTGCAAGCATTCGAGCAGTTCGTCCGCGGCGGCGGCACCGTCGTGTGCCTGAGCAACGCCAGCACGTTTGCGATCCAGCAGCTCAAGCTGCCGGTGAAGAACGTCGTCGCCGGCCTGAAGCCGGAGGAGTTTTTTCTGCGCGGCTCGATCGTCGAGGTGACGACCGATCCGACGCACCCGGTGATGGCCGGCATGCCGGAGAAGGCCGCGGTGTTCGTGGACGGCAGTCCGGTGTTCGAAACGCAGGACGGATTCGCGGGGACGGTGCTGGCGCGATATCAGCCGACCGGATCACCGCTGCTGTCGGGCTACCTCATCGGCGAAGAGTACCTGCACGGGCAGGCGGCGGCGCTCGACGTCCGCCTCGATGCCGGGCACGTCGTGCTCCTCGGATTCCGACCGGAGTGGCGCGGCCAACCGTTCGGCACGTTCCGCGCCCTGTTCAACGCGGTGCTGTTCACGCGCTGACCGGACGCACGGGGTAATGGCCTCAGGCGCACTCAGCCTGAACCACAGCATCGCCTTGACCAGGCGGCTGCGCTCGGTGGTCGCCGCGCGCAGCTGGCCGTCATCGACGCCCGCAAGGAGATCGCCGAGGGTGACGGCCGCCGTGGCCTGGGGCCGCTCGGACATGCGATCCAGGAATACGGCGAAGCGTGGCATGATGCGCAGCGCGGCCTGAGCGTGGCGACCGATCACGACGATCACGACCACGGCGACCGCGACCGCGGATCCAGAGACGACCGTTAGGAGATGATGATGAGCACCATGACACGCACGCTCGGCGTCGGTTTCATGCTCGCGCTTGGCGGCGGTTCGTATCTCGCAACCGCGCAGCAGCCACCCGCCGCTCCCCCGCCGCCGATGTCGTTCTTCGTGACCAGCGCCGGGTCGGGCAAAGGTGCCGATCTCGGCGGTATCGCCGGTGCTGATCGGATCTGTCAGACGCTCGCGACCGCCGCCGGGTCGACCAGAACGTGGCACGCGTATCTGAGCGCGGCGGCGGCGAACGGCCAGGCCGCCGTCAACGCCCGCGACCGCATCGGCGCCGGACCGTGGTTCAACGCCAAGGGCGCGCGCATCGCGCAGAACGTCGGCGATCTCCACGGCGACACGCTCGAACAGGCGCGCCGCGGCAACAACATCCAGAAGCCGACCGCGCTCACCGAGAAGGGCGAGGTCGTCAACGGGGTCGGCGACACGCCGAACCAGCACGACATGATCACCGGTTCGCAGTTGGACGGCACCGCGTTCGCCGATGCCGCCGATCACACGTGCGGCACCTACAGCAGCAGCGCCGCGTCCGGTACGGTGCAGCTCGGCCACCACGACCGCACCGGCGGCGGCAACGTCTCCTGGAACTCGACGCACCCGAGCCGCGGCTGCAGCCAGGAGAACCTGGTGGCGACGGGCGGCGCAGGGCGCTTCTACTGCTTCGCGATCAACTGACCGCCGCGGAGGATGATGGCGGCATGGACGACGAGTTCCTCGTAACGTGCCCGTACTGCGGCGAGCAGGTCGAGATCTATCTGGAGCCTGACGTCAGCGGGACCTTCGTGCAGGACTGCGAGGTCTGCTGCAACCCGTGGCGCGTCCGCGTCCACGGGTCCGGCGCCGACCGCGATATCGAGGTCGGGCGTGCCGACGGATCAGAATAAGGGCTGAGGGCTGAGCCCTGAGCCCTTAACCCTTCGCATTATCCCCGTCCGCGTTTCTTCGTCGTCTTCATCGATCCCTTCGCCGACCGCATGTTCGCGCTCTTCGCGTCGGCCGCAATCGCGCGCATGTCGCGCGGCGCCGGCTTGCGGTGCTTCTTGCCGGGCGCGTCGACCGCGCCGCGGCTGCGCGGCTTGCTTGCGCCAGCGGCGGCCGGGGCGTCGGCGCCGCCCATCCCGGTGGCCTTGCTTGCGGAGTTCGTCAGGCTCGTGACCCCGTCCGACAGCTGCTCGAGCAGTTCCGCGGCGCTGTCGCGCACGCCCGCAATCTGCTTGTTCAGCGCATCGCGGTCCATCCAGCCTTCGGTCTTCGCCTGCATGGTCCCCACGATCCGTCCGAGCTGCTCGGCGAACGCGACGACGCGCTGCTCCATGGCGTCGTTGCCTGACGTGTCCGCCCCCTGGTTGGCCGTCGCCGTATTGCCGGCGGCCGCGTTCGTCGTCTGCGTTTTGGTCTGTTTGCCGCCGCTGTTACGCTTCGCCATGCGAGCTCCATCTATGTGGCGTTCAATCGCCGCCTGAGCCGACAGCAGGTTTCGTGCCGCACACGAATCCCTGAGCTGGCGCACCGCTTGCTCCGCGATCGCGATGATGAAGCGCTGGCTGATGACGGCGACCGTGATCTATCTCGCGGCGTCGATGGCGCTCGCGGCGTGGCTGATGCCTACGGGACGCGAGCAGCCGCCGCGGTTCCCGGTGCCGCGAATCACACGGGCGTGGCCGCTCGACGAAGCGGGCCGTGAAGCCGCGCGCGCCGCCGCGCTGCGCCGCGCGAGCGTGTGGCGGCCGGCCGATGCAGCTTCCGCCGACCTCGGGACGAACCCACCCGATCCGAGCGGCGCGCTCTCCGAAGCGATCGTCCGCTGCCGCTACCTCGACGGTGCCGCACGCGGCACCACCGCGAAATTCGATTGCGTCCTGCGCGACGGCGAAGTCGTCAAGGTGAAATACGGCCATACCGGGGAAATTCACGCGGAGCTTGCGGCCAGCCGTCTGCTGACGGCGCTCGGTTTCGGCGCCGATCGCATGTATCTGGTCCCGCGGGTGCGCTGCTACGGCTGCATCCGGACGCCGTTCTACACCAACTGGGTCCTCGACAAACTCCGGGCGCGCGCGTGGGTGGCGCGGTCGGTGCCGGAGGACAGCTACACCGATTTCGAATGGGCGGCGGTCGAGCGGCACTTCGACGGCCTGTCGATCGAGGCCGGCGCGCACGAAGGGTGGGCGTGGTTCGAGCTCGACGCGGTCGATCCATCGTTGCCCCGCGGCCGCACCGATCGCGACGCCCTCCGCCTGGCCGCGATGCTGCTCGCGCACTGGGACAACAAGGCGGCAAATCAGCGGCTCGTTTGCCTCGCGCCGCCGCCCACCGGGGCGGCGCCCTGCCCTCGCCCCTTTGCGCTGATCAACGATCTGGGTGCGACCTTCGGGCCGAACAAGGTCGATATCGATCACTGGAAGGCGGCGCCGATCTGGTCCGACCGCGCCCGCTGCACCGTCAGCATGCGACAGTTTCCATACAGCGGCAGCACGTTTTTGGACACGGCGATCGGCGAGACGGGACGCCAGCTCATCGCCCGGCAGCTGCTGGCCCTCAGCGAGCGCCAGGTGCTGGCGCTCTTCTCGGGTGCGCGATTTTCAGAATTCGGCGGCGGCCGATCCGGCGACGACGAGCGCGCGTGGGCCGCGGTGTTCGTCGACAAGGTCCACCAGATCGCGGGCGGCGCACCCTGCCCGGCGCTGTAGCCCCGCCCGCTTGGTAAATTGTCCCTTGTTACTTGTTGATCGCGAATTCCCTGACCTGCTCGACGTACCAGCTGACGCGGCCGACCGAATCGCCGTGCGACTCGGATCCGTTGAGTTGGTAGCGGACGACGCCGCCCGCGTCGACGTAGAAGGTCGCCGGCACGTTATCGAACCCCATCGTCCGCTCGGCCTGTTCGGCGGTGAGCCGTGCCACCGGGAACGGAAACTTCATCTCGGTCAGGAAGCGCTGCAGACGCTTGTCGTCTTCGTCGATGCTGACGAGCAGAAAGACCACGTGCGGATCGTTCTGATATCTGGCGTACGCAGCCTTGAGCTGCGGCAGCTCCGCGCGGCAGATGCCGCACCAGGACGCGAAGAAATCGAGGAGGACGACCTTACCGCGCAGTGTGGACGCGTCGTACGGCTTGCCCTCGACGGTCGTGAGAGCAAGTGGCGGCAGCGGCCGGTCGACCAGGCTCTTCAAGGCGGCGGCCTTGCGATCGTCCCGCCGCCGCGCCAGCTCGCGGTCGAGCCACGCGTCGAATCCCGCCGCATCGCCGCCGGTCGCCTGCAGGGCGGTGAGCGCGTCCTTCGCCTGCTGGCGCATCGGCGCCGGGCCGCCGGCGAGCGACAGCGCGTCGAGGTAGCGATCGCGCGCGAGCGACGGGGCGTTCTGCGCCCGCGCCAGCTCGCCGAGGTGGAACTGGTTGGCGAAGTCGAGGCCCTGGGTCAGCCGCTCCGCTTCGCCGAGCCTGGCCGCGGCGGTCGCGTAGTCCTTCTTGAGGAACGCGGCCCACCCCGCCAGATCGGCGGCGGCGGCGCGGCCGCGGGCATAGGAGCCCTGCGACTTCCCGGTCATCTGGTACGCGCTGAGATTTTCGTCGATGAAGCGGTCGGACGCGGTCGCACCTGCCGCCGCGAGGGCGATCGCGCGATCGTAGTCGCCGCGATCGATCAGCATCTGCGCGCCCGTGAAGTACGGCGCCGGATCGGCCTGGGCGCGCGCGCGGGCGTCCACCGCGGCGGCGATGTCCGCCGGTGTGGTCGCGCTCTGCAGCGTCGCGTCGAGCGCCCGGATTTCAGGACGCGGCGGCGCCGGATCGACCTTGTCCGCCGCGGCAAACCCTTCGGCAATCCGCAGCGCCTCCTGCGCGGACGCGCGGCTCGGATCGGCGGCGACCGCTGCCTTCAGCTCGCTGAGCGCCCGCATCCGCAGCGACGGCTCGTCATGCCACCCGGGGAAGGCGCTCTCCTGCTGCCACCCTTTGAAGGTATACAGGCGACCGAGCGCTTCGTGCGCTTCCGCCGCGGTGCGGCGATCGCGGGCGGCCGCCTCGAGCGCGGCGATCGCGCTCTTGGCGAGACGCTGATCCCACCGGGTCTGGCCGAGGGTGAGCTGCGCGCGCGGCGATTCCTGCGCGATGACGCCGGCGGAGGCCACGGCGAGCGCCGCCGCCAGAACGAAGACACGGTACTGTTTCACGGCTCGCTCCCCACGGGCTCGACCGGCCCGCCTGCTCCCGTTTGACGCGGTCTATCTTATTCCGGCTGGAGTGCGTTCGGCTGCAGATCGAGATACGCCGCCGGCAGCCAGGCGACGCCCAGCATGGCGCGGGTCGCCGAAAACACCAGGTGCGCCGCCAGGCTGAACGCCAGCAGCCGCGGCACCGGCGCATACTGGCTGAAAAAGAAAATCCACGCCGCCTGCGTCGTCCCCAGATGCGCCACCGTGACCGGCAGCGCCGCCAGCATGAAAATCACCGGCAGGAACGTCAGCATCTGCAGAAATGGAATGTGGATCCCGAAGGCCTGCGCCGCGTAGTAGTGGAGGCACAGCGACACGAAGAACATCGGCGCGCGCAGCACCACGATCAGGATGCAGCGCGCCGGTGTCGCGAGCCGAAACGTCCGCGCGATCGACCACGCGCGCGGCGCGAGCAGCCACCGGACCATGAGCCAGAACAGCGCCACGCCGGCGGCGACGGCCAGGAGGCTGCGCGACACGTCCGCCCGCAGGCCCAGCAGCCCGAGCATCGCCCACAGCACCAGCTGCGTGTACTCGGTCAGCACGAGGAAGATCACCGTACTCCCCAACTCGAGGAACGGCGCGTGCAGCTGCCGGCTCAGGTAGGCCGCCATCGCGCCGCGCCCGAGATTCGTGTTGAAGAAGCCGACGACGTAGGACGCCGCGCGTACCGGCAAAAGGCGGCGATAGCTGACCGGACCGTGGAACCAGCCGATGACCACCGACAGGACCAGCGTGTCCCACGCGAAATAGAACAGCGTGTTCGGGATCATCAACGAGAGAAACCACGCGTAGTCCGCCTCGCGCAGCGCCGCGCCAAGCGCCGGGAACGGTACGCGGCGCAGGATGAACGCGAAGATCGCCGCGGTGACGACGACCGTCGACAGCGCGCGGTACTTAGCGAAAGAGGTCGCGGCTTGCATCTCGTACCAGCATCCTGCCGTGGCCATCGCCGGCCCACTCCGCCGCGCCGCGGACGATCGCGACCGGCGTGCCGGCGCTCTTGCGCGTGACGATCTCGGCCGCGGCCGCCAGTTCGTCGGCGAGCGCAATCACCGTCGACGTCAGCGGCCGCCCGTGGCTGTCGGCGGTGCCGCGGTAATCGAGGAGCGGCGTCAGCCCGGACACGCCCAACGCGACGTTGACCGCCCCTTCGCGCCACGCGCGCCCGAACGTGTCCGAGACGATCACCGCAACCGGACAGCCAAACGCCGCGCTGAGTGCGCCGCGCAGCCGGTCGGCGGAGGCGTCGGGGTCGTCCGGCAGCACGGTGACGAAACCGGGCGCGACGTTCGAGGCGTCGACGCCGGCGTTGGCGCAGACGAACCCGTGGCGCGTTTCGCTGATCAGGATGCCGCGATCCATCCGCACGATCCGCCGCGACTCGCGCAGAATCACCTCGACGACCCGCGGGTCCTTGCCGGTCTCACTCCCCCACCGCGTCGCGATCGCAGAGGGAACGACCTCGTCGAGCCGGACCACCGCGCCTTCGGCCTTCGAGACGATCTTCTGCGCGACCACGAACACATCGCCCGGCTCGACGCCGCGCGCACCACGCCTCACGACGTCGGCGATCAGCGCGCCCACGTCGGCGCCGCGCACGACCTGGGGCAGCGCCGGCACGCCGAAGATGTGCAGATCCACGGAACGGACGCTAGCCGTTGCTGTGAACTTTGTCCGGCGAGATCTTGACGATCAGCCGCACTTCGCCAGGGGTGCGGTACGGATAGGTGTCCTGGCCGAGGTATTTCTTCGCCATCTTGTCGATGTGGGCGTCGCCGCCGGTCTCGGTCATTTCGACGACGCGTCCCTGAATGCCGAGATAGCGGTAGGAGTTGTCGGGGTCCATGATCGAGAGCGCCACGCGCGGCTCGCGCGCGAGATTTTTCGCCTTCACCCGGCCCTTGGCGGTATTGATCAGGACGTGCGTGCCGTCGAAGTCGACCCACACCGGCGTGACCTGCGGGCTGCCATCGGGGTTGAGCGTGGCGACGTGGGCGAATGCGTTTTTCGTCGTCAGGAGATCGGCGTGCGTCGCGGGAATCGTGGCCATCGGGACACCTCAGCGGTCATCATAGTCCGACGATCCGGAATCGCGCATCGTGGATCTTGTGGCGGCGGTTGATGGCGATCGCCAGCGCCGTCATCCCTTCGATCGAACGCGCGCGCGAGAGCGGCCCGACGTCCACTGCGCGCAGTCCCGGCAGAAGCTGGACCAGAGCGACGGTACGCGCTCGCGCTTCGTCCGTGTCGCCGCAGACGAACTCGTCGCAGTCGAGCGGCGTGTCGAGCTCGCTCAGCAGATGAGCCGGAATCGTCTTGAACGCCGCCGCGAGCCCGACGCGCGCCGGCACGCGCGCCCGGATGTGTTCGGACGCTGAGCCTTCTGCGACCTCGAGCATCGCCATTTTGCCGGCGTTGAACGTCACGGGCACGGTGAGATCGATCGCGACCGCGCCCTCCGTGAAGCGCCCGGCGACTTCAGCAAGCAGCGCATCGACCGACGCGAACGGTACCGCGATAACGACGAGGTCGCTCTGCGCCGCGGCTTCGGTGTTACTCGCGACGTCGATCGGCTGCCCACCGCCCGGCCACCCCGCGATTACCGCCCTCGCCTTGTCGGGGTCGCGCGATCCCACGATCACGCGCAGGCCGACGCGCGCGAAGCGCTGGGCGAGCCCGCGGCCCTGCTGGCCGGTCCCGCCAAGAATAACCACCGACGTCAGGGGCAGTGAGGCCATCGGCCGATCATACGCCCGCCGTTTCGCGGTAAAATAGGAAGTTCCCGTGCAGCATTTTCCGCGGTCCTTGCTTGTCGTCGCGGCGCTGGCGCTCGGCGTCGCCCAGCCTTACGCCGCCCCGGCGCGGCGCGTGCCGGCGGCGAAGTTCGGCGTGGTCGCGTTCGACCTGAACCGGACCGCTGCGGCGAGGGTGGCGGAGCTCGGCGCGGGTCTCGTCCGCGGCTCCTGCGACTGGCAGACGCTGGAGCCGGCCCGCGGCGTGTACACGTGGGGCTGCGCCGACAATGTGATCGCCGGCGCGGCGCAGCAGGGGCTGCGCAGCTACATGACGGTGACCTGCACGCCGCCGTGGGCCAACGGGAGCGCCGGCTGCGCCGAGATGCCAGGCGACATCACCGACTGGTACGACTTCGTCGCCCGGTTCGTCGCCCGCTACTCCGGGGTCGACACCGTGCTCGGCGTCTGGAACGAGCCGAACCTGCGCGGCCTGCACGACGAGTCCGGCCGCAACTACGCGCTGTTGTTCATCAACGCGGCCAACGCGCGCAACGCCGTCAACCCGCGCTTCGCGCTCGGTGGTCCGGAGACGAGCCATCACGCGATCGCCGATGGCTACTTCGCGCGGACGATGGACCAGATCCAATCCTTCCGCGCCATGGAGCGGCAGGACGTCGTCGCCGTGCACTGGTACAACGACGGCCCGCCGCTGCTCGACTACATGGACGCCGTGAACGCGATCACTCCCGGTCAGCCCGTGTGGTTGAGCGAGACCGGGTATTCGACCGCGGACGCGAGCGCCCAGGTCCGCTTTTTCGACCGCGTGCTGAACGATTTCGTCGACAGCGGCCGGCCGTGGTGGACGCACGTGATCTTCTACCGGCTGTGGGACGGGCAGGACTGCTGCACCGAAGCGATCCTGCGGTCCGACTTCAGCGCCAAGCCGGCGTTCGACGCCTACCACCGCTGGATTGTCGACAGCCGGGTATCGCCGGAACCGCCGGATCGCGGCCGGCGCGGTACGGATCGGTTTTTTCTCGATGAATCGGGGCTCTTGCGATGATTTCAGTTCAAGGTGTATCGATGCGGTTCGGGTCGAAGGTCCTCTTCGACGATGTCACCACCACGTTTTCGTCGGGCCGCCGCTACGGCCTGACCGGGCCCAACGGCGCCGGCAAATCGACGTTCATGAAGCTGCTGACCGGCGAGCTGCCGCCGCAGCGCGGCACCGTCGTGCGCCCGGCGAAGGTCGGCGTCCTGCGGCAGGATCAGTTCGCCTTCGATCAGTTCCGGGTCATCGACACGGTGATCATGGGCAACCACAAACTGTGGAGCGCGCTGCAGGAGCGCGAGCTGCTCTACGCCAAGAGCGATCTCACCGACGCCGAGGGCATGCGCCTCGGCGAGCTCGAGGGCATTGTCGGCGACGAAGACGGGTACGAGGCCGAGGCCAATGCGGCGATTCTCCTGCAGGGTCTCGACATCCCCGAGGCGCTGCACGACCGCACGATGTCCGAGATGCAGGGCGGACAGAAGGTCCGCGTGCTGCTGGCGCAGGCGCTCTTCGGCCAGCCTGAAGCGCTGCTGCTCGACGAGCCGACGAACCACCTCGACCTCGATTCGATCCACTGGGTGCGCGAGTTCCTGCTCCGCTACGCCGGCACGCTGATCGTCATTTCGCACGACCGCCATTTCCTCAACGGCGTCTGCACGCATACCGCCGACATCGACTACCAGACGATCATCACCTACACCGGCGGCTACGACGACATGGTGCTCGCCAAAACCGAGATTCGCTCGCGCGTCGAGTCCGACAACGTCCAGCGTGAGAAGAAGATCTCGCAGCTGCAGGACTTCATCGCCCGCTTCTCGGCCGGCACGCGCGCCAGTCAGGTGATGTCGCGCAAGAAGGAAGTCGAGCGGCTGCAGACCACGGAACTGGCGCGGTCGAACATCCAGCGTCCGTACATCAAGTTCACGATGAACCGGCCGTCGGGCCGAGTCGCCGCCGAGATCAAGGGCGTCAACAAGGCGTTCGGCGATCTGAAGGTGGTGAAGGACTTCAGCGCGATCGTCAACCGCAGCGAGAAGATCGTGCTGGTCGGCCGCAACGGGCTCGGCAAGACGACGATGCTCAAGGCACTGCTGTCGGACGCGCCGAGCGTGGAGCCGGCGCCGGGCGCGCTGGACAGCGGCACCGTGCGCTGGGGCCACGAGGTGTCGATCGGCTACTTCCCGCAGGACCATACCGGCGAGATCAAGCTCGGGATGACCGCGGTCGACTGGCTGCACCAGTTCGATCCGGACGCCTCGCGTCAGGACATCCACGGCCTGCTCGGTCAGATGCTGTTCACGGGCGAGGAAGGGCTGAAGCCGACCGACGCGCTATCGGGCGGCGAAACCGCGCGGCTGCTGTTCTGCCGAATCATGCTGCAGAAGCCGAACGTGCTCGTGCTGGACGAGCCGACCAACCACCTCGACCTCGAGTCGATCAACGCCCTGAACATCGCGCTGCAGAAGTACGAGGGCACGGTGTTCCTGGTGACGCACGACGAAGATCTGATGGAAGAGGTCGGCACCCGCGTCTGGCACTTCGACGGCCAGACGATTCAGGACTTCAAGGGCACCTACGAGGATTACACGGCGTCGCTGGTGTGACCCGGTTTGACGGCCTCAACCCACCCGCGCAGCGGCGCGCGGCGACGCCGCCGCCGATCGTCTCGCGAATCGGCGTCATCCGTGTAATCGGCGGATAAAAACCGCCAAGACTCTGCGACAATCGCCCCATGCCGACCACCGCCACCGACCTCGACCTGCTGCACGACCTCAATCAGGCGTATCTCGACTCCGTCCGCACCGGCGATGTCGAACGATTCCGGCAGCTGCTCGCCGACGACTTTCGCTGCTCGACGCCGGCCGGTGAGCTGCTCGACAAGACGCAGTTCCTCGAGCGCACCGCGGCGCCGTCGACCCTGGCGCGGCTCGCCGGCGAGGACATCCAGATCCGGATTCTCGGCGACGTCGCGATCGTTCACGCCGCGACCTCCTACACCTCCCTGACCGGACAGGAAGGGCGCGGCCGCTACACCGACGACTGGCAGAAGCGGAACGGTAGCTGGGTGTGCGTATCGGCGCACGTGACGCGGTTGTGAAGAACGCGATCGTGATCGCCGTTCTGGTTGCCGCGGCGTCCGGTCCGGCGATAGCCGCACACTACGGACGTTTCGCGCACCGCACGAACCCCGAAAACCGCGAGAACCCTGAGCACCTCGAGCACCCCGAGCACCCTGTGCACCTCGAGAACCCAGAGCACCCTGAGCACCGCGAGCACCCTGAGCACCTCGAGCACCCTGAGCACCTCGAGAACCCTGAGCACCTCGAGAACCCTGAGCACCTCGAGAACCCTGAGCACCCCAAGAACCTCCAACCCTCCCCCGAAAGCACCGACTGGCCGATCAACGGCGGCGTCGACAACATCCGCTACTCGAGCTTGACGCAGATCAATCGCGACAACGTCGCGCAGCTGAAGGTCGCCTGGACCTACGACTCGCACGACGCCTTCAAGGCGTCCGAGATGCAGAGCAATCCGGTTGTCGTCGACGGCGTGCTCTACGTGACGACGCCGACGCTGAAGGTCGTGGCGGTGAACGCGCGCACCGGCCAGGAGATCTGGAAGTTCGACCCCGGCAACGGCGCGCCGGCGGGCGCGCGGTTCCGCCA
>JAOBWF010000276.1 GCA_025463215.1 Acidobacteriota bacterium | reverse complement strand
GGTGACGCCGACGTGATGCAGGCGGCCGTTGTTATCGTAGAGGCCGAGCAGCAGCGATCCGACCAGCGTGCCCTTCCCCGTCTTGTGCCACCGGAAGCCGGCGACGACGCAGTCGGCGGTGCGCACGTGCTTCACCTTGATCATTGCGCGCTTGCCCGGTTCGTAGATCCCGTCTTCCGGCTTGGCAATGACGCCGTCGAGGCCGGCGCCTTCGAAGCGCGCCAGCCACTCCGACGCAACGGTCGGGTCGCGCGTCATCGGCGTCAGGTGAATCGGCGACGCCATGTTCGCCAGCAGCCCTTCGAGAAGCAGCCGGCGCCCGGCCTGCGGCGTCGACCGCAGATCGCGGCCATCGACCGCGAGCAGGTCGAACGCGACGAACTCCGCGGGCGTCTCCTTCGCCAGCTTCGCGACGCGCGACGCCGCCGGGTGCAGACGGAGCTGCAGCGCGTCGAAGTCGAGGCCGCGCGGCGTCGCGATCACGATCTCGCCGTCGACGACGCAGCCCGGCGGCAGCAGATCGAGAAACGTCGCGTGGAGCTCGGGAAAGTAGCGGTCGAGCGGCCGCGAATCGCGGCTCTGAATGTAGACGTCGGACGCGCCGCGAAACACGATGGCGCGGAAACCGTCCCACTTCGGCTCGTAGAGAAACGCCCCTTCAGCCGGCAGGACGCCGGTCAGCCTCGCGAGCATCGGCTCGACGGGCGGGGCGATCGCGAACTCGGACGCGGCGTCGGTCGACATCAATCTCCCTCGCAGGATACTGTGTTCCGGAGATTTTGGGCGTGGACGTTTACTTAATCGACGGCACCTACGAGCTCTTCCGGCATTTCTACGCCGTGCCGTCGGCGCGCGAAGCAGACGGCCGCGAAGTCGGCGCCGTCCGGGGCGTGCTGACGTCGATGCTCGGCATGATCAACAGCGGCACGCGCTACCTCGGCGTCGCGACCGATCACGTCATCGAATCGTTCCGCAACCGGCTGTGGTCCGGCTACAAGACGGGCGCCGGCATCGACCCCGATCTGTACGCCCAGTTCGCGCTGCTCGAAGAGGGGCTGACGGCGCTCGGGATCGCGACCTGGCCGATGGTCGAGTACGAAGCTGACGATGCGCTCGCGGCGGCCGCGGCCGCGGCCGCGCGCGATCCGAGGGTGCAGCGCGTCATCATCTGCACGCCGGACAAGGATCTCGCCCAATGCGTGCGCGGCACGCGCGTCGTCCAGATGGACCGCCGCAGCCGCGCGATCCGCGACGAGGCGGGGATCATCGCGAAGTTCGGCGTCGCACCCGTGTCGATTCCCGACTACCTGGCGCTCGTCGGCGACACCGCCGACGGCTATCCCGGCCTGCAGGGCTGGGGCGCGAAATCCGCCTCGGCGGTGCTCGCGAAGTTCGGCCACCTGGAATCGATTCCGGCGGACTGGCGCACGTGGGGCGTGAACGCGACCCGTCCGGCGGCGCTGGCCGAGACGCTCGAGCGCGAGCGCGACCGTGTGCTGCTCTTCCGCGATCTGGCGACACTGCGCGAGGACATCCCGCTGTTCGACTCGGTCGATGATCTGCAGTGGCACGGCCCGACGCCGGCGTTCGCGCCGCTCGCGGCGCGGCTCGAGGCGGCGATCACCGCGCCGGCGACCAGGCGCGCGCCGCGCGCGTAGCGGAGGTCGACGACCCGGGAAAAGCTGCGCGTCCAATCCATTAATCCCCCGTACCGGCAACCGGTACCCTGCTTGCGTATTGATCAACGACGGTCCCTGCAGCAGGGATTCGTGTCTTCCCGGGGGATACAGTAGGAAGTTGTGAAGGTTCGAATTAGAAAAACGCCGGCCGTCGACGAGCTCGACGGCGTACGGCTGGACGATATGATGCCGGGCTCGGTTCGCGAGGTATCGCCGAGCATCGGTTCATGGCTCATCGTCGAAAGATGCGCCGTCCCCGAGATGCGGCGAAGCAGTCGTGCGCACGAGGAGGATTTTCTCGTGGATCGCGATCCGGACTCGACCGCAGGGCACGTCATCGAGTCGCTGCGCCGTCGTCTGGACGAGCGCGGATAGTCTGCCGGTACTCCTCTTCCGTATCAATGTCGGTGAACGCCCCCTCGTCGTCGATCGGGATGTCGCCCGCGGCGGACGCGTGTGCGCGCACGATCGGTTTCGCACCCTGGGCACGATCGGCCGCGCGCAGCGCGGCGAAGAGCGACCGATCGATCAGCAGCGGGTGACCGTGACGCGCGCCCGAGGTCGGCCGCACGATCGGCGCGTGCGTGCGGAGGTACGCGTCCACCACCGCGCGCACGGTCGCCGCCGAGACGAGCGGCACGTCGACTAGCGTGACGAGCGCGGCGGTCACGCCTGGCCGGTCGATCGCGCCGAGTCCCGCGAGCAGCGACGACAGCTGCCCCTCGTCGTACTCATGGTTGACGACGAAGCGCGCCGGCAGCCCGCTCGCCGCAAAGCTGCGCGCAATCGGTTCGGCTTCATGGCCGACGACCACGATGACATCGTCGACACCGGCGTCGAGAAAGGTGTGCACGATGCGGGCGAGAAACGTGTCGCCGTCGCCGGCGGGCAGCGTCGCTTTCGCGCGCCCCATCCGCGACGATCGGCCGGCGGCGAGCACGATGGCGGGAATCACCGACGCCATGTTATAGAATCGCGGCCATGAATGACGCCGGCCTCCACATCCGCTGTCAGCGCTGCGGCGCTGAAATGGAGATGCGGGATCCCGGTCCGGGCATGCCCTGGACCCCCGATCAATTCTGGGTCTGCAATGCATGCGGCCGGCATTTCTGGACGACGTATCCGCCGCCGAAACCGGCGGCCGCGCCTGCGCCGCCCGCACCAGCAGCAGCTCCGTCCGCCGCACCGGCTGCCGCACCGGCGGCTGCGGAATCCTCCTCTTGAGGTCACCAAATGTCTCGTGGTTACACGCTCGAACATCCCGTCGACGACCCCGATGACGATGACGACGATGATGATCTCGACGAAGACGACGAAGGAGACGACGAGGACGGGGACGAGGAAGAGATCGAAACCTGGCAGGTGTCCACTTTTGTATCGTCCCGCTAAACGCTGGTCTCGGCTTGACTTCCGCGCCTGAACTTGCCTAGACTGGCGCGAATTTCAAGCTCAACCAGCGCGGCACAGGGTCTTCGGAACGGGAGGGTGCGGGTATGCCAACCGGGACAATCGCAAGGCTGCTAATCGATAAGGGGTTCGGGTTCATCCGCGACGAGGGGGGCATCGAGCACTTCTTCCACCGCAGTTCGGTTCGCAGCACGGTGTTCGAGTTGCTGCGCGAGGGGCAGCGGGTCGAGTTCACGCCAGAGGACTCCCAGAAGGGTCCGCGCGCCGGCGACGTGCGTCTGATCGAAAGCTGAATCTCTCGGGGTCAGAGCCGCTCGCGGATCTGACCCCGCAATCCCCACCGGCGACAAAGTTGGCGGAAGCGCCTGGGAGTCGAACCCAGCCTCCCCGTGTTAACGGGGAGCGACCGATTTTGAAGACCGGGAGGGCCACCGGGCCCCGTTCACTTCCACCCACAGAGTAATCGAACAACTTCGTCCGTGTCGCTGAGATCGGTCAGCACCACGTCCGCGCCCGCTGCGCGCAGTTCGTCGACGGAGTGGCTGCCGGTGGCGACACCGATCGATCGCGCGCCGGCGTGAATCGCGCAGCCGACGTCGAGCGGCGTATCGCCGATTACGATCGCGTTCGCGGCCGCGAACGTCGGGCCGCCGCACGCCCTGACCGCGGCGAGCGCCTTCGGCACCAGCACGTTGCGGTGCGGCGCATCGTCGCCGAATGCGCCGCAGGCAAAGTATTTCCAGAGATCGAAATATTGGAGCTTGAGCCGCGCGCCGGTCTCGTAGTTGCCGGTCAGCAGCGCGAGAAACACGTCGGGCCGCGGCGCGAGCGCGTCCAGCAGTGGGCCGACACCGGGCATGATGCCCTTGCGCGCCGTGCCAGGCTTCTCGAGCTCGACGGCGAGATGCCGTAGGTACGCCTCCCGGAATCGTATGAGGTCTGGGGAATCCTGAGGAATGTGGTGGGCGACCACCGCATCGTTGAGAATCCAGGCGTCAGTACGGCCGGCCATCGGAATGCCGACGAACGCATTCGCGATGGCAAAGACCTCTTCGAATGCCAGCGACATCGCCCGTCCGCCGGCGCCGCCGGTCAGTACAAGCGTGCCGTCGATGTCGAAGAGGATGAGTGTGGAGGCGCCCGTCCTAATCTTCGCCGCGAACGTTGCCAGCCCGCGGCCCCTTGGCCGACGGCTCTTCGTCGAAGCTGACGCGCTGGCCTTCATTCAGTGAATCGAAGCTGCCCTGGACGGAGCTTCGGTGGAAGAACCACTCCTGCCCCCCTTCGTCGCGGATGAAGCCAAAGCCCCTGTCGCGCACGAGTCTCTTGATGCTGCCACTCGCCATCCGAGTCTCCTTGAGCACGTACACGTGCCCACAGGCCTGGATATCAAGTTTCGTTCCATCAAGGCGATGACGATTTTGGTGGATTCGCGGCCGAGCCGTCAGCTCGGCCGCGTCGAAGAGAGAAAACCAATACGCTTCTGTGTCTATTTCACGTTCACCGTGATTACCTGGCACGCGCCGGGCACCGTGTTGTGCAGATCGTCGCCGAGCTGGAGCGCCAGCTTGTGTTTGCCCGGGGTGAGCTGGCTGTCGAATACGTCCTTGCCGTCGCCGAAGTGCACCCACGATGGCGTGCCCTTGACGATGTTCTTGCCGGGCGGCAGACAGGCCTGATCGATGCCGACGTGATAGTGCGTCATGCCGGGACGCGCCTCTTTGACGTCTCCCGCGGGCACCGGCGAAATGGTCGTCCCGGTGGAGCCGAACTTCATGTGGACCGGGCTGGTGACGGTCGCGCCGTTTTTCGGCTCGAGGAACATCACCTTCACCTTCGCGGCTTTCGTCGCCGGCTTCTTGGTCTGCGCGCTGGCGAAGACGCCGAACCCGGCGACCATCACGAGCACCGGGAGTACGAGCTGCTTGCGAATCTTCATGAGCGATCTCCTTTTCGCGGTCATTCTAACTGAACCAACCTCGTCTTCGTTCTTTCAACCGGCCGGTGGCCGGCTCGAGGACGAGCACCTGTTCCGCGACCGCCTTCGCGAATGCCTCGTCGGCGGTGACCGCGACCAGCGCGATCGCGCGCGCGGCGGCGACCGCGCGTATGCCGGCGCCGATCGTCGTCACCTCGTCGCGGCGCAGCGGCGCGCTGGCGTGCTCCAGCAGCAGGATCGCGGGATCGAGTGCGATGGCGCGGCCGAAGCGGACCCGCAGCCAGCCGCCGGCGTCGAGCTCGGCGACCGGCTTCGTCCACGTCACGTCCGGCAGGCCGACCTCGCGCGCGAGCGCCTCGGCGCGGACACGGACCGTGTCCGGCGGCGGCTCCAGCTCGAGGGTGAAGGGCATCGCGAGATTCTGAATCACCGTGAACGCCTCCAGCAGGACCGCGCGCTCCCCGACGATGCCGAAGCGGTCGACGGTGGCGAGCCAGTCGGCGCTGTCCTCGATCGCGCTGGTGGCGCGGCCGAAGATACGGACCTCGCCGGCCTCCGGTAAGGTCGCGCCGGTCGCGAGGTTCACGAACATCTCGGCGGACGGCTGATCGAAGCCGAGCAGCGCGACGCGCGCGTTCGCGGCAACGCGCAGGTCGGCGATGCGCAGCGGGCGCAGGCCGCCATACGGTTTCGAGACGCCGGCGAACTCGAGGGCCGCCGGCGTCACGACAGGATCTGGCGGTTGACCTCGTCGACGATACGGCTGGATGCAGTGAGGGCGGCGATCTCGATCCTGACCGCGGCGAGGTTGCAGAACACAGCGCCGTAGGCGATCCAGGCGTGCACGATCGGCGGCAGCACGCCGGTGTCGACGCTGGCGCCGACGATCGCGGTCACCATCGTGACCGCCATCGCGACCGTCCCGATCGAGAACACCGGTTTGCGCGCGGCGGCGATGCGGCGGTCATAATCCCCCTCGACGTGATGCTCCGCCATGGCGTCTTTCACCGACTTTCCCTTGCCGATGAGATAAAACATCATCATCGAGTGCGCGAACAGGGTAATCAGCGTCGAGAAGATGCCGTAGGAGATGTGGCGTGAGATGTCGGTGCCGCGCAGACCGAAGACCGCGGTGGTCACGAGTCCGGTCACGCCGAGGAAAACGCCGGTCAGCAGTGCTTGAGCCAAGAGATCGTTCCTGAAGTATGTCACCTTCCCCCTTGATCGTCGAATGGAGCGCACGGATCGCGCGCGAACGCGGCGCCGGCGCACGCGCGCTCGACGTCGCGATGGGACGCGGCCGCCACGCGCTGGCGCTGGCGCGGGCCGGCTTCACGACGTCCGGCGTCGATCTGAAGCTCGAGGCGGTGCGCGACGCGATGCGCGCGGCGCGGCGCGAGGAACTGTCCATCCACGGATGGTGCGCCGACCTGAAGCG
>JAOBWF010000269.1 GCA_025463215.1 Acidobacteriota bacterium | reverse complement strand
GGCCCCTCCCTCGGCGGCCTGATGATCGCGTCCACCGGCGTCGGCTGGGTCTATGTCGCCAACGCGATCTCGTTCGCCTTCGTCATCATCGCGCTGCTGATGATGCGCGACGTGCCGGCGCATCCGGTGA
The DNA here is from genome assembly GCA_025463215.1 of Acidobacteriota bacterium. GTDB lineage: Bacteria > Acidobacteriota > Vicinamibacteria > Vicinamibacterales > CAVVIG01 > CAVQFC01. The sequence continues at coordinate 4,309 of JAOBWF010000269.1, read as the reverse complement.
CGCAGAGCGGGTCGCGCGACGAAGTATCGTGGCACGCCGCCATGGAAGGGCTGCGCTTCGTCTTCCGCACGCCGCTGATCCGATCGACGATGGTGCTGGATTTCTTCGCGACGTTCTTTTCGTCGGCGACCGCGCTGCTGCCGATCTTCGCGCAGGACGTGCTGCAGGTCGGCGCCAGGGGCTACGGCTGGCTCTACGCCGCGCCCGCGGTCGGCGCGATGGCGACCAGCGCGGTCCTGGTGTCGATGTCGGATCGGATCGAGCGGCGCGGGCCGACGCTGCTGTGGGCGGTCGCCGGCTACGGCCTCGCGACTGTCATCTTCGGCGTCTCACGCTCGTTCTGGCTGACGTTCGCCTGCCTGATGCTGAGCGGCGCGACCGACACCGTCAGCATGGTGATCCGGAACATCGTCCGCCAGCTCGAGACCCCGGATCGGCTGCGCGGCCGCATGATGGGGGTCAACATGGTGTTCTTCATGGGCGGGCCGCAGCTCGGCGAACTCGAAGCCGGCGCGGTCGCGAACTGGCTCGGTGCGCCGTTCTCGGTGATCACCGGCGGCATCGGTTGTCTGATTGCCACCGGCTGGGTGGCGGCCTCGACGCCCGCCCTCAGGCGTTACCGCCGCCACGACACCACGGAGAACAGCGAGCAAAGGGAGAAAACGGTTCCACACGGAGCGACTGAGTAGCGGAGGCCGAACGGCAACCAGGGCTTGTGTGGTGTCGTTTCGGTGCCTGGGTTGCTCCGTGTCTAATCCGCTCCCTCCGTCCGCTCCATCAACGAAGCCGTCGGTCAACGACGAGGAAATACGGCAACGCGATCGCCGACAGCGCGGCGGCGACGCCGAACGCGGCCGAAAACCCATGTCGCTCGATCAGCCATCCCACCATCGTCGAACCGGTGCCGATGCCGGTGTCGAACGCCGCGAGGATCGCGCCGAATGCCGCGCCGCGCCGCGCGGCGCTGACGTCCCGCATCACGTACGCCACGAACACGGGATACGCCGTGCCGAAGCCGACGCCGAACACCGTCGCCGACGCGATCAGCCACGCCAGGTTCGACGCCGCCGACAGCAGCGCGAGGCCGACGGCGATGAGCGCCAGGCACGGTAGGAACACGCGGCGGTAGCCGATGCGATCCGCAAGCGGTCCCGACAGCGGCCGCGTCAGCAGGATGACGACCGCGAGCAGCGTCAGGTAGACGCTCTTCGGCGATACGCCGAGGGCGTCCGTGTACATGGCGCTGAAGCTGGTGATCGCGCCGTAGCCGAACGAATAGAGGAACAGCGTCAACGACAGTACCAGCACGCGCCACTCGACGAACGCGGGACGCCGCTGCGGCAGCGGCAGATCGAGCTGGGTCTCGATCGGATCCTCGGGCAGCGCGAACGCGATCACGCCCATCAGCAGGTTGAGGGTCGCGCACGAGACGCAGATCCACGTCCAGCCGCCATGCTGCATGATCCAGAAGGCGATCGGCGGCGCCACCGCGATGGCGGCGACGCTCGACAGGCCCCAGTAGCTGATGCCCTCCGCCCGCCGGGCATCCGGCAGCAGATGGGTGAGGTAGGCGGCCGATGCCGACAGCAGCCCGGACCAGAAGACGCCGTGGACAAGGACGAGCGCCAGCATCACCGGATAGCTGGTGGTGACGCCGTAGCCGATGGCGCAGAGGAGAATGACGCTGCTGGCGATGATCAGCGTGCGGCGGCGGCCGATGCGATCGGCAATCGCGCCGGTCGCCGGCGCCGACGCGGCGGAGGCGTAGGTGAGGAAACCGAGGAACAGTCCGGCGGCGAACGTCGACCCTCCGAGCTCCTGAATCCGGAACGGCGCCGTCGGCAGCAGCTGGAACGCGGAGAGGAACACCGTGAAGGTGAAGCCGCACATGACGAAGAAGCGCGGCGTGAACAGCCGGTCGGACATGAGGTCGGAAGTATACGTGGTGGGCGTCATCTCGGACACGCACGGCCTGGTGCGCCCGGGCGTGGCCGCCGCCTTCGCCGGCGTCTCGCTGATCCTCCACGCAGGAGACGTCGGCGGGCCGGCGGTGCTCGCCGCGCTGTCGGCGATCGCGCCGGTCGCCGCGGTCTTCGGCAACGTCGACGATGTGCACGATCCGTCGCTCGCGCGCCAGCGGGTGGTGACGCTCGGTGGCGTCACCATCCACGTCAGCCACGGCCACGAGCTCGGACCGCCGACGGCGGAACGGCTGCTCGCGCGCTACCGCGGCGACGTCGTGATCTTCGGTCACACCCACAAAGCCGTCGTCTTCCGGCAGGACGACGGCCGGATCGCGTTCAATCCGGGCGCGGCTGGTCCGCGGCGGTTCGACGTGGAGCCGAGCGTCGCGCGGCTGACGATTACCGCCGGCGAACCCGCCGCGATCGACGTCGCGATTATTTCGCTGGCGTGAACTCGATCGTGATTTCGGGATCGAGGTTGATCTTGAGCCCCTTCGCGCTCAGGAGCACCGCTTTCGCGTCGGCGGCATTCGCGGCGACCGCCTGGATGCGCGGCAGCAGCGTCTCGTCGGCGAGCACCGCGTCGAGATCGATGTCGAGCAGCGTGACCCGCGGTCCGTCGACGAACGGGCTGCTGGTGCGGACGAGCGTTCCTGACGGCTCCGCGGCGAGCAGGACGCGCGCCCCCGCCAGCATGGTCTTGATCATGCCGATCTGCCCGGCGGCCTGAGGCGATCCGAAGAAGTCGAGGTAGTTCGGCTCCGGCACGTGAATGTGGAGCATCGCGTTGCCGTTGGCCTCGTGGGTCATCGTGAAGGTGATCGATTCCGACGCGGACGGCTGGGTGCTGAAGCCCTGGGTCTTGATCGCGACGCCGCCCGGTGCCGCGGGCTGCGTCGAGATGCGCAGGGTGCTGACGTCGGTGAACGCGTAAATCGCGTCGCGCCCCTGGCCGGCCGGCGTCGTGACCAGCTCGGACGAGACGTAGCTGACGCCAGGGCCGATGCTCGCGGTCATGTCCCGGGCCTGCTGCTCGGACAGCGGGTCGGCGCCGCCGCCGCGGCCGCCGCCGAACGCGGCGAAGGACTTCAACTGCGCCAGCGCGGCCTTGGTGTAGACCATCCGGTGGTTGATCGTGCCGCTGCCGTCGCCGTTGACCTTGAGCACGGTGGTCATCTGAAAGCAGCCGCTCGAAGCGAGCGCCCCGGCCAGAAGCAACACGGCCCGCACCGACAGGTGCAAGGATTTCATAGGAACAAGATGACACAGTTCGGCGCGGTCGCGCCAGGCGCGTCCACGCGTTATGATCGCGTGATGGACCTGCTCTCGACCGCCGAAGCCTCCGCCGCGCCCGAGCTTCGGGACCGCGCTGATATTTCCGACCGCTACAAGTGGAACCTGACCGACATTTTTCCCGACTGGGACGCGTGGCGCCAGGCCTACGATCAGCTCGAGCTCAAGATCGCGGCGTACGCGGCGCTGCAGGGGACGCTGGCGCAAGGCGCCGACCAGCTGCTCGCCGCGATGCAGCTCTCGGACGACATCGGCCAGCTGACCTACAAAGTCTGGTACTTCGCCGGCCTCAAATACGACGAGGACCAGCGCGACAACCAGATCAACGCCAAGCGGCAGCAGGTGCAGATCCTGTTCGCCAAAGCGGGACAGGCCAGCGCCTGGTTCAACCCCGAACTGCTCTCGATCCCGCTGCCGACCGTTCGGCAGTGGATGGCGCAACAGCCGACGCTGGCGATGTACCGCTTCGCGCTCGAGGATCTCTACCGCCAGCAGGAACATGTCCTCGACGAAAAGGGCGAGCACCTGCTCTCGCTCGCGAGCCGGTTCTCGTCGGCGCCGAACGACGCCTACGCCGCGCTGTCGACCGCCGACATCACGCACCCGACGATCAAGCTGTCGACCGGTCCAGAGGTGACGCTGACCTACGGGCAATACCGCGCGATCCTCGCCACCAACCGCAATCAGCCCGATCGCGCCGCGTCCTTCGAGGCGTACCACCGGGTGTTCGCCGCCAGCGTCAACACCTACGCGTCGCTTTACAACGGCGTGCTGCAGCGCGACTGGTTCCACGCGCAGTCGCGCGGCTACAAGACGACGCTCGACGCCGCGCTGCACGGCAACAACATCCCGCCGGCGGTGGTCGAGAACCTGATCGAGTCGACCAAGGCGGGCACCGAGCCGCTGCGGCGCTACCATCGCCTGCGCAAACGCGTCCTCGGCCTCGACACCTACCACAACTACGACGCCGCCATTCCTCTCGTCGACTACGACCGCAAGTATCCCTACGAGCACGTCCAGGAGTGGCTGCCGGCGTCGGTCGCACCGCTCGG
>JAOBWF010000264.1 GCA_025463215.1 Acidobacteriota bacterium | reverse complement strand
CGCGCCGCCGATTCGCCGTCGGCCGACGCGACGTTGACGCGGCCGTCGTCCTCGACGTCGATCTTCACGCCGGTGCGCTCGATGATGCTGCGGATCATCTTGCCGCCCGGTCCGATGACGTCGCGGATCTTGTCGACCGGGATGCGGATGGTGACGATGCGCGGCGCGAACAGCGAGATGTTCGCGCGCGAGGCGCCGAGCGCCTCCCGCATCTTGCCGAGGATGTGCAGACGGCCGTTGCGCGCCTGGTCGAGCGCCTTGCGCATGATCTCGGTCGTGATGCCGCCGACCTTGATGTCCATCTGCAGCGCGGTGATGCCGTCCGCGGTGCCGGAGACCTTGAAGTCCATGTCGCCGTAGTGATCCTCGGCGCCGGCGATGTCCGAGAGCACGGCGTACTTGCCGCTCTTCTCGTCCATCACGAGCCCCATCGCGATGCCGGCGACCGCCTTGCTGACCGGCACGCCGGCGTCCATCATCGCCAGCGATCCGCCGCAGACCGAGGCCATCGACGAGGAGCCGTTGCTCTCGAGAATGTCCGACACGATCCGCACCGTGTAGGGGAAGTCCGCTTCCGCAGGCATCAGCGAGACGAGCGAGCGTTCGGCCAGCGCGCCGTGGCCGATCTCACGCCGGCCCGGGCCGGTCATGCGGCCGGTCTCACCGACCGAGAACGGCGGAAAGTTGTAGTGGAGCATGAAGCTCTTCCACGTCTCTCCCTCGAAGCTCTCGATCTTCTGCGCATCGTCGGCGGTGCCGAGCGTGCAGGTGACCAGCGCCTGCGTCTCGCCGCGGGTGAACACGGCGGAGCCGTGGACGCGCGGCAGCACGCCGGTTTCGATCCAGATGTTGCGGATCTCGTCGAACTTGCGGCCGTCGAGGCGGACGCCGTGCGTCAGCACCTCTTCGCGCAGGATCTTTTCCTTCAACTCGCTGAACACGACCTTGGCGTCGGCCTTGCGCTCGGCTTCGGTGTCGGGATAGGTCGCGATCAGGTCTTTCTTCACCTGATCGACGGTGCCGTAGTTCTCGAGCTTCTCGCGGATGCGCATCGCCGCCTGCAGCGGCTTGTAGGCCTTGGCCTCGACGTCGGCCGCGATGCCGGCGGAAAGCTCCTTGACCGCGACGGTCATCTTTTTCTTGCCGGCTTCCTTGGCGAGGTCGTCAATCACGGCGACGATCTGCTTGATTGCGGCGTGCGCGGTGTCGAGCGCGGTGACGACCTGTTCCTCGGTGACTTCCTTGGCGCCGGCCTCGACCATCACCAGGCCGTCCTTGCTGCCGACGACGATCAGGTCAAGCTTGCTCTCTTTGCGCTGCTTGAAGGTCGGGTTGACGATGTACTGGCCGTCGACCAGGCCCATGCGGACCGCGGCGATGGTCTTCTCGAACGGCATGTCGGAGAGCGCCAGCGCCACCGAGGCGCCGGTTATCGCCAGCACGTCGGTGTCGTTCTCCTGGTCGGAGGACAGCACGAGCGCGATGATCTGCGTCTCGAAGCGCCAGCCGGCTGGGAACAGCGGCCGCGTCGGGCGGTCGATCATCCGGCTGGTCAGCACTTCTTTCTCGGCCATCTTGCCTTCGCGCTTGAAGAAGCCGCCGGGGATGCGTCCGGACGCGTAGGTGTATTCACGGTAGTCGACGGTCAGCGGGAGGAAATCGATTCCTTCGCGCGGGTTCGCCGAGTGGCACGCGGTGACCAGGACCATCGAATCGCCGAGGCGAACGATGACCGAACCGTGCGCCTGCTTGGCGAGCTTACCGGTTTCGAACCGGAGGGTGTTGGCTCCGACGGAGATTTCTCGCGTATGCATAGTTGAAAGGTTCACTTGCGGATGTTCAGTCGCTTGATGAGGTCCGAATAGCGGTGCGCGTCCTTGCCCTTGAGATAATCGAGCAGGCGGCGGCGCTTGCCGACCAGCATCAGCAATCCGCGGCGCGAGTGGTGGTCCTTTGCGTGGGTCTTGAAGTGTTCGGTCAGGTAGTTGATGCGTTCACTGAGGATCGCGACCTGGACTTCGGGAGAGCCGGTATCGGCGTCGTGGGTTTTGTAGCTGCCGATGAGTTCTGTCTTACGGTCTTTACTGAGCACCTGGGGTCCTCCACGGACGCTCCAGTCGCAGACCCGCTGACGGGTCGAAACCGGATGCGCCGTTGTTGCGGGGAAAATCGTTAGTCGAGCAAGTGCAACATGTTACACCAGAACAACGGAGGGATGCAAAGCTCCGCCGACGCGATTTGCGGCGGCAATCGCGACCAGTTCTCCGGCCGGATCGAGGAGCCGGACGAAGGGCTGAGCACTGAGCGCCGAGGGCTCATGGTCGATGGTCCGGACGTCCTGACCGTGGAGGGCCCTGGTGACGCCGGCTGCGGTCAAGGTGACGCACCCCATACCGGGCAGCATCGCGGCGAGCGGAACCAGCGCGGCCGGCACGGTGTCGGGGTCGCGTTCAGCACTGTCGAGCGTGAGGGCGCGGTCCAGGCCGAAGTCGCCGACGCGGGTCCGTCGCAGGGCCGTGAGGTGCGCGCCGATGCCCAGCCGCTCGCCGAGGTCGTGCGCCAGCGAGCGAATGTAGAAGCCGGCGGAGCAGTCGATGGTCAGCGTTAGGTGGTCGCCATCCAGCCTGACGATACGGATGGCGTGCGCCGTCACGCGGCACGGCGCAGGAACGGCTACAGGTGCGAGGTGCGGAGTGCCGCGTGCGGGGTCCAACGCGGCAGGTGCGGGGGGCGCGGTGCCCGGTGCGGCGTCGGCGCCGTCCTCGCCGCGCGGCGGCTTCGCCCGAATGTCCCGGGTGTCGCGAGCGTCGCGCGCGAGCTTGTAGCTGCGCTGACCGTCGATTTTTTTCGCCGAGAATGCCGGCGGCTGCTGCAGGAAGGTGCCGCGGAAGGCGTCGAGGGCCGCCTCGATCGCGTCGCGCGACGGCATCGGCCGGTCGCTCGGCGGTCCGAGCGGACGTCCCTGGGCGTCGGCGGTGTCGGTCGCGAAGCCGAAGCGGACCGTCGCGTCGTAGCCCTTATCGCTCGCGTTCAGGAACTTCGCCAGCCGTGTCGCTTTGCCGACCACGAGCAGCAGGACGCCGGTCGCCATCGGATCGAGCGTGCCGGTGTGGCCGATCCGTTTCTCGCGCAGCGCGCGGCGGATGCGCGCCACGACGTCGTGCGACGTCGGCCCCGACGGCTTGTCGATGATCAGCAGGCCGTCGGGCACAATCGATCACCCGGCGTTGCGGCCGGACGCGGTGCTCAGCGTGTCCGTGCTCGGCCGATCGATCGCCGCTTCGATCTGTTCGACCAGCGTCTTCTGCAGCTGTTCGATCGGGCCGGACACCGTCAACCCCGCGGCGTTCTTGTGCCCGCCGCCGCCGTACTCCTTGGCGATGGAGCCGATGTCGATGTTCCCCTTCGAGCGCAGGCTGACGCGGTACTCGTCCCCCTTTTCCTGCTTGAAGAAGACGACCGCCTCGATCTCCTTGACCGTCAGCGGCAGGTTGACGAGCCCTTCGGTGTCCTCGTAGGTGCCGCCGGCCTCGCGCGCCATCTCGTGGTCGACATAGACGATCGCGATCCGGCCGCTGATGTCGATCTGCATCGCGCCGAGGACCGCGCCGAACAGCTTCAGCCGTCCCATGTTGTTGCTGTCGTAGACGTTGCGCGCGACGATCACCGGATCGACGCCCGCCAGCACGCACGCACGGCAGATCTCGAACGTCCGCGGCGAGATGTTGGAATAGTGGAACGAGCCGGTGTCGGTCAGAATCGCGAGATAGACATGGGTCGCGATCTCCTGCGACAGCGGCACGCCCAGCGCCAGCACCACGTCGTAGACCATCTCCGCGCATGCCGCCGCGCTGGCGTCGAACCAGTTGACGTCGCCGTAGCCGGTGTTGCCGGGGTGGTGGTCGATGTTGATCAGGAAGAAGCGGTCGAGACCCGCGACGCCGGTGCGCCTGAGGTCGCCGCACTCCATGATGATCGCGGCGTCGAACTCCCCCTCGACCGCGGGTGCGACGCGGATGTCGCGGACCCCGGGGAAGGCCATCAGCGGCGGCGGCGCCGGATCGCAGTTGATCGTCGTCGCCTCTTTGCCCATCGCGCGCAGCGTGTAGGCCATCGCCAACTGCGACCCGATCGAGTCGCCATCCGGCCGCGAATGCGACGACAGCACGAACCGCTGCCGCGCGCGCACCGCCTCGACGATGCGCTGAATCTCAGGACTGGTCGTCGTCATCAGGGGTTGTGTCCGGGGAGACCGCACCGCCGGCGCCGCCGGCGCGAATGTTGTTGAGGAGCTGCTCGATCCGATCCTGGCCGGCGATCGACTCGTCGTACAGGAACTCGAGCTCGGGGACCCGCTTGAGCCGCAGGCGCGATCCGATCTGGCGGCGCAGGAACACGGCGGCGCGGCCGAGCGCCTTGGCGGTGTTGGCGCGCGCCTTGTCGTCGCCGAGCGTCGTGTAGTGGATGCGCGCGTGCTGGAGGTCGGGCGTGACCTGGACGCGCGTGATGGTGACGAACCCGATCCCGGGATCGTGGACGTCGCGCGCCAGCATCGACGCGACTTCGCCGCGAATCTGGTCGGCGACTCGGTCGGGCCTCGAACCTTGGGACATGCTGAAAGTTAGAAGCGAGAAGGAAGAAGCCTTCTGACCCCGCCGTCAGGCGGGTGTCAGGACCCTTTCCATGGCGAACACCTCAATCACGTCCCCGACCTTGAGGTCGTTGAACTTGTCGAAGCCGATGCCGCACTCGAACCCGGCCTTGACCTCGCTGACGTCGTCCTTGAAACGGCGCAGCGATCCGATCTTGCCTTCGTAGACCATGACGTTGTCGCGCAGCAGGCGCGCCTGCGTGTCGCCCGCGCGGGTGATCCGCCCTTCGCGCACCATGCAGCCGGCGATGGTGCCGAACTTCGGCACCTTGAAGATGTCGCGCACTTCGGCGACGCCGATGCGGACCTCCTTGAACGTCGGGTCGAGCAGGCCGGTCATCGCCTTCTTCATCTCGTCCGTGACGTTGTAGATCACCGAATGCTGGCGGATGTCGACCCGCTCGCGGGCCGCGATCTCTTCCGCGTTGCGATCCGGCCGGACGTTGAAGGCGATGATGATCGCACCCGACGCCGACGCGAGGAGGACGTCGGACTCGGTCACCGCGCCGACGCCGGCGTGGATGATCCGGATCTTCACCTTGTCGTCGGTCAGCTTGGTGAGCGCATCGGCGAGCACTTCAGCCGAGCCCTGCACGTCGGTCTTGACGATCAGCGCCAGTTCCTTCATGCCCCCTTCAGCGATCTGCGCCTGCAGCGACTCGAGGGTGAGCCGCGATCCCTTGGCGCCGAGCGCGCGGGACTTCGACTGCTCCTCGCGGAACGTAGCAATGTGCCGCGCCTTGGCGGCGTCGGCAACCTGGAACACGTCCCCCGGCTGCGGCAGTCCGGAGAGGCCGAGCACTTCGACCGGCGTCGACGGTCCGGCCGTTTTCGTCGGCTTGCCGCGATCGTCGATCAGCGCGCGCACCCGGCCGACAATCGGACCGGCAATGAAGGTGTCGCCGACGTGGAGCGTGCCGTCCTGTACGAGAACCGTGGCCACCGGACCGCGTCCCTTGTCCAGCTTGGCTTCGAGCACGGTGCCCGACGCGGTGCGCTTCGGGTTCGCCTTCAGCTCGAGGATGTCGCTCGACAGCAGGATCATCTCGAGCAGCGTGTCGATGCCGGTCTTCTGCCGCGCCGACACTTCGACGGTGACCGTCTGGCCGCCCCATTCTTCCGGCATCAGCCCGAGCTCCGTGAGCTCGCGCTTGACCCGCTCGGTCTGGGCGTTCGGCTTGTCGATCTTGTTGATCGCCACGACGATCGGCACGTTCGCCGCCTTCGCGTGGTCGATCGCTTCCTTCGTCTGCGGCATCACGCCGTCGTCGGCGGCAACCACGAGGACGACGATGTCGGTGACCTTGGCGCCGCGGGCGCGCATCAGCGTGAACGCCGCGTGGCCCGGCGTGTCGAGGAAGACGATGTTGCGGTCGTTGATCGTGACGTGGTACGCGCCGATGTGCTGCGTGATCCCGCCGGCCTCGCGCTCGGCGACCCGCGTGGTGCGGATGGCGTCGAGCAGGCTGGTCTTGCCATGGTCGACGTGACCCATGACGGTGACGACCGGCGCGCGCAGCACGACGTCTTCGGCGCGCGATTCCCCTTCGTCAGCCTGCAGCAGCTCCTCTTCGAAGCTCTGCATCTGGACGTCGGCGCCGAACTCGCGCGCGATCATCGTCGCGGTTTCGGTATCGAGCGCGGAGTTGATCGTCAGCATCAGCCGCTTCATCAGCAGCTTGGCGAGGACGTCCTTGACGCGCAAATCGAGCTTGTCCGCCAGGTCCTTGACCGTCATGCCCTCGGCGAGCGTGATGGTCTTGGTGACCGGCGGCGGAGCCGACGCCATCGGCGGCGGCGAGGGGCG
>JAOBWF010000256.1 GCA_025463215.1 Acidobacteriota bacterium | reverse complement strand
GCCCATCGCGGGCAGGATGAGGACGTAGACCTCGGGGTGCGCCAGGAACCAGAACAGGTGCTGCCAGAGCAGCGGGTTGCCGTTGCCGGCGATCAGCATCGGCTTGCCGGAGATGACCAGGCCGCTCGGCATGAAGAAGCTGGTGCCGGCGAGGCGATCCATCAGCTGCAGCACGCCGGCCGCTTCGAGCGGCGGGAACGCCAGCAGGAGCAGGAACGAGGTCACGAACTGGGCCCACACGAAGAAGGGCAGGCGCATCCAGGTCAGCCCCTTGGCGCGCAGCTGCACGATCGTGACGATGAAGTTGACCGAGCCGAGCAGCGACGAGGTGATCAGGAAGACCATCCCGATCAGCCACATCGTTTGGCCCGGCGCGATGACCGCCAGTGGCGGATACGACGTCCAGCCGGACTGCGCGGCGCCGCCCTTCTGGAAGAAGCTGGCGAGCATCGTCACGCCGCCGATGAAGTACACCCAGTAACTCATCATGTTGAGTTTGGGGAACGCCATGTCGGGGGCGCCAATCTGCAGCGGCATCACGAAGTTGCCGAAGCCGCCGACCGCCAGCGGCACGACGCCGAGGAACACCATGATGGTGCCGTGCATCGCGCCGAGCTGGTTGTAGAACTCAGGCAGCATGATGCCCATCGGCGCCCGATCCTGTCCGAGCCACTGCCCGATCAGCGGGATCGCCTTGCCTGGATAGGCGAGCTGCCACCGCATGATCATCATCAGCGTGAAGCCGAAGAGGAGGAACAGCAGCGCGGTGATCGTGTACTGGATGCCAATCACCTTGTGATCGACGGAAAACACGTACTGCCGCCAGAACCCGAGGTCGACGTGATGCTCGCCGTGGCTGTCCGTGTGCACGTGCGCGTGCACGCCGCCCGGATGAATGCCGGTTTTATCCATAAGCGAGGCCGATTGTATGTAATAGGCACAAGCGGCGCAAGGTGGCCGCCCGGCGTAAGATCGCGGCATGACCCGCCTGGAAGGCGTCTGCGCCGCGTCGTGCGCCGGGATCGTCCTCGCGATCGCCGCTCCGGCGCGCGCCAATCCGGAGTCCGAGGCGCTTCGCGCCAAGGCGGCGACGTACACATACAACCTCGAGCACGATCTGGCGCTCGCGACCTTCCGGCAGGCGGTGGCCGCCGACCCGCAGGACGCCGGCGCCTATCGCGGACTGGCCTCGTCGCTCTGGCTGAGCATCACCTACCGGCGCGGGAACATGACGGTGGACGACTATCTCGGTCGTCCGAACAAGCCGAACGCCAGTCCGCTGCCCAATCCGCCGGCCGACGCTGTCGCCGGCTTCAAGGACGCGATCGATCGCGCCACCGCGATCGCGCGTCAGCGGATCGCGCGAAACGCGAAGGACGCTGACGCGCACTATCAGCTCGGCGCCGCGATCGGCCTGCGGGCCTCCTATTCCGCGACCGTCGAAGGCAGCGTGCTCACGGCGTTTCGCGCCGCGCGCGAGGCCTACGACGAGGAGGAGACAGCGCTTGCCCTGCAGCCCCAGCGCAAGGACGCCGGGCTCATCGTCGGCACCTATCGCTACATCGTCGCGGCGCTGGCGCTGCCGCTGCGCATGGTGGCGTATGTCGCCGGCTTCGGGGGCGGCAAGGAGAAAGGCATCAAGCAGATCGAAGACGCCGCGGCCTACGGCGGCGACAATCAGACGGAGGCGCGCTTCGCGCTCATCCTGCTGTACAACCGCGAGAAGCGCTACGACGAGGCGCTGAAGGTGCTGGCGGCGCTGCGCGAGCGTTATCCGCGCAATCGGCTGGTGTGGCTCGAGTCCGGTTCGACATCGCTCCGCGCCGGACGCGCGGCCGAGGCCGAACGTTTCCTGAGCGACGGCGTCGCGCGCTTCGCGGACGACAAACGGCCGCGCATGTTCGGCGAGGATGCGCTGTGGCGGTACAAACGCGGCGCCGCGCTGGCGGGGATCGGCCGCACCGCCGAGGCAGAGACGGATCTGAAGACGGCGCTGTCGATCGACGGGCGCAAATGGGTCCATGCGCGATCGCATCTCGAACTCGGCCGGCTGGCGCAGAAAGCTGGCAACACGTCCGCAGCCGCCGCCGAATTCCGGGCCGCGATTCCGCTGGCCGACAGCGACAATGACCCGGCGACCGCCGACGAAGCGCGGCGGCTTTTGAAAGGGGCTGGAGGGTAGGTGCCCGGTCCTCGGAGCCAGGTGCTAGGAAACAAGGCCTCGCTGGCGCCGCGCGAACGACGCGGAGGGCGCGCTCGTATCTACTGATAGCAGTGCAGGAATTCAGGCCTGCTGATCATCATGAGCAGCAACAAGAAAACGTGGATCTCCGTCGTCATTGCCTCGGTGATCGTGATCGGCATCCTCGCGGTGTCGGCCGTCGGCGGCACCGCGTACTTCATCTACCGCCACGTCCACACCCAGCAGGTGCCGATCGAGCATGCCGACCGGCAGTTCGGTGAGGCGCGGGCGCGGTTCGCCGGGCAGCAGCCGCTGATCGAGATGCGCAAAGGGGACGAACCGTTCCTGCACCGGGAGGTGATTCCCAAGGACCTACCGGCGACCAAGCTCGACACGCTGCGGGTCCTCGCCTACGACACCCGCGCCAACAAGCTGGTGAACGTCTCGATCCCGATGTGGCTGCTGCGCATGGCGCCCACCAATCACTTCTCGTTCATGAAAGACAACGGCATCGACTTCGATTCCGACAAGGTCCACCTCACACTCGACGACCTCGAACGCCGCGGCCCTGGGCTCCTGCTCGATCAGGCCGACCGCCGCGGTTCGCAGGTGCTGGTGTGGACGGAATAGCGACCTACCTCAACGAACTGACCTATCCAGGGGACACCGACCCGCCTCCGGTCAGTTTCTTTGGAAAACACGCGGTCAGACCTGGCATACAGGTTGAACCCTCCTTACCTAGTGAGGGTGAACATGTCCAAATCATTTCGGCAGATCCCGGCGTTGATTCTTGCGGCTGGCGTGGCGTTGGCTTCGACCGCCTGCGGCGCGACGGTTTACCGCTCCGGCTATCCGCGCGGCGACTACCCGCCGCCGGCGCGCGGCCGCTACATCTCGGTCGCCGCACAGAACGGCTACCGTGACGGCATCGAAGCCGGGCGCGACGATGCGCGGCATCGAGAGCGGTTCGATCCGGTGCGGGCCAGGCGCTACCGACAGGGCGATCATGACTACGACCGCCGCTACGGCTCGCGCGACGAGTACCGCCGCGAGTACCGCTCCGCCTTCGAGCAGGGGTATCGGGAAGGCTATGACCGCGGCGGCCGCCGATAACGGTCGATAGATGATCGGCTAATCAGGTGATTGAGACAAAGAAAAGCCCCGGCCAACGGCCGGGGCTGGAGCCAAGAGAAAAAGTCCGCGCGAGCCGCTATGAGAAATGGTAGCGGTACGGGGAATCGAACCCCGATTTAATGGTTGAGAACCATTCGTCCTAACCGTTAGACGATACCGCCACTCCCGTCACGAATCTGACATTTTACCAAACTTGTATGATGGAGTCCATGTTCCGCTGGCTCCTCATCCTCGTCGCGATCATCGCCCTCGCCGTTGGCGGCCTTTATGTGGCCGCCGGCCGCGGCGCACCGCCGCAACTCACCATCGACAAGCCCGACCGCTTCGTCGGCCAGGCCGGGTCGCTCGACGTCACCGCCGACGCCCCCAACGCGCGCTTCACCACGCTGACGATCGCCCTCGAGCAGAACGGCAAGCGGCTGCCGCTGTTCACGCTCGACGGCCCGCAGACGGCAAGCGTCACGCGCGTCGACGCCACGCACCTGAAAGTATCGCGGCCGCTCGGCAAGCAGAGCGTGCCCGAGCTCGTGTCGGGCCCGGCGCGCATTGTCGTCTCCGCGACGCGGCCGTCGATCTTCGGTCTGCGCCAGCTGACGCAGACGGCCAGCAAGGATTTCCAGGTGCGGCTCGAGCCGCCGCGCGTCGCCGTGCTCTCGACGCATCATTACGTCAACCACGGCGGCGCCGAGATGGTGGTCTACAAGGCGACGCCGGCGGACATCGCGTCCGGCGTCCGCGTCGGCGACGTCGAGTATCCCGGATTCCCCGCGGCCGGAGCCGGCGTCGAGGGCGCGGATCCCTCGGTCAAGGTCGCGTTCTTCGCCCTGCTCTACGACCAGCCGCTCGACACGCCGATCGTCGCGTTCGCGCGCGACGAGGCCGGCAATCAGGCGAAGGCGACGTTCATCGACAACGCGTTCGAGAAGCCGTTCAAGAAGAGCCGGATCGAGATCGACGACAAGTTCATCAACCGCGTCGTCCCCGAGATCATCGAGCACTCGCCGGAGCTGAAGATGACGGCGCCGGCGCAGGACAGCCCGGAGATGCTCGCCGGGTTCCTTCGCGTCAACGGCGAGCTGCGCAAGATCAACGCGGAGCAGATCGCGGCGCTGGCGGCGAAAACCGCGGCGAAAAAACTGTGGGACGGCCCGTTCCTCCAGCTCGGCAACTCGCAGGTCGAGGCGAGCTTCGCCGATCGGCGGACCTACATCTACAAGGGCAAAGAGGTCGATCAGCAGACGCACCTCGGCTTCGACCTCGCGGTTACGCAGCACGTGCCGGTCGCCGCCGCCGCCGCCGGCACCATCGTCAACGCCAGCTGGCTCGGCATCTACGGTAACTGCGTCATCATCGATCATGGCCTCGGCGTGCAGTCGCTGTACGGGCACCTGATGTCGTTCGACGTCAAGGTCGGCGACAGCGTGACGCGCGGACAGATGGTCGGCCGCAGCGACTCGACCGGCCTGGCGGGCGGCGACCACCTGCACTTCACGCTGCTGGTCGGGGGGCGGATGGTCAACCCGGTGGAATGGTGGGATCCGCACTGGATGACCGACCGGGTCGACCGGAAGCTCAGGGAAGCCAAATAGCGAAGCGGGGTAGAATGGTGCGCTGTTTTGTCTAAAGTCTTTTTTGTTCAGGAGAGCTCAATGCGCCTACGAAACACCTGGGTTGGACTGCTTGGAATCGCGCTGGCCACGACGCTGGCCTGCGGCGGCGGAAGTCAGGAAACGTCGAGCACCGCCGCGAAGCCGGAGTCGCCCTCCGCGACGCCATCCGGGCAGAAGGTCGACACCGCGACGGCCGGTGATGTGAAGGGTGTGGCGATGCTCGACGGCGCCGCGCCGAAGAACGAAGCGATCAAGATGAACGCCGACCCGGTGTGTGTGAAGGCGAACTCGTCGCCGCAGGCGCAGGAGACCTACATGGTCGCCGCCGACGGCAAGTCGCTCGGCAACGTCTTCGTCTACGTCAAGGACGGCCTCGGCAACTACGTGTTCGACACGCCGACCGAGTCGGCCAAGATCGATCAGAAGGACTGCCGCTACCATCCGCACGTGTTCGGGATGCGCGTCAACCAGCCGCTCGAGATCGTCAACAGCGATCCGACGCTGCACAACATCCACGCGATGCCGAAGGGCAATGCCGAGTTCAACAACGGCCAGCCGATTCAGGGCATGAAGATGAGCCACACCTTCGACAAGCAGGAGGTGATGGTGCCCTTCAAGTGCGACGTGCACGGCTGGATGAACGCCTACGTCGGCGTCATGAGCCACCCGTACTTCGCGGTGACCGACAAGGACGGCAAGTTCGACCTGCCGAACCTGCCGCCGGGCACCTACACGATCGAAGCGTGGCACGAGAAGCTCGGCACGCAGACGGCCAGCGTGACGATCGCGGCGAAGGAGAACAAGGAAATCACGTTCACCTTCAAGGCCGCCGGCGCGACCGCCACCAACTAACCCACACGTTCGTCATGGCTGATGGCTGATGGCGGAGGGCGATGGTCGGATGGGCCCCACGGGTCCATCCGCCCTCCGTCCTTCGCTGTCAGCCCTTAGCCATCAGCCATCCCGATGCTCCACCGTTTTGCGAAATTCTTAGTCGCCTGCACGGTCCTGCTGATCCTGGCGGGAAGCCTCGTCACCAGCCACGACGCGGGGCTGTCGGTGCCCGACTGGCCGACCAGCTACGGCTGGAACATGTTCACGTTCCCGCCGTCGATGTGGGTCGCGAATATCCTCTACGAGCACGGCCACCGGCTGATCGCCAGCACCGTGGGTGTTCTCACCATCGTCATGGCGGTGTGGTTGTGGATGGCGGAGCCGCGCCGGTGGCTGCGCTGGTTCGGCGTCGCCGCGCTCGGGTCGGTCATCGCGCAGGGGCTGCTCGGCGGTTTGACGGTGCTCTTCTTCCTCCCGGCGGCGATTTCGACCGCGCACGCCGGCCTCGCCGAAATTTTCTTCTGCATGACGGTGGCGATCGCGATCTTCACGTCGCCCGGCTGGATCGCCGGCTACGGCGATGACGACACCGTCGGCGCCCCGACGCGGCGGCTCGCGACCGCGACGACGATCCTGATCTACGCGCAGATTCTCGTCGGCGCGACGATGCGGCATACCGGCGCGGGGCTGGCGATTCCGGATTTCCCGCTGATGTTCGGCCATGTCATCCCGGATCACTGGAGCGGCGCGATCGCGATCCACTTCACGCATCGTGTCGGCGCCCTGCTCGTGACCCTGGCGATCCTCACCCTGTTCGCGCACGTCCGCTCGCGCTACCGCAATCGCGGTCCGCTGACCCGACCCGCCGCGCTGCTCGTCGCACTCGTCGCCGTCCAGGTCACGCTCGGCGCGCTCACGGTCCTGAGCGGCCGCAATCCCTGGATCAACAGCCTTCACGTGGTGTGCGGCGCCCTGGTGCTCACGACGGCGCTGGTGCTGACGCTGCGCGCCTGGCACAGCCGGATTGCAGATTCCGGGTTGCGGACTGCGGATTCGATTTCAGATGCTGGCGCCATCCACAATCCAATCCACAATCCAATCCGCAATCCGCAATCCGCAATCCGCAATGACGGAGCACGAGCATGAAGCCGGTCCCCGCCGACGCCGCCGCGCTCCGCGTCGCGGCGCCGCCGCGGGCCAGCGCGATGGCCGACTATCTCGCGCTGACGAAGCCGCGGCTGAATTTCCTCGTCGTCGCGACCAGCGCCGCCGGCTACTACCTCGGCTCCACCGGCGGCATCGACCTCACCGCGATGACGGAGGCGGTCGCCGGCACCACGCTGGTCGCGGCCGGCGCGGCGGCGCTCAACCAGCTGTACGAGCGCGACACCGATGCGCTGATGCGCCGCACCCGTCTGCGTCCGCTTCCGGCGGGGCGGCTGGCGCCCGCCGATGCGCGGATCTTCGGCGTCGCCCTCTCCGTGGCGGGCCTGGTGCTGCTGGCCGCGCGCGCCAACTGGCTGTCGGCGGCGCTCGCGCTCGCGACGCTCGTCACCTATCTCGCGATCTACACGCCAATGAAGCGGCGCACGCCGCTCTCGACGATCATCGGCGCCGTGCCCGGCGCGCTGCCGGCGCTGATTGGCTGGACCGCCTCGCACGGCGGCATCGATCTGAGCGGCGCGGCGCTGTTCGCGATCGTGTTCTGCTGGCAGTTGCCGCATTTCATGGCGATTGCCTGGCTGTATCGCGAGGAGTATGGCAAGGCCGGGTTCCCGATGCTGCCGGTCATCGATCCCGAAGGCCGACGGGTCGGCAAGCAGGCGGTGTACTGGGCGTTCCTGATGGTGCTCGCGAGCGTCGTGCCGACATGGACCGGGCTCGCCGGCAACGCCTATCTGGCGATCGCGCTCGTGTTCGGCGTCGCGCTGTTCGTGCTCGCGGTGCGCTTCGCGTCGGCGCGCAACGAAGCCACGGCGCGGGCGCTGTTCTACGGCTCGATCACGTATCTTCCGCTGCTCTGGGTGGCGATGATCGCAAACAAACGATAGCGCTGTCAGTTGCCGGCTTTCAGCGATCGCTGAGAGCGGCACGCCGAGAGCCGAAGGCTTCATGATCTCAGTCCACGATCTGCCCGCGGTCAACGCCAGTCTGAACGCGGTGTCCGGCGTGCTCCTGCTGTGCGGCTACATCCTGATTCGGGCGCGCCGGATCGCACTGCACCGCTTGGTCATGATCACGGCGTTCGCGACCTCGTCGCTGTTCCTGATCTGCTATCTCGTCTACCACGCGCAGGTCGGCTCGGTGCCGTTCCCCCGCCATGGCCTGGTGCGGCCGCTCTACTTCACCATCCTGATCACGCACGTGCTGCTCGCCGCCACGGTGCCGCCGCTCGCGATTGTCACGATGACGCGCGGCCTCAAGGGGCGCTACCCGCAGCATCGCCGCATCGCACGCTGGACGTTCCCGATCTGGATGTACGTCTCGGTGACCGGCGTCCTCGTCTACGTGTTGCTCTATCAGCCTGATTGGCTGATATAAATTACCAGATTCAGTACAGCAGATAGTGAGCGCGCGTCAGGCGCCATGCTGCTTCGTCGGCCACCCACGACGCCGCGATGGCCGCCGGGTCGACGCCGGCGCGAATTTTCTCCAGCATCGCCTTCGGCCCAAACAGCGCCGCCGCATCCTCCAGCCTGAACTGCTGCCCGTACATCGTCCATAGCGTCGACGCGATCTGCAGGCCGACGCGCACCGGCCGGAGCCGATCGCGATCCGTGACGATCAGGAACACGCCCTGGCACACCTGGCCGCCGAGTGTGGCGCCGGCGGCCGGCGTGAACGTCACCGGATCAAAGCGGACGCCGGGGAGCGCGCTCGCGTTCAGCGCCGCGGCGAGCTCGCGGCCGTCGATCCACGGGGCGCCAAGCTGTTCGAACGGCGTGTCGGTGCCGCGCCCGACCGAGACGTTGGTTCCCTCGATCGCGCCGACGCCGGGATACACGGTCGCCGCCATCATGTTGCGCATGTTCGGCGACGGGTTCACCCACGCGAGGCCGGTCTCGTCGAACCAGTCGTCGCGCCGCCAGTTCTTCATCGCCACGATCGTGAGGTCCGCGCCGATCTTTCCTTCGCCGTTGAACAGGCGCACCAGCTCGCCAATCGTGAGGCCGTGGCGCACCGGCATCGGCAGGTAGCCGACATACCGGTTGCCGCCCGCATCCTGCGCGGCGCCTTCCACATCGAAGCCGTTGATGGGATTGGGCCGATCGAGCACGACCACCGGCAGCTTGCGCTTCGCCGCTTCCTCGAGCACGTAGGCGACCGCAACCGGATACGAATAGAAGCGGACGCCGACATCCTGGAGATCGACGACGATGACGTCGAGGCCGTCGAGCATGGCCGGCGTGGGACGCAAGGTGCGGCCGTAGAGCGAATGGACCGGGATACCGGTCTTGTCGTCGCGGGTCGAATCGAACTTGTCGTCCACCTCGCCGCGGATGCCGTGCTCCGGGCTGAACAAGGCGGCGAGCGTGACGCCCGGCGCCGTCGCGATCAGATCGATGGTGCTGGCGCCGTCGCGCGCGCGCCCGGTCTGGTTGGTCAGCAGGCCGACGCGCTTGCCGCGCAGCCGCGCGAAGTTCTCGCTCGCGAGGACATCGATGCCGGTGAGCACCGGTTCGTGCAGCGCGAACCCTTTCGCCGAGCGCGACGCGGCCGGCTCGCTCGGCTGCAGCCTTGGCGCGACGCCTGGAGCGCGCGCGGCGTCGGCCGGCGACAGCAGCGCCGCGGCGGCGATCGTCGCCACCTTGGCGCGCAGCGGCGTCACATCCCCTTTGCCGTCCGGGTGGACGCGGTTCGACAGAAAAATCACGTAGCTCTTCGAGCCCGGATCGAGCCAGAGCGACGTGCCGGTGAACCCGGTGTGCCCGTACGATCCGATCGGAAACAGTTCGCCGCGGTTCGACGAGTAGGGCGAGTCGATGTCCCAGCCGAGGCCGCGGACGGCGCGCATCTCCGGCGGCGTCGACGGCGACGTCATGCGCGCGACGGTCGCGGCGGAGAGGATCCGCACCGCGCCGAGGCGGCCGCCGCCGAGCAGCATGCGGCAGAAGCGCGACAGATCCGCCGCGGTGCTGAACAGTCCCGCATGTCCGGCGACGCCGTCCATCCGCCGCGACGTCGGATCGTGCACCACGCCGCGCAGGAACGGCGCCGCGCCGGACACGCAGGGCCACGCCAGGATCGCGCACGCCTCAGTCGGCGCGATCCGCGGCCGCCACGACTCCGGCGGTAGAAACGACGTCTCCTTCATTCCGAGCGGTTCGAAGATGCGCGCCGCCGCATAGCGATCGAGCCGCTCGCCGCTCACACGCCGGACGATGTCGCCGAGCAGGAAGAAGTTGATGTCGCTGTAAACGAAGCGCTCGCCCGGCGCGGCCGTTGGTACTTCCTCCACGGCGCGGGCGATCGCCTCCTCGGCGCCATGAAACGCGACCTCGAGCTCGAGGTCGGGCCTCAACCCCGACGTGTGCGTCAGCAGATGGCGGATCAGGATCGCGCCCTTGCCGTAGCGGGCGAACTCGGGAATGAACTGGGCGACCGGATCGGTCAGACGGATGCGCCCTTCCTCCACCAGCTGCATCACGCTCGTCGTTGTCGCCACGACCTTGGTGAGCGAGGCGAGATCGAAGATGGTGTCCGGAGTCATCGCCTCCGGCGCCGGCTGCACGGCGCGCCGGCCGAAGGCCTGGTGATAGAGGATGGCATCGCCGCGCCCGACGAGAATCACGGCGCCGGGGAGCTCGCGGCGCGCGATCGCGGCCTCGACGACCGGCGCGATCGGGGCGAAACCGGCGCGCGACTCGACCGCCGGCGCCGGTGTTTGCGCCGCGATTCCTGCCGCCGCGACGAGCGCCAGGACAGACGAGGCGGCGAAGGGATGTTTCACGGAAATCAATATATACTGAA
>JAOBWF010000231.1 GCA_025463215.1 Acidobacteriota bacterium | reverse complement strand
CGCTCTGGGGGACGCTGGCGATTCTCGACTACGGCGACGAGCCGTTCGTGTTCGAGGAGCGGCGCAAGATTCCGCTCGGCGCCAACTTCGCGATCCGGCGGTCGCTGTGCGAACGCATCGGCGGCTTCGATCCGTGCCTCGGCCGCAACAGCGACACCGTCCTGCTCGGGCAGGAACTGCCCGAATTCTTCGCACGCGCCCGCGACGCCGGCTTGCGGGGCCGCTACGTGCCCGCGATGAGCGTCCGCCATCACGTCCCGGCGCAACGGCTGCGCCCCGAGTACGCGCGCCGCTGGTGGTACGGCAAAGGCGTGTCGCGGGCGCGGATGGAGCGGCTCCATCCCGTCACCGAGCTCGGTCTCGACCTGCGTACCGTCCCGACCGTCGCCGGGATTCCGCGCTTCCTGTTCGGCACCGCCGTCCGGGAGGCGCTGCGGTGGGGGGGCGCGCTCCTCCGCCGCGATGTCGGGCGCAAGCTCGCCGCGGAGACGCAGCTCTGGTATTTCGGCGGCCAGGTGCGTGAGCGCCTGCGCCGCGGTGCGAGGTAGCGCATGGACGTCTCGGTGATTGTGCCGACGTTCAACCGCGCCGCACGGCTCGCCGCGCTGCTCGAGGATCTGTGCGCGCAGCAGGTCGGCGATCTCGAATACGAGATCCTGATCGTCGACAACGGGTCAACCGACGCGACGGCGGTGACCGTTCGCGAGCAGGCGGCACGCGATCCTCGCGTCCGTTATCTGCTGGAGCGGCGTCCCGGGGCATCGTGTGCCCGCAACGCCGGCATCGCGGCGGCCACCGCGCCGATCCTCGCATTCATCGACGATGATGTGCGGCCGCGCGCTGACTGGGTGGCGTCGGTGCACCGCGCCTTCGCGGATCCGGATGTGGATTGTCTCGGCGGTCGAATCGAGCCGCGCTGGCCGGCACAACCGCCGCCGTGGTTGACGAACGAGCATTGGGGGCCGCTCGCCTTGCAGATGGGACGGGGCTCGTCGTCTCGCATCGACCGCGATCATGCCGCGGCGTGCCTGGTGGCCGCGAACTTTGCCTGCCGCGCGTCGGTGTTTCGTGAGCTCGGCGGCTTCTCCCCTGACTTCCGCCGCGACGAGGACCGCGAGTTCAACCTGCGGCTGTGGCGTGCGGGCAAACGCGGAAAGTACGTCGACTCAGTGGTGACGTATACCGAGGTACAGCCCGAGCGGCTGGAGAAGACGTATCACCGCGCCTGGCATCACGTCACCGGCCGGTCGCATGCGCGCATGGGCTACCGCGACTCGATCACGCCCGACGGTGTGCTGGACGATTCGATGGCGTTCAGGGGACGGCAGGTCTGGGGTGTCCCGGGATTTCTGTACCGCGAGGCTCTCGTCCACCTCGCCGGTTATGTTCGAAAGCTCTGCTCCGGACAGTTCGAGCAGGCATTCTTCGAAGAGTGCCGGCTACGTTATTTGAGCAGCTACATCGCCGAACGCTGGCGTCATCGGCAGGCGCCACCGCGGCCGGTGCAGGTCTAGCTGCCCACCTTGCACGTGCCGCGCTCGAGGGCGTCCTCCAGCGGATTGTCGACCGCCTTGCCGCCGATCGTCGTTGTCGACCTGCCCTTGCCGTTGTCGTCCACCGTGGCCGTGCCCGTGATGGTCTTCCCGCTGCGTTCGGCGCCTTGGATCGTCCGGTAGAAGGCGGCCACGGCCTTGCGGATCTCCGGCGGGAACTCGCACCGCATCTTGTGCGTGCCCGGCATCGCTTCGACGGTCGTGCATCGACCATCGGTCAACCCGACAATCTGCCGTTCGAGCGTCGCGCCGGTCAACGGATGCGTGAACGTACAGGTGTAGGGTGAGCAGCTGTCGAGTTTGGCCGCGTATTCGCGGCACTCGGCGGCCGGCGCGCCGGCGGGCGGCGGGGCCGACTGCGCGTGAACAGAGGCGGCGAAGGCCAGCAGGACACACACAGTACGCATGCAGGGATTCCTCATTTCCGGCGGTTGATCGTTTCCTTCAGCAGCGCGATCGCGTTGGCTTCACTCGCCGCTGGTCCGCTCACCGAGACGACCACAGCCTGGGGACCAGTGATGGCCCCCGCGTCCCAGCCGCCCAGCGACATCTCGACGAATCCCTGCGTGCCGACGTCGGGAAGCGTCTTGAATCCTTTGGCGCCCTTATGCGGCTCGTGGTACCGCGCAGGGACTACCTGAATCATCACGGATCCGTTTCCGGTCGGTCCCATCCACTGGCACCCGGTGCCCATCGCGGCGTCGTGGCCGGGCGACAGCGGTTCGCCGCCATACTTGGCGAGCTCTGCCGCCGTGAAGAGGTGGCACTGCGGATTCTTCTCGGCCGCGATCTTGTCTTCGCCGGTCAGCGCGGCCGCCGTCTTTGCCGCACTCTGTGCGTCCGCGCCGCTGCCGCCGCACCCGGTCAGGGCCGCAGCAAGGAGGCAACAGGCAACAGGGGTGATTCGCATGTGGGTCTGCCCTCAGGGATAGTCGGCGTCTGCCGTTCACCAGAGATGAAGGTGGAGACGCGCCGGATATTACCGTCCGCGTTCGCCGCTCACGGCTTCGACGGTCGTGCCGCTGCGACTCTCTTGGCCATGTCGGCGACGGCGTTGCGCAGCGCCTTGCCGAGCGGCGACTCGAGGAACGACTGATAGCTGTCGTTCCCGAACGATCCGAGCGTCGTATAGGCGGTGCCGCCGAGGCCGTTGCTCGAGTCGGCGCCGGTGACCCGCGTGCTGAACAGCCGTTCGCCGGTCGCGACGTCGTAGAGCTCGCCCTGGAGAACGACCGTCCCCTTCATGCGATGCACGTCGAGCGAGGCTGACTGGCCTTTGATCGAGGGGAGCCAGCCGCGTTTGTTCGACTGCTCGGTTTTCGCCTCGAGCACGGTGCCGACGAAGACGAGATCGAGATGTTGCGCGCGGCCGAGCTCCACAGCCTTGTCGGCGCCGATCGACGATCCCGCATCCTCGAGCACGCGCGGCACCAGAGTGCTCGAATGCACCAGCTCCGCCTGGAGCGTCTTGGCGACATCGGCACCCACCGCCCGATTCCCCGACGCGGTGGCGTCGGTAAATGGCACGATCCCGATTTTGAGCGACGCGGGTGTGCCGCCATTCTGCGCCGACGCGGGATCGGCGCTGCCGAGAAGCGCGGCCGCGAGCAGAGACGCGATCGCAAGAGACCGGGTGTGTGTCTGTGTGGTCATGACGGCTCCGCTACTGACGCACCAGCTCGACGCGGCGGTTCTTGGCGCGCCCGTCGACGGTGGCGTTGGATTCCTTCGGCTGCGATGCGCCGAAGCCGGCGGTCGACAGCCGCGCGGGATCGATGTGATAGGTCTCCGACAGCGCTCGCCGCACCGACGCGCTGCGCCGCTTCGACAGATCCAGGTTGAACGCATCGCCGCCGACGTTGTCGGTATGGCCGTTGATCGTCAGCATCCACGCCGGGTTCTTCGTCAGCGCCTCGCTGATTTCGCGGAGCACCGGCGCCGACTCCGGACGAAGGCGATCGCTGGCGAAATCGAAATAGATGCCGTAAACGTCGACGCGCTTGTCGGCCGCCAGGTGCTTCTCCACCTCACCCGTGGTGGGAAACGTGATCTTCGTGTACGTGATCGAGAAGTTGATGCCCACCTGCCGGTAGTCGAGCACGATCGGAAACCGCCCATCGTCCAGCACCTTGACGACGAACGTGTCCATGCTGCCGGCCCTCGCGTAGCGGCCCGAAGCCTCGACGACAGGCAGATCGATCTCGCGATCGTTGACGATTACTCTCGAGGTCCGGTTGCCCTGACGTTCGAGCTGGACGTCATTGTCTTCCCTGAGGCGAAAGGGCACGCCGTCGCCAGACGACGTCAATTCCAGGTAGCGATGGCGCGTGCTGCCGGCGGTCGTCAATTCCGAAAACGAACGAGCCGACAGACTCAGGGAGAGTGCCCCGCGCAGCGTCTCCGGGAGATGGCGGCCGAACGCGGTCTCGTACATGTACGAATCGCGCAGATCGACCCGGCACAGACGCCGCGTCGCGGTTTCCATCTTCCGGTCCGCGCCGGAGGGACAGCTGCTGGTGACGGTGACGGCGAAGTGATCGATTCTGGTGATCTGCTTGAGACACTCGTGGTCGTAATCATCGTGGCGATTCGCCCACGTGCTGGCGAGCGTCAGACCTTCCACGAGCGGGATCGTCGCTGCGGCGCCAGCGGCACCCTCGGCGTCGGTCGACGGCCCGGGATCCGGACACTGTCCCTCCGGCTCGAACCCTGCCGGAAACGGCAGCGATGCGGGCGCGGCGGCTCGCGCCGCCGGTACGTCTTTCTTCACGTCCCGTTTGTCCTCGTCGTCGAACAGGCTCATCAGGCCCTTCAGCGCGTCCTCGACGTCGCCCGGCGGCGTTCCGCTTTTCGCCGGCGATTGCTCCGCCGCTTCAGGCGCCGGCCGCTGCGCTGGCTGCTTCGCTGCGACAATGGTCCCGCCCAGCCGATCGAGCACCTTCTTGCCGATCGCGGTCGCCTTCGCTTCAGAATCCTCGCGCATCGGCACCGTGATCGTGATCAGTGCCGTGCCCTGATGGATGCTCAGAACCCCTTCCCTGCTGTACGCGGCTTCGTCGCCGAGCGTGACGGCATGGGCGACCTGACGGCCGACGGCGCTGCCGCCGAACGCGTCGATCATCTGCGTTTCGAACGTCCGGCCGCCGCGATATTCCCACTCGATCGCGACCTCGGCCTGCGCCCAGCTGCCGGCCTCACCCGGTGGGTACGCGCACGCCGTCTTCGCGTCCGAATCGTCCGGCACCATCTTGCCGATCGGCGCGTTCAGGAGCTGCGACATCTCCGCGCTCGTGATCAACGAACAGGCGAGCGGGCGTCGCACGGCCCCGGGCTTCGGAGGTGCCGGCGCGCGTCCGCAGGCTGCCGCCCACGCACACGCGACGGCGAGCGCGATCGACGAGGCGGTACGCGCCGGTCCGGAGCGGCCTCCAAGAACCACTTACGTGTGTCCCGTGATTGCCCACGGAAAGCGTTCAGCGCCGGCGCATAGAAGGGGCTCGTTGAACTCGGTCATCACATCACCAGCACGCCCGACATGCCAGACCTGTTCGCCAGGCGCTCGCAGCCGCGCTTGCTTTAGATGAGGACGCAGAACCCGCGATATTACCGTTTCGCCCGATTCCTGCCCGCCACTCTGTTTCAACCTTCTCGGCCGGGTGACCTCGTAGGGCCGCCCTTCAGGGCTGCCACCGACAGGGCTGAAGGGCCCGCCAAACCGAATCTGTCCACCGCTCTAATACTGGCGGACGTCGAACTGTTTCAGCACGATCGCGGCGTGCTCTTCGGGAATCATCAGATAGTTCGACAGCGTCAGATCGTCGTGGACGCCAATCGCGTCGAGCCGCTGGAGGGTCGCGTCGTCCAGGAGGCGGCAAAGGATGTAATTCCACTGCGCGAGGAGCGCCTCCACCGCATGCTGCCGGTGCAGCCGCGCTTGCCCAGCCGCCTGGCCGGCATCGCCGACGGGCAGAATTTCGCAGAGGATGACGGGGCGGAATGTTGCAATGGTCGTGGCGAGACCGCGGAGGACGTCGAGTTCGGCTCCCTCGGTGTCGATCTTGACCGCGGCGAGTGCGTCGAGGCCCATGGCCGCCACGACATCGTCGCCACGGCAGAGCGCCCCGTACTGCGGCCGACGCGTGCCAGCATCGTCGCACGTGTCATCGACGGTGGTCGCCGCGGGATCGAAGCCGACTTCGCGACGTAGCCACAACGTCGCAACACCATTGCGATCGGAAAGGCCGACCGGGACGACGGTGCAATCGACAAACTGATTCGCGGCGATCAGCGTGTCAACGTAATGGCAGCAGCGATGGTTGATCTCGAAACCGACGTACGGCCGCTGCCAGTCGAGCGCCTTGATTTTCAACAGCGTCTGGCCCACGTTGACGCCGATGTCGAACACCGCTCCCGGCCGGAGCGGCAGAATTCTCCGCAAGGCGCCGAAAATGCCAGGTTCGAGGAGCGCGAGATTCTGCGGGCCCTGCCCGAACACGACGGGAATTCGCATCGTTCGTCCGCCTACCTGGGCCGCGACTGAGAAGTTGACGCGCCACAACTGGCGGGTCAGCGCCATCAGGTGTAGGACTTCGCGTCGGACCTTCGTGCCGAACGATCGCCGAAGCGCCGCATCTGTGCGATTCATGCCTCAGCCGGAAGCATGAATCGTGCTGTTCGAGGGCACGGCCATTCGGGGTACAACTAGAGGCGCGATGACTCGCCTTACCGCGCCCCAGACGCCATCCGTCGTGCGACTCGCGATTCTGATCCTCGCCGTCTGTCTCGCTCCGCTGCGCGCAGACGAGGTCCCGCGGATCGTCGCCCTCGGAGACAGCCTGACGTCGGGCTACGGCATTGGACTGGCCGACGCCTACCCGGCCGTGCTGCAACGCCGTCTGGAGGCCGCCGGTTATCACTACCAGGTGATCAACGCGGGGGTGTCCGGAGATACGACCGCGCGGGCGCTGCGCCGCTATCAGAGTGCACTCGACGGCGACGTCCGGATCCTGATCGTCGCGCTCGGCGCCAACGATGGCTTACGCGGCGTGGCAGTCGAACAGGTCAGGTCGAATTTGAGCGCGATCATCGAGGAGGCGCAGCGGCGCGGCATCGCCGTGGTCCTCATCGCGATGGATGCCCTGCCCGTGCACGGCTTTCCCTACTCGGTGGCGTTTCATCAGGTGTATTACGACCTCGCAGACCGGTACGGCGTGCCGCTGGTCCCGTCCGTGCCGATCAAGATCATGACCGACGCCACCCTGATGCAGCGGGATCGCGCGCACCCGAACCAGGCCGGGGCGCGCGCGATTGCCGAGTTCGTCTGGCCCTATCTCGAACCGCTGGTGAACAAGCCGGCCGCCTTTTGATTCACGACTGCGATCGTCGGCGGCGCGGTTCTGATGGCGTGCCCGCCATGGCTAAGCGGAGGTCGTATCGTCGGATCGCGCAGGCGTTCAGGTCACCGGTTTCAGGGCGTCCTTCGCGGCAAGAATCTCGCGGTAGATGCGCGCCGCGAGGTCCTGTTGTTCCACCGCGTCGTCACGAACTTTCGCGAGGGCATCGGTGAGGGTCTGAATGCGGTCGAGACGCTGCTTGAGAGCATCCATTTCAGGCGAGGTGAGCACGCCGCGATTTTACTATCGATGATAGTGATTTGTCGCTAGCGACAAAGGTCGAACCCGGGAGCCTATTGCCCGTACTGGTCGTCGCTGACGTGCTCCAGCCAGTCGACCGTCGAGCCGTCGAGCCGTTCGTGAATCGCGATGTGCGTCATCGCGGTGGTTGCGGCGGCGCCGTGCCAATGCTTTTCCCCAGGTGCGAACGAGACGACGTCGCCGGGCCGGATCTCTTCGATCGGTCCGCCGGCGCGCTGCGCACGGCCGGAGCCGGCGGTGACGATCAGCGTCTGGCCGAGCGGGTGCGTGTGCCATGCGGTCCGCGACCCGGGCTCGAACGTGACACTCGCGGCGGCGACGCGCGCCGGATCGGCCGCTTCGAAGAGCGGATCGATGCGTACCGTGCCGGTGAAGTATTCAGCCGGGCCCTTCCGAGACGGTTGCGATCCGCTGCGTTTGACGTCCATCACGCCTCCCTCCAGCGCCCAGCCAGTGCGGCGCTCATTCAGAACTCGATCATCACCTTGATCGATTCACGCTGGTTCATCGCCCGGTAGCCGTCGGGCACACCGTCGATGTTCGTGACGCGATCGAATACACGCCCCGGCTCAATCCTGCCGTCGAGCACATCAGGCAGAAGCTGTTCGATGTAGGCACGCACCGGCGCCGGGCCGCCCGCGATGGTGATGTTGTCGTAAAACGTCGGCTTCGCGTTCGGGATCGCATTCTCCTGCGGCACCCCAACACGCCCCACCGCGCCGCCCGGCCGCGTGACGCTGACCGCGGTGAGCATCGCCTCGCCGAGGCCGACGCATTCAAGGACGGAGTGGGCGCCGAGGCCGCCGGTCAGTTCGCGCACGCGGGCGATCGCGGCGTCGCCGCGTTCGCTGACCACATCGGTCGCGCCGAAATCGCGCGCCAGCGCGATTCGGGCGGCATGACGGCCCAGCATGATGATCCGTTCGGCGCCAAGCCGGCGGGCGGCAATCACCCCGCAGAGGCCGACCGCGCCGTCGCCGACGACCGCGACAATCTTGCCGGGGGCGACTCTGGCGGCGAGGGCCGCGTGGTGCCCCGTGCCCATTACGTCCGAGAGCGTCAGCAGTGACGCCATCAACGCGTGATCCGGCCCGACCGGGAGGACCACGAGCGTTCCATCCGCCTGCGGTACGCGCACTGCCTCGCCCTGCCCGCCGTCGAGCTCGGTGCCACCCCACCATCCGCCGTGAAGGCAGGACGTCTGCAAACCGTTGCGGCAGAACTCACAGGTCCCATCGGACCAGGCGAACGGCGCGACCACGAGATCGCCTTTCTTCAACGTGCGCACGTCGGAACCGACCGCGTCGACGATCCCGATGAACTCGTGCCCCATCCGGTTCCCCGCCTCGCTGCGCGGCATCGCATTGTACGGCCACAGATCGCTGCCGCAGATGCAGGCTCGAGTCACGACGACGACCGCGTCCGTCGATTCGACGAGTCTGGCGTCGGGAACAGTTTCAACCCGAACATCCTTCGCGCCGTACATCACAGTTGCTCGCATGCCGCCGCGTCCTTTCGTTCTTGCCGAGCCGTGAGGGAATCTCGTCCGAGTATGCTGCCCGCTCGAGGTATCCGACAATAGCTTCGGGTTACAACGATCATGCCGCAGCTGCAACGGTTCCGGCTGAACAATTGTTCGAGACGGCGTCACGCGACGCTCGTGAGATCGACCACGCCGTCTGTCCGATGCGCGTTCGCGGCGAGCCACCGCGAGACCGCGCGGAGCACGGCGGACGGAGTCGGCTGCCCGTCTGCGGCAAGCCGCACCCGTACGGCGTGCGACTCCAGGCCAATCAGCGTGACGTCGAAGCACCACGCAGCACCGGCAAGCGATGTATCGACGACGTAAAGCTCCCATGTCTCGATCCCGATGCCGATCGTGGAGCCTTGGAGGGCCGCGATGAAGCGAGGCAGGTCTCGGCAGGTCATAACCATTTCGACTGATGGCGCGTGGCAGCGGCGTGCACGATTCGTGGAGCGAGCGTGAAAACGGCGCGACAGTTCTGCGACGAACGTGGTCATGACGCTGCTGATCCGATCCGGACTGCGTCGCCCTGCTTGCGACGTTGCTGCTCGCCGCGTCTGCCAGGAAGGTCACGGCGCGACTCACTCGTCGCCTTTGGCTCCGGCCCAGGACACGGCGGTCGCGGCCACCGGCGGTAGCAACATGGCGCCGATCCCGGCGGCCGCGGACAGCACGACCGCGCCCCACAGCGACGCCGCGACGCCGCCCTGCTGATACAGCACGCCCGACAGCAAGGTTCCCAGCAAACGTCCGCACGCGTTCGCCATGTAGTAGAACCCCACGCTTTGCGATACGCGATCCGTGTCCGAGTACGCCAGAACCAGATAGGAGTGCACCGATGAGTTGAGCGCGAATATCGCGCCGAACAGCGTCAAGCCACCCAGCATCGTCAACGCCGGATGAAAGCCGAAGTACAGACCGATCGGAATCAGCGCGGTGACCGCGGCGAGTGCCAGGCCCAGGACACTTGCCAGCGCCGGCCCTGGCGCGCTACCGCCGGTGGCACGCGCCAACAGGACAGGCGCAAGGCTTTGCACGCCGCCGTACGCGATGACCCAGAGCGCCATGAAGCCGCCGACCTGCGCGGCGGACCAACCCAGGACGCTGGAGAAAAAGATCGGAACGCTGACGACGAACCAGACATCGCGAGCCGCAAACAATGCGAGCCGCGCCAACGACAGGCGGTTGATCGCCGACGAATTGGACAGAATGCCGGAGAACTTGGGCTTTTTCTTCGCTTGGCCGATTGATGCCGGCAGCAGGCTCAGGACGAAGATGAGGACGAGCAGCACGCCAGCGGACATCACGAACAGCGCCTCTCGGAAACCCAGGGCGGATAAGAGAAACCCACCGACGAAGAAACCCGCGCCCTTGAGCGCGTTCTTCGAACCGGTGAGCACCGCCACCCATGTGAACAGTCCCGAGTCGTCGCCGGTCGGGACGAGAACCTTGACCGCGCTCTTGGCACTCATCTTCGTCAGATCCTTGGCGATGCCCGACAGCGCCTGGCATCCCATCACGTAGGCGACTGATGCCGCCATGCTCCACTCCTGATTCAGGAGCGCGAGCAATCCGAGCGCGACGACCTGCAGCGCCAGCCCGAGCACCAGCGTCAACCGCAGTCCGGTACGCGCCGCCATCCACCCGCCGACAAGATTCGTGACGATGCCGAAGAACTCGTAAAGGAGAAACAAGAACGCCAATTGGACCGGCGTGTAACCGAGCTGGTTGAAGTGCAGCAGCACCAGCATGCGCAGCGCGCCATCCGTCAGGGTGAACGCCCAATAGGCGGCGGTCACGGTCGCGTAATGGCGGACGCTGATCCTGGCGTCGGTCATATTGCGGCGGGCACGCAGCACCCCGTTCTCTTCCGCAGCCGTTCGGTGTCGCGGTGAACGACATCCACGCGCGTCAACGCGTGGCGCACTGCGTCGCTAATCGCCGCGAGCACCGGATCCGGCACCGCCGCCATCCGATAGTGGATCCACAAACCGTCGCGCCGGGTGTCGACGAGCCCCGACCGCCGCAAGTACGCGAGATGCCGCGACGCCTTCGGCTGCGTGATTTTCAGGCTCTCGTGAATGTGGCACACGCACACTTCGCCGGTCAGCAGCACCCCGAGAATGCGCAGCCGGGTCGAATCAGCGAGCGCCTTGAACAGCGTTTCCATCGCGACGAGTTGCTTGGACATATATTCGCATTGACAAATGTATCACGGCGCTCTATATTCCGATCGTATTCGTTTCCGCAGATACACAAGGAGCAGGCGATGTCCGACATTCAGCAGGCAGTCAAAGACAAATACGGCGCCATCGCCACCGCGGTCAGCACGGCGACGGGGTCGACCGGATGTTGCGGCCCGAGCCCCTGCGGCGGAGGGGACCCGATTACCTCGAACCTCTACTCCGATGCGGAGACCAGCGGCCTGCCGGCGGACGCGGTGTCGGCGTCGATGGGGTGCGGCAATCCCACCGCGCTCCTCGCCTTGGCGGCCGGTGAGACGGTGCTCGACCTCGGATCGGGGGGCGGGATCGACGTGCTGCTATCGGCCACGCGCGTCGGCCCGACCGGCAAGGTCTACGGGCTCGACATGACCGACGAGATGCTCGCGCTGGCGCGTGAGAATCAGCGCAAGGCGGGCGCGACAAATGTGGAGTTCCTGAAGGGGACTATCGAATCGATTCCGCTGCCCGACAACTCCGTCGACGTGATCATCTCCAACTGCGTGATCAATTTGTCGACCGACAAGGACGCCGTGCTTCGCGAGGCGTTCCGCGTCCTGAAACCCGGCGGCCGATTCGCCGTATCCGATGTCGTGATTCGCGGCGAGGTCCCCGCGGACGTGCGCCGCAGCATGGAGCTCTGGGTCGGGTGCATCGCGGGGGCGCTGCAGGAATCGGAATACACCTCGAAGCTGCAGGCGGCCGGCTTCGACCACGTCGAGGTCGAGCCGTGGCGGGTCTACAACGTCGAGGATGCGCGCTCGTTCCTCGCCGAAACGGGTCTGGACGTGGACACGCTCGCACCTGCCGTCAAGGACAAATTCGCCAGCGCCTTCATCCGCGCGCGCAAGGCCGCCGCGAAGAGCTGCTGCGGCCCGGAGTGCTGCTCATGAAATCGCGCTGCTCGGACGGGAGAGGTTCTGAATTCTCCTCCTCGGCATCCGGCGAACTGGAGCGCATAGCGATGGATCGCTACGACCGGGGCTGAGCGTTACGGGGCCGTGCGCGCATTCCCTGCCGCGCCGACACTGGCGAGGTGCGCTAAGGCCGACGAGTCGTCAGCGTCCATCGATATTGCGCCGCTTCGCATCGTACTTGGAGATTTGCGGGCACGTATGAGAGGCGAACGAAACCAGTGAACACTCCGACAAGCGTCCGATCTGGGGCGATTGTGCCGACAAAGGTCGTTGGGATATTGGCGCTGCTGGAATCCTCGTCCCGCCAAATACCGAGTGATAGCGATGTCCTGGCCATGGGTGAAAACCCGCCACCAATCGTGCCGGCTATGTGATTGCGCACACGGCTGATTTCCATCGTCACGCCCGTGCGGACGGGAGTGTCCGAAACGTGCTGAGGAACTGCGAACGAAAGGTGGTCGCCACTGACGACGAGAGATGCCTCCACCGCTATTTCTGCCGGGTAGATTGGTGTTCTCGTCGGATCAGTGGTGCTGCTGCCGTAGCCGACGAGGCAGGCTTCGTTAGGCGCAACAGTCAACGTGTATGGCAGGGAACCGTTCGGGAAACTAACCGGCGGATCGATTGGGCTTGGGCCAGAGGCTTGGCGAC
Source organism: Acidobacteriota bacterium (assembly GCA_025463215.1). GTDB lineage: Bacteria > Acidobacteriota > Vicinamibacteria > Vicinamibacterales > CAVVIG01 > CAVQFC01. Next base: position 12,632 of record JAOBWF010000231.1, on the reverse strand, counting down.
ACCCTGCCAGTGCGATCATCGCAGCCACAGCCGGCAGGTAACGGCGCCAACGGCCCGACACACCGGTCAGTATATGCCCCCTCTTGACGTGCGGCATCAAGCAAGGTCATTTGGTCTACGTGATGCCGTGGCGATCTGACCTGGCGTTACTCATGAGAGCCCTATCCCACGCGCCGCAGCACACTCCGTGTGTATAGGTACGTTCCGCGGATCAGGCCGCCTCGAAGGGGTGAAAGGAAACCGGGTTGCGCCTAAGATTGCGGTCATGTCGCGAGGCGCGGTCTCGACCTGGGCCCTGCTGGCCGTCACCCAACTCGGGCTCGCGTGGCGCCTCGGCTTTTCTCCTGCGGACAGCTTCGCCTTCTGGCTGCTCAGTGCCCTGCTCATCGTCGGCGTGTGGCGGCTGACCCGTAGCCTATTCGGGTGGTCGGGGCGTGCGGATGCGATCACGCGCGCAGGAACGCTCGGCTTCGCGGCGATCGTCGCCATGGGGCTGACGCTCGGCAGCGTCGGGTTATTGACGTTTGGTGTCTGGCTGGCGGCGTCGGCCCTCGGATGCGCGACGAGCTTCGTCGTTCTGCGGCCGCGCCGCGACGCCGTGGGTGCGCCGCCGCCGCTCGTTCCGCTGACCATCGCGGCGAGCGCGATCCCCTTGCTCGCATTCATCGTTGCCGTCGGATTGGTCCAATCGCCGTTCACGCTATACGACAGCCTTAGCTACCATCTCCCGTTTTCCGCGCGCTGGCTGCTGGACCACCGCCTGTCGATCGTCCGGACGCCCTTCAGCGACCCGGCGCAGGCGTACCAGCCGGCGAATGGCGAGCTGTGGTTTCTGTGGTTGATGCTGCCATTTCACGGCGACTTCGCCGCGCGGCTCGGCCAACTGCCGTTTCTGCTCCTCGGCGCCGTCGCGCTGTATGCCATCGCGCGCCGGTGCGGTGCACGACCCACGCACGCGATGTACGCCCCCCTCTTCTTTCTATTGGCGAGACCGGTCGTCGAGCAGGGGGTCGGCGCGGACGTCGATCTGATCTGCGCTGCGATGTTCGTCGCCTCGATCCATCTAGGGATCGTCGCGATCGAATCGGGCGCGAGACGCGACTGGGCTTTGTGGGGTGTCTGCGTCGGGCTCTTTCTAGGCACCAAGTATGTGGCGCTGGTATATGTGGCCGTGCTCCTGTTGCTGCCGTTATTGCGCGGGTCACCACGGCAGGCGCGGTGGGCGGTTCCGGGGATCGCCGTTTTTGGACTGCCGTGGTACCTCCGCAACTGGGCGGTTGCCGGCAGTCCGATCTATCCCGCGTCGCTGGCGCTGCGCGGCTTCACGATCGCGCACGGCGCCTACACGCGTGCGGCGATGACCAATTCGGTGTTCCATGTGACCAGCGTTCGCCTGCTGCCCGCGATCGTGGCCCACGCCTTCGGCGCCGCCGCGTTCTTGTTCTGGTTGCCGATGGCCGCACTCGCGACCGCCGCGCTCGTAAAGCGGCGGCGGTGGCACCCCGCGCTGTACGTGTGGCTCGCGCCGATGGTGATGCTGCCGCTGTTCTGGTTCGGCATTCCGGACAACGCCGACTCACGGTTCCTGCTGCCGGCGGTGACGCTGGGGATGGTGCCGCTCACGTTCACGTTCGGGTCGGCACGACGATGGAACGCGCTGCTGCATACGTGTTACGTCGCCGGCGCCGCCTGGCTGATCGTCGGATCTCCGCGACAGATCCCCATGACGCTGCCGTGGTTCATGGGCGACTGGCTGGCGCTCCGCGGGCTCGTGTCGCGAGAGGGGATGCCGCTATTCGCGGGCGCCGCGACGGTAACCGCCGCCGCGGCGTACGCAGCTTCCCGCCGCCCCGCGCACGCGGCGCCATTACTGATGGCGGCGTTCTGCGGTTGTGTCGTCTGGAGCTTCGCCGCAGCCGCGCCGTTCGCGGCGCAGGACGCGAGCCTGCTGGCGTTGTCGCCGACATACGTCCGCGTCGGCATGATCGACGGCTGGACCTGGGTCCATCGCCATCTGGCGCACGCGACGATCGCGAACACCGGCAACAATCTTCCCTATCCGCTGTTCGGGGAGCACCTGGCCAACCGGGTGTACTACGTCAATATCGATCGGCACGCCGACTGGCAGTTCCACGATTACGCGACCGTTCGACGCCGAGTGAAGATCGCGGCGTACGACCGGCTGGCGCAGCCCTCCGGCCAGCTGATGCCAGTGGCGAGAGAGGCGGAGGCGGCGCGACCGCGGTACGAGCGCTGGGAGGGGACACCGGACGCCTGGCTCGGCAACCTGCGTGCCGCGCAGGTCACCCATCTGTTTGTCTCCGTACTCTCGGCCTACGAAATTGACGACGTGCGCCACAACGACGGCGGGTTTCCGGTTGAAGACGACTGGGCGCGAGCGCGACCCCAGGTATTTGCACTGCTATACGAAAACCGCCAAGTCAGGATCTATGCGGTAGCTCATCAGTAGGGGCCCGGCCCATCCGCCGAGATCTTGATAAACAATTTATCCATCGGTGGCATTATTCGCCACCGATGGCTTCCGGCCGATCGCTCGCGATCATCGTTCCTGCGTATCGTGAAGCGCAGAACATCATCGCCACGCTCGAGAACGTGACGCGCGCACTGGCCCCGCTGGCGTTGACGTCCGAAATCATCGTCATCGATGACGGCAGCCCCGACAGTACGGGCGACTTGGTCAGGGCCAACCTGTCACGCTTTCCGGGCCTCCGGCTGTTGACCAACGAGCGCAATCTCGGATTCGGTGCGTCGTACCGCCGTGGGGTCGACGCGGCGGCGCTCGATCACATCGTCATGGTCCACGGCGACAATGCCTGGGGACACGAGACGCTTCGCGAATTTTTCAGCCACGTCGGTGAGTCCGACATCATCGTCGGCTATACGCGAGACATGTGGCGCAGCCGGACGTGGCGGCGCGCCTTGATCTCGAAGACATACACACTGCTCGTGAACGTGATCACCGGCTACCGGTTGACCTACTACAACGGCCTGCAAATTCACCGGGCCGCGACCCTGAAGCGCCTGCACATCGAATCGAGCGGGTATGGATTTCAGGCTGAGGTATTGGTCAAGGCGCTGCGCGAGGCGCGCGGCTACCTCGAGGTGTCGATGGATTTGATCGAACGCGTGCACGGCGACAGTAATGCGTTCCGGCTGAAGAATGTCGTCGACGTCGCGCGCACGCTGCGCCGACTCGCGATGCTGCCGAGAGTCTCGCCGGCACCGGCGGGCGTGGCGGGCGCCACCAGCCGATGATTACTACCTCGCCGTCGACCGCCGCGTTTCGCACCGCGCATAAGATCGTGCCCGTTGACGGACTGTCCGCCGTGCGCGAGCAGTCTCCCGGCCGGCGCATCGTGCTCTGTCACGGCGCCTTTGATCTGGTCCACATGGGCCACCTGATTCATTTCGAGGAGGCCCGCGCGTTGGGCGATGTGCTGGTGGTGACGATCACCGCCGATCGCCATATCACCAAGAAACGATCGGTGTCATTCAGTCAGGACTACCGAGCGCGCCAACTGGCAGCCCTCGAGGTCGTCGATTACGTCGCGATCGTCGACGAGCCGTCGGCGGTCACTCCGATAGAACGATTGCGGCCCGACGTGTACGTCAAAGGGCCGGAGTACGCCAACCTACTACTCGATAAAACCGCGAACATCGTTCGCGAGAAGGCGCTGGTGGAGGCGCACGGCGGGTCCATCCATTTTACGAATGGCGCGACGTTCTCATCCACCAAGCTGGCCCATTTCCTGCTGGCCGCACCCGAAGCCTCCCAGAGCGATCCGCTCTTGTCCAACGATCGGGTCCTGTTTCGCGATCTGTCCGCGTTCGGATTCACGCTCGAGCAGCTCAAGGGATTCTTGGGTGGCGCGAGCGCTCTGCGCGTATGCCTGATCGGCGAAACCATTGTCGACGAATGGGTCGACGTCCAGCTGACGAACCTGTCGCAGAAATCGCGCTGCATGGCGGGCCTCGAAGTCGCCCGCAGCCGGCAGATCGGCGGCACCGGCGCCATTGCCCGCCATCTGTCCACGTTCGTCGCCACGGTCGACTGCTTCACCAACGGTCCGGTCGGCGCGCTCGGCGCGAACGTGACGTCGACCTCGATCGCCGACGATCAGCTGGTCAAGTCGCGCTTTGTCGACTGCGATACAGGGTTTCGGATCTTCGAGAGCAAGAGTCCGGATCTTCGCCGTATCCGGCACGACGCCCTGCCGGATTTCGACGCCTACGACGTCGTGCTAATCTCCGACTTCGGCCACGGACTGATCGATGCGCCGTCGATTAACGCCCGAATCGCCGGCCGCTCGCGCGCGTTCGTCGCCGCCATGGCGCAGGTCAACTCGACGAATTACGGCTACAACCTGCCGACAAAGTTTGTCGGCGTCGACTATTGCAGCCTGAATCGTACCGAGGCGGAGTTGTGCCTCCGCGATCGCGGCCTGCCGCTGGCGCTCCTCGTCGAGCGCATGGCCGCACTGCTGCAGGTGCCGACGCTGTCGGTCACTGACGGCGAACATGGGGCGATGGTCGCCCGTCGCGGCGAGCAGTTCATTCTCCCCGCCGTGAGCACCAACGTGGTGGACACGATCGGCTGCGGCGACGCCTACTTCGCGCTGAGCAGCCTCGCGGCGGCGCTGCACTGCCCGCCCGGCATCATCGCCGTCGCTGGGAGCATCGGTGCGGCCGCGGTGGCGCAGCGGCGAGGCAACGAGGCGCCCACTTGCGACCAGGAGTTCCTGACCATTGGCAAAATTGTGGTCTGACGTCGAGCCGTGGCCCGACTACCTGTCGGCGGCGGCGACCGGGCTGCGCGACATGGTCGTGACCGACGCGGATGGCCGGCGCCTCGCGGCGTGCGACGGCTTCGGCCGGTGGACGCAATGGACACAGGACGGCCATGCACGCGGCCAACATCTCTACCTAATCGGCAACGGCGCCAGCGCGATGATGGCGAGCCATTTCGCCGCCGACGCCTGCAAGAACGCCACGCTCAGCGCAATGGCATTCAACGATCCGGCCCTGCTGACCGCCACCGCTAACGACGTCGCCTTTGACCAGGTGTTCGCGCTGCCGCTCAACCGGCTGGCCCGTCCGGGCGACATGTTGATCGCGATCAGCAGCTCTGGCAACTCCGCCAATATCCTGCGGGCGCTGGAAACCGCGAAATCGATGGCCATCCGCGCGGTGACGTTGACCGGGATGGCCGACGATAACCACGCGCGCGCGCTCGGCGACCTGAATTTCTACGTCCCCTCACGGCGCTACGGCTGGATCGAATGTGCCCACCAGCTGATGCTGCACTACTGGCTCGATCAGTATCTGAACCTGCATGCCAACGGCGCCATCTAGCCGTCGGCCGCTGCTCGTCACCGGCGGCTGCGGCTATGTGGGCACGGCGCTCACGCTTGCGTTGCTGGCGCGCGGCCACCACGTCACGGTGCTGGACGCCATGTGGTTCGGCAACTTCCTCCCGCCGCATCCGTCGCTGACCGTCATCAGGCACGACATGCGCAATATCGACGAGGTCGATCTGTCGCCCTTCGATACGATTTTCCATCTCGCCAACATCGCCAACGATCCTGCCGTCGAGCTCAATCCCTACGCATCGTGGGACGTCAACGTGCTGGCGACGATGCGCCTCGCGGATCGCGCGTCGCGGCAGGGGGTCCAGCAGATTGTCTACGCCTCGTCCGGCAGCGTCTACGGCGTCAGCGACGAGCCGCGCGTGACCGAGGACACGCCGCTCAACCCGATCTCCGAATACAACAAGACCAAGATGGTCGCGGAGCGTGTTCTCCTCAGCTACGCCGGTTCGACGATCACCACGATCGTGCGCCCCGCGACGGTTTGCGGTCCCTCCCCGCGCATGCGCTTCGATCTCACCGTCAACCTGCTGACGATGCAGGCCCTCAACGGAAATGCGATGCGGGTATTCGGCGGCAGTCAGATCCGCCCCAATATTCACATCGACGATCTCGTCGGCGTCTACCTGTTCGCGCTCGCTCGCCGGCTGCGGGGCGTCTACAACGCCGGCTTCGAGAATCTCTCGGTGCTGGAGATTGCGCAGCAGGTCGCGGCGCGCGTGCCCGCCGAGATCGCTATCGAACCGTCCAACGATCCGCGTTCGTATCGCCAGTGTTCGGACGCGCTGATCGCGGCCGGCTTCACGCCGGCCAAGGGCGTCGGCACCGCCATCGAGGAGCTCGCCGCGCTTCACGCCGCCGGCGAGCTGCGCGACGAGCCGTGGACGCACAACGTCAGCTGGATGAAACAGCACAACCTGTCCTGAGGTCGCGTGAACAAAAACATTCTGGTGCTCGGCGGCGGCGTCGCCGGCTCGTCGATCACGTATTACCTGAGCGAGAAGGGCTACGACGTCACCGTTCTCGAGAAGAACAGCGGGGTCGGCGGCCTGGCACGGACCTGCTACTACAGCGGTCACCCGTACGAGTTCGGGCCGCATATCTGGTTCTGGCCGGGTGGCGAGGCCGATCCGATCAACCGGACCGTCGCAATCCTCGCCAAGGGCGAGCTGCTGCGCATCGACCGCCGCCTCTTCACCTACATCGAGGCCGACGGGCGCAAGTACCGGTATCCCGTGCACTTCGAGGACATCGATCAGATGCCGGAGCGGGCGGCGATCCACGAGGAGGTGCGCCGGCATCGCGACGATCAGCTGAAACTGATCGAGACGCAGCTGCCGGAGCTGGGGCACTGCAAGTTCGCCGAGTATTTCGGCGCCGCCCTCGGGCCGACGCTGTACCAGAAGTTCATGGCGAACTACACCTGGAAGATGTGGAACATCCCGGGCGATCAGCTCGAGACCTCGATGGTCTGGGCCGATCGTTTCCGCCACGCCTACAGCCGGAGCGACCAGTCGACTCCGGCGCGCGGCCTCCGCGGCTACGATCCGCTGAAGTTCGAGGACCACACCCTCGGCAAGGGCATCGCCTTTCAGGTCTACCCGAAACACGGCTGGAACGCGGTCTGGAACGCGATGGTCGCCAAGGCGACGGTGATCCGCGATCGCATCGTCGGCATCCGCGACGAGCACAAGCGGCCGCACGTGCTGACGGAACGCGGCGACAAGTACTTCTTCGCCGACTACCACACCGTGTTCTGCTCGATCGACATCGACGAACTGTGGGGCGAGAACACGCTGCCCTACACCGGACGCATGATGATCCCGCTGCTGATTCCCGGACTGAAGAGCGCGTTCCCGGAAGGCGCCGAGTCGCTCCACTATTCGTCCTGCGAATTTCAGACCCGGGTCACCGAAATGAAGGTCATCACCCAACACGACAGTCCCGACACGCTGATCCTGATCGAGGTGCCGGTCCTGCCCGGCGCGGCGCAATCGTTTCCCCGGAACACGATCGCGCACGCGCTCGAACACAACCTGTTCGCCGAAAAGGCCTATCCACAGCAGTCCGAGCACGCGTTCGCCACCTACCAGGCCTACGTCGATCGCGGCGCGAAGATTCCGAACCTCCGCTACGTCGGCCGCCATGCCGAATTCAAGTACTGGGGCATGCCGGAGACGGTCAACGCCGCCTATCAGAAGGCGCTCGCATTCGAGCCGGTGTGAGCCGTCGCGTCCTCGCCTCGACCACGTCGCACAAGCGGGAGCCGCTGCTCGAGACGCTGGACGTATTCGCGCGCTTGGGGATGCGCGATCTCGATCTGAACCTGCATCACGTCATCGAGGGCGGCCTCGCCGCGGCGACGGCCGCGTCTGCCGCGCGCGCCAACGATCAGCACGTGCGGGTCGTCTCCGGCGGATGGTGCGACTTCTTCCATCGCGCGCCGCAGGTCGAGGACACGTTCCGCTCGGTCCAGCGCCAGGTGGAGATCGCCGCCATCCTTGGCGCGTCGATGTTGCGCCTGTTCTTCGGCCGGCTGTCGCCCGCCGCGTACGACGCCTCGGCCGCGGCGGTCATCGTCGGCAACCTCCGGCGCCTGGCCGACGCCCATCCGGGCACGACGTTCGTTTTCGAAAACCATGATGGCGCGTCGCTGGTGCCCGAGATCTGCCGCGAGGTGCTCGCCGGCGCCGACCGGCCGAACCTGCGGATGAACTTCGACCCGATCAATTTTGCGAAGGCCGGCGTCGATCCCGCGGCCGCACGCGCGTTGCTGCAGCCGTTCATGTCGCACATGCACCTGAAGGGGCTGGATGGCGGAGAGTTCTGCGAGTTCGGTGCGGGCGACGTCGACCTGACGCCGATCATCGAGGCCGTGGTGCGCGCTGGCTACACCGGAGACTTTACCGTCGAATACGAAGGGACCGGCGACGGGACGCTGCGGCTGTACGAGAGCGTGAAGCGCGCCCGAACGGTCGCCGCGTCATTGGACTAATCGTCAATAGCCGCAGATATCCTGCGGAAATAGGCGCGCGCCACCGTTGTTGCTACCCTCGGCGCTCACGTTACCGTCGCTTCCGGTCGGACCGCTGATGCCGGCGCTCGCGGTCGCGGGCGAGCCTACTTCCTCGTGCGAACGCCGATCACGCCGGCGCCGGCGCGATACTGGCCGCAGAACGGCATCATCACGATGTTGGTGCGTTCCTTCGCGATCACGTTGCCGCTGTCGCGCAGGTTGCCGGCGGCCGCGTAGATCCCGACGGTCTCACCACAGGTTGGTTGATAACCTTGCAGCGCGCCCCACCGGGCGTCGTACCACCAATTCGCGGCGATATACGAAGGCAGACCGGACGCGGCGAGATCGCGTCCGTACCAGAATTGAACCGTGGCCGAGCAATTCCACGTGCCCCGAATGTTGACACACATCCCGAGGGTGTACTCGAGCGCGCCGCTGCCGAAACCGACGTCCGGCCAACGGTTGGGGCCGTCACGTTTGTCGAAATCCACGAGGATCGCGTCGTCCGTGAAGTCGACGCTGGTGATCGCGGCTGTCTCCGCCCAGCTCTTAAAGTCCGGCGGGTTGTCCCAGATGTTCGCTTTCTGAAGGTCGAACAGCTGTACGGTGAATGGCGACACGGCGGAGAACGCGGTGGTGACCGAATTGGCCGGGTCGCTGGCCTGAACCCGCCAGAAGTAGTCGCCGTTGGCGAGGCTGGCGCTGACGGTCGCCGATGTCGTACTGCCCCCCTGCTCGTTGACGGTCGCCACTGCCAGCAGACTGGTGAACGCGCTCGACGCGGCCACTTCGAAGCGGTAGACGATCTGGCCCGGCTGGCCGGTCCGCGCCACATTGTTGACCGTCAGCGTCGGTTGACCGCCAACCGTCGCGCCTGCCCCCGGCGACGCCTGCACCGGTGTTCCGAGGGTGACCGCCGCGCCGACACCAAATGCCTGCACCGGCGTATAGGGTCCGGTCTGCGACCCGACCATCGCGCGCGCACGCCAGAAATAGGTCTTGGCGGCCGGGCCCGGGAGCACGTCGATCTTCACGGAGGTCCGCCCGCTACCCTCCGGTATGCCGTCCTTCGCGTAGACCTTGTTCGCAAACGTGGCGTCGGACGCCACCTCGAAGCCGTACGTCAGTGCGGTGGTGCCGGTCGACACCGCGTTCTTGACGGTCAGCGTCAACGGTTGCTCCGCGTAATTGAACTGCTGATTGACGGTCGGCGTGACGGGCGACGGCACCGTCAGCGTGACGCCGGTCACGGCGTCGATCACCACGGCCGTCGTTCCGGTCGCACTCACCGCCGAGGGCCGCGTCGGACTCGCCTGGGTGCAGCCGGTTGTCACAAGGAGCGCTAGCGCGCTCCACGAGAAAAGGCACTTCTGCTTCATGTGCTCCTACCGCAGTCGACTAACGAAAAACAATCGTCCGCGACGAAGGCTGGGAGGCTCGTTCACGGTGGTGAGGGACTTCGAGGATACGGATTTGCTCGAACCAGGTCAAGGACTATCTGCCGTGTACATAAGGAGATCCAGCTGTCGGCCGGTCGGCAACAGCTCATCCGCCAACGTCTGGAGGAGCTCGACCCGGTCGATGTGAAGTGCCGTCGTAGCGAACGATTACGAGGGTTTTTCGAGCTTGAACTTCTCGACCCGGTAGCGGATCTGATCGCGATTCAACCCCAGCATACCGGCGGCTTTGGTTTGATTCCATCCGCTGCGCTCGAGCGCTTGGACCACGAGCGACCGTTCGAGTTGTTCGAGGTCAATGCCAGCAGCCGGGAGGGCAACCTGTTCGGTGAGTCGGGCCAGTCCTGCTGCTGCCGCCGGCACATCGCCAACCGTTAGCATCGGACCTTCCGCCAAGAGCATCGCTCGCTCGACGACATTGCGCAGTTCCCTTACGTTTCCTGGCCAGGCATACGCTTTTAGTGCGGCCATCGCGCCCGGCTCAACGCCGCGCAAGCGCTTTCGAAACTCGGTGTTGAACGTGTCCATGTAATAGTTGACGAGCAACGGGATGTCGTCAGGCCTCGCGCGTAGCGGGGGGAGCTCGATCGGCAGGACGTTGAGGCGGTAATACAAGTCCTCGCGAAATCGCCCTTCGCGCACTTCGTTCGCGAGGGTGCGATTGGTGGCGGCGACGACGCGGACATCGACGTGCAGATCGGCCGAACCGCCGACGCGCTTGAACGACTTCTCCTCGAGAAAACGCAGCATTTTCGCTTGCAGGCCGGGCACCATCTCCCCGATCTCGTCGAGGAACACCGTGCCGCCGTCGGCCGATTCGAGCAACCCGCGCTTCTGGCGATCCGCACCCGTGAACGCTCCACGTTCGTGACCGAACAACTCGCTCTCGAGCAACGCCTCCGGAAGCGCCGAACAGGTGATGTTCATGAACGGCTTCGCGGCGCGACTGCTGTTGTAGTGGAGTACCTTCGCCGCGAGATCTTTGCCAGTGCCGCTCTCGCCGGTGAGCAAGACCGTCGACGCCGGACTTGCGGCGACCTTCTGGAGGAGTGTCTTTAGGGTCACCAGCGCCTGGCTCTCGCCGACGATCCGATCGAAGCCGAACGGCTGCGCCTGGCTCGCCCGGAGCGCCCGGACTTCGCGCCGCAGTCGTGTTGTCTCCAAGGCCTTCTCGACGAGGATCGCGACTTCATCCAGGTTGAACGGCTTATTGGCGAAATGATAGGCGCCGTGCTTCATCGCGTCGACCGCGGCGTCGACACTCGCGTAGGCGGTCAGCAGGATCACCAATGTGTCAGCGTCGCGCTCCTTGATACGTTTGAGTACGCTCAAACCGTCGCCGTCTGGCAGGCGGTAGTCGAGTAAGACCAGATCGACGCCCTCGTCATGTTTGGCGAGCGCCCCCTCGGCTGTCTCGGCTTCGACCACGCGGTATCCTTCCGCCGTCAGTCGTTCGGTCAGCGACCAGCGAATCAGTGGCTCGTCATCGACGACGAGGATGGTGGCAGGTTGCACGGGTCCCCTAGTATATCGGCCAGAATCTCAAGGCAGGCGCCGTGCCCCTTGACGGCACCCGTCGCTCGGCACCCGGATCGCGTCCAGGCGGCTTAATCATGGCCGGTGCGGTCATTGGCCGCGCACAGACGCATGGGCCTCCTGAATCAGAGTCACGACATCATGGACCTCGAACGGTTTGTTCACCACGCGGTATGCGCCAAGCGCCAGCGCGCCGCTCGTGATCTCTGGTGAGCCGTACGCCGTCATGAGAATAATCGGACTCTCCGGCAGCTCGCGTTTGATTGCGGCCAACAGGCTCAGGTCATTGGAATCGGGCAGGCGATAGTCGAGCAGCACGACATCCGGACGGTTGGCAACGCCTTTCACCACAGCCAGCGCTTCCTTGCCGTTGCCGGCTTCGGCCACGGTGTGACCGCGACCGGTCAGGGTCTCCGCCACCGACCACCGAATAAGCGGTTCGTCATCCACGACCAGCACGTGGGCGACCGCGGGATTCTTCGCCGGGACCGGGGAAAAACTCACATTGCACCTTGCTCCCGAAACGAAACACGAAGGTTTTGGCCGTTACTCCGCACGGTGGAGCTTGTGCCTTCATGCACTTCAAGAAGCGATCCGCGGGAAAACACACGTCTCAGGGAAGACGCGTGGGAAGGCGGATCAGGGCGGTCGTTCCGCCGGTTACTGGGGACTCGATGGCCAGTGTCCCCCCATGTGCTTCCACCAGGCGTCTCGCGGTTGACAAGCCCAGGCCAGTGCCGCGGGCCTTCGTCGTAAAGAACGGCGTGAAGAGCTTGTCCAGAACCTCGCGAGGGATCCCAGGGCCATCATCCGCAATGGCAATGTGACACAGGCCGTCAGCGGACGTGACGACAACCTGAATCGTCCCCTGGTTCTGCATCGCGTGAGCGCCGTTGAGTAGCAGGTTCAGCACCACGATTTTCAGCAGCTCGGCGTCGACGGCCAGCACGGTGGCGTCTCCCACGATGTCTATTTCCAGCCCCTGGAGCGCCGGATCTTGACGGAGAAGATTCCTGACACTCTTCAGGAGCATCAACACATCGACCGGAGCCACCCGTGGCTGTGGTGGCCGCGCGAACAGGAGCAAATCCTTCATCAAGTCATTGAGCGCATCGATGCGCGCCACGATCTCGCCGACGATTTGGACGTCTTTGCTGCCGGCCGGAAGGCGACTGCCGATCACTTGGATGGCGCCTCGGATTCCCGTCAGCGGATTCTTGACTTCATGGGCGACTA
>JAOBWF010000201.1 GCA_025463215.1 Acidobacteriota bacterium | reverse complement strand
TCTCTGGCCAGGGCTCCACAGACCCGCTCACCGGCACGATTGCGGAAGATGTCGAGGCCCAGACCCAGCAGAGTCTGAAGAACGTCAAGACGATTCTCGAGGCAGCGGGCTCGGGGCTGCCGCACGTGCTGCGCTGCGGCGTGTTTCTCATGGATATGAAGGACTTCGCGATCATGAACGCCGTCTACGCCCGCCTGTTCGGCGACCATCGTCCGGCGCGCACGACGGTGCAGGTCGCCGGTCTTCCCGGCGACGGCCTGCGCGTCGAAATCGACGCGATCGCCTACGTGCCGTAGGCACCAAGGACGCAGAGGACTCCTCTGTGGTGAGCCAGCCGTGAACACGACGCAGGCGCACGCCCCCGCGCCGGAGCCGAGCCTGTGGACGACCGTCCGCGAGTCGCTCGCCGGCTCGCATCACGGTTCGTACACCGACGGCTCCATCGATCGCGCGATCGTGCTGCTCGCGATTCCTATGGTGCTCGAGCTCGTGCTCGAGTCGGTGTTCGCGGTGGTCGACGTCTTCTTCGTGTCGCGCGTCGGTCCCGACGCGGTCGCCACGGTCGGTCTGACCGAGGCGGTGATGACGCTCATCTACGCCGTCGCGATGGGGCTCGGCATGGGCGCGACCGCCACCGTGGCGCGCCGGATGGGCGAGAAGGATCCGGAAGGCGCCGCGGTCGCCGCCGTTCAGGCGATTGCCCTCGGCCTGCTCGTCGCCGTGCCGGTCGGCCTCGCCGGCTTCTCGTTCGCGCGGCCGATCCTCGCGGTGATGGGCGCCACGCCCGACGTGCTCGCGCACTCGTCGTTCACGGCCATCCTCGTCGGCTTCAACGGCGTCATCCTGATGCTGTTCCTGATCAACGCCGTGTTCCGCGGCGCCGGCGACGCCGCAATCGCGATGCGGGTGCTGTGGATCGCGAATGCCATCAACATCTGCCTCGATCCCTGTCTGATCTTCGGCCTCGGGCCGTTCCCCCGTCTCGGCGTGACCGGCGCGGCGGTGGCGACGACGACCGGCCGCGGCATCGGCGTGCTGGTGCAGCTCTATTACCTGTCGCGCCGCGGCGGCCGGATCGCGATCGGCAGGCGCCATCTGCGGCTCGATCCCGCGGTGATGCTCGGCGTGCTGCGGCTGTCGGGCAGCGCGGCCTTCCAGATGTTCATCGGCACCACCAGCTACATCGGTGTGATGCGGATCATCGCGTCGTTCGGCAGCGTCTCGGTGGCGGCGTGCACGATCGTGATCCGGATCATCATGTTCGTGCTGATGCCGTCGTGGGGGTTGTCGAACGCGGCGGCGACGCTGGTCGGCCAGAATCTCGGCGCCGGCCAGCCGCAGCGCGCCGAATCGTCGGCGTGGCGCGCGTGCTGGTTCAACGTCGCGGTGCTCGGCCTGCTCGGCGTCCTCTTCGTCGCCTTCGCCGACGTCGTGGTCGGCTGGTTCACGCACGATCCCGCGGTGGCGCCGATCGCGACGAGCGGCCTCCGGATCATCAGCGGCGGCTTCCCCTTCTATGCGGCCGGCTACGTGTTGACGCAGTCGTTCAACGGCGCCGGCGACACCTGGACGCCGACGCTGATCAACGTCGGCTGTTTCTGGCTGTTCGAGATTCCACTCGCCTACGTGCTCGGATTGCCGCTCGGCTACGGACCGGCCGGCGTGTTCTGGGCGATGGCGCTCGCGTTCTCCGTGATGTCGGTCGTGAGCGCCTGGCTGTTCCGCCGCGGCACGTGGAAGCTGAAGCAGGTGTAGCATCCGGCCCGACACGCGACCTCGCCGCCCAGCGCGTCAGGGCCGCCACCTGGCAGCGGCGAACGCCCGGTGCGACACAAACCATACGCCGCTCTAATCCGCGGCACGTCTGTTTCTCGCCGGACACGATCAAGGAACTCGAGCGCCGTCGGCCAGCGCCAGGGTCGGCGCCGGGCGCCGCCTGGTCGGCGCGTGCGCCTCGAGCAGATCGATGAACTCGTTGATGTAGTCGGTGCGCGCGAGATCTTTCGGCATCACCGCGCTCCAGATCCGGTGCATGCCGCGCGCCGGCAGCGAGTGGCCGACCACGGCTCCGGCGTCGATCAGCGGCTGCACCGCCCAGCGCGCCAGGATCGCGACCCCGAGCCCGGCCTTCACCAGCTCGGTGATCGCTTCCGTCAGCTGCACTTCCTCGACCCGCGCCGGCGCCGCGCCGGCCGGGATCAGCACGTTCTGCAGCGGTCCGCTCTCCGCCTTCGGCGGATAAATGAACAGGCTCTCCTCGCGCATCTGCGCGAGGCGGACCCGCGCCTGCTGCGCAAAGCGGTGGTGCGGCGACACGATCAGCAGGAGCTCGTCGTCGAACACACGGCGCGACACCAGGCGGCGGTCGCGCACCGGCGTGCTCATCAGCCCGAGATCGATCTTCCCCGCCAGCAGCATCTCCACCGGGCGGTGGGTCGCGGCGACGTCGATGCGGACCTCGACGCGCGGAAACGTCCGCCGGTAGCGGAGCAGCAGCGGCGGCAGCCAGTGATAGCAGGTGTAGCACTCGGTGGTGATGCGCAGGCTGCCGGCGTGGTCGCGCCCCATCTCGCGGATGTCCTGCTCGGCGCGCTCGAGCCGCTCGAGGACGTCGGTCGCCGACGCGAGCAGCCGCTCGCCGGCCGGCGTCAGCACGAGGCGCTTGCCGACGCGCAGAAACAAGGCGGCGCCGAGCCGCGACTCGATGTCGCGCAGCTGGTGGCTGAGCGCCGACTGGGTCAGGTGCAGCTGATCCCCGGCGCGGGTCAGGCTGCCGACGTCAGCGACGGCGGCGACCAGCCGTAAATGGCGAATCTCGAGATCCATCGCATGAGGCTACTTCATCATCGCAGCGATGACAAAGAGCTGCGCTCATGGATATGCGGCGGCAGAAACAACACGGGCCGGCGCAGATGGCCGGCCCGTCAGAAGCGCGACACGGCGGGCTCAGTGGACGCGAAGCGCGTGCGCCGTCGCGATCGCGCGCGAGCCGCGCCAGTCGGCGTCGAGCATCGCGTAGAGCACTTGGTCGAGGTACTCGCCGTTCTTCTGGAACGACTTGCGGAGCCGGCATTCCTGGACCGCGCCGAGCTTCTGCAGCGCGCCGTTGCCGCGGCCGTTCTTGACCGCGGCGCGCGCTTCGAGGCGGCGGACGCCGAGGGTGCCGAAGGCGAAGTCGAGCACCAGGGCCGCGCCGTCCGCGAATACGCCGGTGCCCCAGAAGTCGGACCCGATGGCGAACCCCCACTCGGCGGTCTCGAATCCCGGCTCGAGCGCGCGGATCTGGAAGATGCCGATCGCGGTGTCGTAGCCGGCGACGGTCACCGCGAAGCAGGCGAAGCTGCCCGCGGCGCGCTGACGCAGCGTCCAGCCGATGAACGTCTCGAAGCCTTCGACCGTGCTCGGCGGCGGCGAGATGAAGCGCGCCACTTCCTCGGTCGTCAGCAGCGCGAAGAGCGATGCCGCATCGGACGCGCGCAGCTCGCGCAGCACGACCTGGCCGCCGCGCAGCGTCGGCAGCGCCTGCTGCCAGTCGGAGCTCGAAAGTGCGTTGATCGCTGGCTGGCTCGCGATCGTCTCCAGCCCGACTTGATACGGCATTTTTTCCATGATGCGCCTACACCGTGACCTTTGTAGTGGTGGAAACGCCGGTCAGGGTGCTCTTGATGACCGTCGTCGTCGTCACGCTGACCGTCGACACGCCGGTGACGGCGGATGTCGTGGTCGTCCTCACCGTCGTGATCGTCGTCGTCGTATGGAGCCACGCGTTCTTGGTCGTTGTCGTCGCGGTCGTGGTGGTCACGATCGGCGGCGGTGGAGGAGGCGGCGGCGCCGACGCCAGCAGCGCGAGCAGCGTCTTGTCGGTGAGCTTGTCGAAGACGAGCGAACCGGTGAGCGCGGTCTGCGAGCCGTCCGGAGCGGACACCCACACGTCGTTCACCTTGCCGGCCGTGCCCCAGACGATGTTGTCGCCGTCGGCGGTGCCCCACACGATGTTGTCGCCGTCGGCCGCGGTGCCCCACACGATGTTGTCGCCATCGTCAGCGGTGCCCCACACGATGTTGTCGCCATCGTCAGCGGTGCCCCACACGATGTTGTCGCCATCGTCAGCGGTACCCCACACGATGTTGTCGCCGTCGGCCGCCGTGCCCCACACGATGTTGTCGCCGTCAGCCGCCGTGCCCCACACGATGTTGTCGCCGTCGGCCGCCGTGCCCCATACGATGTTGTCGCAGTCGGCACCGCCGCAGTCGGTGCCCCACACGATGTTGTCGCCGTCAGTCGCCGTGCCCCACACGATGTTGTCGCCGTCGACCTCTGTGCCCCACACGATGTTGTCGCCGTCAGCCGCGGTGCCCCACACGATGTTGTCGCAGTCGGCGTTCCCGCAGGCGGTCCCCCAGACGATGTTGTCGCCGTCGTCGGTTTTGGCGACGCCCCAGTTGGTGCCGACCTTGAACGCGTTGGCGTTGAGGTCGAGCGTGCCCGTGCCGAGACGGTGATTACCCCAGAAGATGTGCTTGCTCCACATCTTCTGGACCGGGATGATCGCGCCCGGCGTCGCCGTCGCGTAGAAGCGCGCGAGGCGGATGGCGCCGACCGTGTTGAGGAAGCCCGCGCCCTGGGTCAGGCCGTTGTAGCCCGGATACTCTTGGGCGGTGTACTGCAGGATCGCTTTGACGGCGTTCGGCGTGAGGTTCGGGTTCGCCTGAATCATCAGCGCGACCGTGCCGGCGACGACCGGCGCCGCCATGCTAGTGCCGGTCAGGCTCAGGTACGGCATCGTGCCGGTGAGCAGCGAGCCGGGAAGCAGCGCGGTCAACTTCGTGAGCGCGAACTTGCTGCCCGGCGCCGCCAGCGACACCGTGCCGGTGCCCGGCGCGACAAGGTCCGGCTTGGCGTTCCAGTCGATATACGACGGGCCCCGCGAACTGTAGCTGCCGATGGTGTCGTCGGTGCGCTTGGCGGTCCCGTTCGTGCTCGAGCCGCCGACCGTCAGCACCCAGGGCGCGTTGCCCGGCGCGCTGATGCCGCCGTACTGCGGCAACCCCGCCGAGTTCTTGCCGAAGTTGCCGGCCGCGCCCACGACGACGACGCCCGCGTCGACGACGCGCTTGGCGGCGAGCGTGAGCGGGTCGGTCCAGGCCGACTCGTGAATCGCCGCGCCGACCGACATATTGACGACGCGGATGTTGTAGGTCGTGTGGTTGGCGAGCACCCAGTCGAGCGCCGCGATGATGTTGCTGACGTTGCCGTTGCCGTCGGCGTCGAGCACCTTCAGCGAAATCAGGCTGGCTTCCGGCGCCGCGCCGGCCTTCTGCCCCTTCGAATCGTAGCCGTTGCCGGCGATGATCCCGGCGACGTGCGAGCCGTGGCCGTTGTCGTCGTACGGCAGCGTCTGGCCGTTCACGAAGTCGACGAACTTGCTGACGCGCTGATTGCCGTACGGATACACGCGGCTCGAGTTGTTGGTCAGGTCGTCGTGAAACGCCGCGATGCCCGAGTCGATCACAGCGACGCCGACGCCGGCGCCGGTGAGGCCCAGCGTTTCACGCACAACGGTCGTGCCCACAGTCAGCGAGGTGCGATAGTTGAATCGGGCCGCCGGCCGATCGTAGTGCAGCCGGAACACCGAGGGGTGCTTCGCCATCTCGGCGAGCAGGCGGTCGGGCAATTCGAGCGCGACGCCGTTGATGATGCCTAGCTGCCCGTGACGCTCTGCGTACTGCGCGTATTTCGACGGCAGCTTGGCGCCTGGCGCCAGCTCGACGATCACCTTGGTCTTGTTCGTCGCGTGCGCGCGAGCGGCGCGAAATTCGAGTTCAGTATCGAGCTTGTAGTCCCGCACCTGCGAATTCGGCCGCCCTGCGTCGGCCTTCCGGCCCTCGCGATCGTGGTGGCGCGATTCGGCCATCGTACTCGGCGCCGCGCCGACAACCAGCACGGCGACGGTCGCGAAGATACGCTTGGGCCCCCAGACGGCTTTCTGTCTTGGCGGCGCAATCGACATCTGTTTCATGACAGGACCCAAGGGAGCAAGAGCGCGACCAACGATGCCGTTTCCGGGGTTGCAACGGTAAGTCTCCAACCGTGAAGGCGTTAGGGTCAACGTGAAAAGTGCGTCTGGAGGGAGCCGAAGCCTGCCGCTGCGCTGTTTCGGCACACGGATGCCGGATCTGACCCAACGCGCTTGCTTATTGCCACTGAAACGCCAAAAAATTCCCTCTGTTCTGTTCCGGCACACGAAGGCCACAACTGAGCAGTTTACGGTATCGAGAGTCTCTAATTGTCGTATATCGTCGTAACGAACAGCCGAACCATGTCTGCTCGGGTGACGTTCAGTTCGGCCAAATTGTGCACAGGAACACGAACAACGAGGCGGGCGGGAGGCCGGCCTTTGTGTCTGCGACGCGCATAACGTGGGGTCGCGGCGACCCGTGGGATCAGTGCAGCCTGGGAGCGGGAGCGATCGCCGACGCCGCTGCCCTGCGGTCGTTCGCGAGGATGGCGTACAGAGCCTGGTCAACGAACTCGCCGTCGTGATGGAACGACTTGCGGAGCCCGCACTCCCGGACCGCGCCAAGCTTTCGCAGCGCGCCGTTGCCGCGTCCGTTGGCGACCGCCGCGCGCGCTTCGAGCCGCTCGGTCCGGAGTGTGTCGAACGCGAAGTCGAGCACCAGCCGCGCGCTCTCCTGAAACACACCCGTGCCCCAGAACGATGCGCCGAGGACGAAGCCCCACTCGGCGATACCGAAGCCGGGCTCGAGCGCCCGCACCTGGATGATCCCCACCGCCGTGTCGACGCCGCGCAGCGTGACCGCGTAGCACGCGTAGCTGCCGGCGATCCGCTGCCGCCGCGTCCAGTCGATGAACCGTTCGAAGCCGTGGACGGCCGACGGCGGCGGTGAAATGAACCGCGCCACTTCCTCGGTCGTCAGCAGCGCGCAGAGCGACGCCGCATCCGAACGCCGCAGTTCACGCAGCGTCACCTGCGTCCCGCGCAGCAGGGGCAGCCCGCGGCGCCAGTCGCTGCCGGTGACTTCGCCATTCGACACCTCGGACATCGCGATGTCCAGGTCCGAACGGTACGGTACGTGTGCCATGTGACTGCAGTCTCCGACGAATCGCTTACTGGTGCCGGTGTGACGCGGGTTTCCGCGGCCGCATCCTCTTGGTGGGCTTCGGCAGGTGATGGCCGTCGCGCGCCGTGAAGACGTCGCCGAACTCCTGCGCCACCCATACCAGGTCGAACTGTCGATTGAGGAATACGCGATACCACTCGAGCTGCGTCGACGGCAGCCGTCCGATCACGGTCGTACCCCAGACGATGTTGTCGCCGTCGCTCGCCGTGCCCCACACGATGTTGTCGCCATCGCCGAACGTGCCCCAGACGATGTTGTCGCCGTCGCCGGCCGTACCCCAGACGATGTTGTCACCGTCGCTCGCCGTACCCCACACGATGTTGTCGCCGTCGGCGACGGTGCCCCAGACGATGTTGTCGCCATCGGCGGCCGTACCCCAGACGATGTTGTCGCCGTCGGTCGACGTGCCCCACACGATGTTGTCGCCGTCGGCGGCCGTGCCCCAGACGATGTTGTCGCCATCGCCCGCCGTGCCCCACACGATGTTGTCGCAGTCGGCGCCGCCGCAGACGGTGCCCCACACGATGTTGTCACCGTCGGCCGTGCCCCAGACGATGTTGTCCCCGTCGGCGGCGGTACCCCACACGATGTTGTCGCCATCGGCGGTGCCCCAGACGATGTTGTCACCGTCGCTGGCGCCCCACACGATGTTGCCGCCGCACTCGTCGGATCCGCACGACGTGCCCCAGACGATGTTGTCGCCGTCAGCCATCGCGTCGGCGCCCCAGTCGACGCCGACCGTCCACGCGTTGGCCTTCGGCAGCATCAGGCCGCCGGACAGCAGGACGTTGCCCCAGATGAAGTGCTGGCTCCAGATCGGTTCGACCGGAACGCGCTGGCCTTTTTTCGCGGTGGCGTAGAAGCGCGCGAGGCGCACCGCGCCGAGCGCATTCAGGAACCCGGCGCCCTGTTCGAGCGCGTCGTAGCGCCGATCTTCCGACGTGTACTCGAGGATCGCCTTGAGCAGGTTCGGCGTCAGCTTCGGATTCGCCTGCAGCATCTGCGCGGCGACGCCGCTGACGACCGCCGCCGCCTGGCTCGTGCCGCTGAGCGCCAGGTAGGGAAAGGGGTTGCGCGTCGACGCGCCGGCCACCAGCGGCCGCGGCACGAGGCCGAGCGCGTGCTCGTAGAGCGTGCTGTTGACGACCGCGGTCGATTCGATGCCGACGCCGCCGGCGACGAGATCCGGCTTGGCGTTCTGCAGCGGCAGCGCGGGGCCGCGTGAGCTGAACCCGGCCATCACGTCGTCGCGGCGATTGAAGCTGCCGCGCGAACTGCTGGCGCCGACGGTGAACACCCACGGGAACGATCCCGGCGCGGTGATGCCGCCCCAGACCGCGCAATCACCGTTGGCATCCGGCGTGCCGCCATGCGCCAGCGACGCGCATTTGGCCTCGCCGAAGTTGCCGGCCGCGCCGACCACGAAGATGCCGGCGTCGACGAGCGCCTTGGTCGCGGCTGCGAGCGGATCGTTCAGCAGCGTCCCGCGCGGATCCGGATCGTGAATGCCGAGGCTGGTCGGCTTCATGCCGAACGACAGGTTGACGACGCGGATGTTTTTCTTGTGCGCGTTCTCGAGGACCCATGCGAGGGCGTTGATGACGCCGTCGATCGTGCCGGTGCCGTCGGCGCCGAGCACGCGCAGCGCGATCAGCGACGCGCCCGGTGCCATGCCGGCCTTCTCGCCGAACGAGTTGACGCCGTTGCCGGCAATCGTCCCGGCGACGTGCGTGCCGTGGCCGTTGGGATCGCACGGGGTGAGGCACGGGGTGTGCGGCGCCGCCGACGTCAGGAAATCCCTGAAGTAGCTGACCGGCGTTTCGTCGTTCGGCGCGACGCCAGAGTCGAGAATGGCGACGCCGACACCGGCGCCGTTGATCCCCATCATCTGGCGCGCGAACAACGCGCCGCTCTGCACGCTGCTCCTCAAGTTGAACGCGTGGACGGTGCCGTTGTGACTCGCGTAGAGGGTGCCGGCGTGGGCCGCGATCGCTTTCAGCTGGCTGTTCGGCACGTCCAGCACATAAGCGTTGATCAGGCCGAGCGTCCCCGGCCGGGCGTATTTCTTGAACTCGGCCGGCAGCTGCGACCCGCGCACGCGGAGAATCACGCTGGTCGTGGCGGACGCGGGCGCGCTTGCGGCCCGCCGATTCAACTCCGCGTCCAGCGTCGCATAGCGGCGGCCATTGCCAGCGGCGGCCGCGCCGGTTGCGAGACACACGATAGAGAGGAGAGCAGCCGCGACGACGCGCGTTAAGATTTTATTATTCAACACTTTACAGTCAATACTCCAGGCGGGAACGTGGCAAGCGCCCCGACGGAGTCCCGACGATAGCACAGTGTTGCGCTTGTTGTCTAAAGAGTCGTAGTGAGGTCGTTAGAAGCGCTTATCGTACTGAACCGAGCGGCGCACCGATGTCCTGCCCGTCGGTACCGGCGCCGCGCCAGACGCTGCCGCTCACGAGCCGATAATCGTCGCCGCTGATCGAGACGAATTGGGTCTCGAACTGCGCCGTCGACGGAAAACTGTTCCCCGCCGGGTACTGGGCCGCCGGCGCGCCGGCCATGACGTTGCGCGTAATCTCCGCGCCCGGCAGGAAGGCGGCGATGGCGGGGTTGCCCGATCCGCGGCCGGTTCCGGTGATGCCGTAGTTGCCGGACTTGGCCAGGTTGTTGGTGAACACGAACCCGAGCACCGGCGGCCCGTCGATCTGCACCAGGCCGGAGGCTTTGCCCTGCACGACGGTGTTGTGGTCGACCGTGATGTCGCGGGCGCCGTCGGTCATCGCGACGAAGTAGCCGTTGCCGCCCCAGGCCTTGCTGTCGATGTCGTAGAACAGGTTGCCGCGGATCAGGATCGCCTGCGCCTGCTGGCTCGGATGAAGGTTGTCCCAGCCGAGAATCTTGATCCCCGCCGCGCTGTGCCGGAGGATGTTGCGCTCGAAGGTGACGTGATCCACCTGGCACCACGGGCACTTGCCGTCCTGATTGCGGACCGTGAACACGATCGCGAACCCGGACTGCCCGCCTTCCCAGTTGTTCTCGAACGTGTTGCCCGCGATCGTGACGCGGCGCGCGTTCTTCAGCTCGATCAGGTTCTTCGCGCTCCACTTCTCGGTGCGCCACGACACCTGCTTGGTGACGTAGTTGTTGGCGACCGTGATGTCGGCCGGCACCAGGTCGGCGATCGCCGGATCGCTGCCGCCGAACATGATGTTCTCGCCCGACGCCTCGAGGTAGTTGTTGGTGATCGTGAATGGGCCGGGGCCGTTCCAGCCGCAGATCGCCTGCGAGTCCTGTCCCACCAGCTTGATGTCCGAGATGTACGAGCCGGTCACGGTCGTCGCGGCGCTGTTCAGCGCGATGCCGCGCTTCTGCCCCTTGGCGGCGTCGCCGTGAATGTAGAGGCGATCGACGACGAGATCGTGCGGCACCTGCGCCAGCGAGGTTTGTGCGCTGGAGCCGTCGCCGAGGGTGATCAGATCCCCGCCGCCGATGCCCTGCACTTCCAGCAGCATTAGCCGCCAATGGTGCGCCGAGGCCGCGGTCTTGATCGCGGCGCCGCTGCCGCTCGCGCGAATGGTCGCGAGGGCGCCGGCCTGCCCTGCCGAGACGCGCTCGCCGTCCCCCGGCAGTCCGTTCTCGCCCGCGGTCCGGATGGTAATGAACGCGTCGCCGTTCTTGACAGGCAGCGTGAAGCTGCCGGTGAACGTCGCCCCCGGCGCCAGCGCAATCGTGTCGCCCGGCGACGCGCTGTTAATCGCCTGCTGCAGGTTGCCGCCGGCCGCCAGCGCAATCGTCGCCGCAGCGACCGGCGCCGCCGACATGATTACCGAGACACACACGTGCGCCGTCATCAACAGAGTTTTCATAATGGGATTGCGATATGTCAGGGCAAGTGCTCTGCCGTGTGAGCTCATCTGGAACACACATCGACAGATGTGGTCCAGCTACAGATGAGTCATCGATACGGCAGAGTTCTATGACTTACAGAAGAGTCGGCCGAATTACGGAAATGGTCAGCAGCGCGCCGGCTCGTAAGACAGGTTCGGCGTCAGCCAGCGCTCGACCTGATCGATCGACTGCCCTTTCCGCTTCGCGTACGCGGCGACCTGGTCTTCGCCCAGACGCCCGACGGTGAAGTACCGCGCGTGGCGACTGGCGAAGTACAGACCGCTGACGCTGGCCGCCGGCGTCATCGCCGCGTTCTCGGTCAGCGCGATCCCGACCTCCGCCGCCTCGAGCAGATCGAACAGCTTGAACTTCTCGCTATGGTCGGGGCACGCCGGATACCCGAACGCCGGCCGGATCCCGCGATGCGCTTCATGATGCACATCGTCCACGCTCCGTGCTTCGTCGATGCCCCACTCCTGCCGCGAGCGCTGGTGCAGATACGCGGCGAACGCCTCCGCCAGACGGTCGGCGAGGGCCTTGACCAGAATCGCACTGTAGTCGTCGAGCTCGCCTTCGAACTGCTTCGCGAGCTCGTCGGCGCCAAGCCCCGCGGTCACGGCGAATGCGCCGAGATAATCGGTGCGCCCGGCGGCCAGCGCCGAGCGCGGCGCGATGAAGTCGGCGAGCGACAGGTTGGCCTTGCCGTCGGCGATCAGCTCCTGCTGCCGCAGCAGGTTGAACCGCGCCAGCTCGCCCGTGTGCTCGCGATCGCGATACACCACGATGTCGTCGCCTTCGCTGACCGCCGGCCAGTAGCCGTAGACGCCGGACGCGGTCAGCCGCTGCTCGCGGACGATCCGATCGAGCAGCACCTGCGCGCTGTCGAACAGATCGCGCGCCGCCGTGCCGTATTCGGGATGGTCGAGGATCGCCGGATAGCGCCCCTTCAGCTCCCACGCCGCGAAGAAGAAGGTCCAGTCGATATAGGGGACGAGGTCCTGTAGCGGCACGTGGACGAGGCGACGGCCGATGAACGGCGGTTCCGGCAGCGTCTCAGCGGCCCAGTCGATGGCGAACCGGTTGGCGAGCGCCTTGTCGTACGGGAGCAGCGGCTTCTCCTTGCGCTGGCCGTGCTGGAACCGCAGCGTCTCCTGGAGTCCGCGGTTCGTTTCCTCGAACGCCGGCCGCCGCTCGTCGCTCAGCAGGCTGGCGACGACGTCGACGACGCGCGACGCGTCGAGGACGTGGACGGTGCTCTCCTTGTACTCCGGCGCGATTTTCACCGCCGTGTGCTGGCGGCTGGTCGTCGCGCCGCCGATCAGGAGCGGCAGGGTGATCCCGCGCCGCGCCATCTCCTTCGCTACGAACACCATCTCGTCGAGCGACGGCGTGATCAGGCCGCTCAGCCCGATCAGATCCGCTTTTTCCTCGATCGCGGTGGTCAGGATCTTGTCGCACGGGACCATGACGCCGAGGTCCACCACTTCGTAGCTGTTGCAGCCGAGGACGACGCCGACGATGTTCTTGCCGATGTCGTGGACGTCCCCCTTGACGGTGGCCAGCACGATGCGCCCCTTCGAGGCGGTCTCCGCGGCGCCGCCGGCGGCCATCCGCGCCTCGCGCTCCGCCGCCATGAACGGCTCGAGGTAGGCGACCGCGCGCTTCATCGCGCGCGCGCTCTTGACCACCTGCGGCAGGAACATCTTGCCGGCGCCGAACAGATCGCCGACCACCTTCATGCCGTCCATCAACGGTCCTTCGATAATCTCCAGCGGCCGCGCGTATTGCCCGCGCGCCTCCTCGACGTCGATCTCGATGAAGTCGACGACGCCGTGCACCAGCGCGTGCGACAGCCGCGCCGCCACCGACGCCTCCCGCCAGGTCAGATCGTGCTCGCGCTTGGTCGCGCCGCCCTTCACCGTCGCCGCGAACTCGACCATCCGCTCGGTCGCGTCCGGCCGCCGGTTGAAGATGATGTCCTCGACGTGCTCGAGCAGATCCTTCGGGATGTCCTCGTAGACGACCAGTTGGCCGGCGTTGACGATGCCCATGTCCATGCCGGCCTTGATCGCGTGGTAGAGGAAGGCCGAATGGATCGCCTCGCGCACGACGTCGTTGCCGCGGAACGAGAACGACAGGTTGCTGACGCCGCCGCTGATCTTCACCCCCGGGCACGCCGCCTTGATGAGCCGCGTCGCCTCGATGAAGTTGATCGCGTAGGCGTTGTGCTCCTCGAGCCCGGTCGCAATCGCCAGGATGTTCGGGTCGAAGATGATGTCGGAGGGATCGAAGCCCGCCACTTCGGTCAGCAGCGCGTACGCGCGCTGGCAGATCGACACCTTCCGCTCGATCGTGTCCGCCTGGCCCTGCTCGTCGAACGCCATCACGACGACGCCGGCGCCGAAGCGCTTGACCACCGCGGCCTTCGCCAGGAAGTCGGCCTCCCCCTCTTTCAGGCTGATCGAGTTGACCACCGCCTTGCCCTGCACGCACTTCAGGCCGGCGAGGATCACCGACCATTTCGAGCTGTCGATCATGAACGGCACGCGCGCGATGTCCGGCTCGGTGCCGATGTAGTTGAGGAACTGCGTCATCGCCTGCTCGGAGTCGAGCATGCCTTCGTCCATGTTGACGTCGATCAGATTGGCGCCGCCGCGCACCTGCTCGAGCGCCACTTCGGTCGCGGTGGCATAGTCGCCGGCCTTGATCAGCCGCGCGAACTTCTGCGATCCGGTGACGTTGGTCCGCTCGCCGATCATCTGGAAGTTCGACTCGGGACGGATGGTCAGCGTCTCGAGGCCGGCAAACTGGCTGAGGTGGGCGGTGCGGGGTGCGAGCTGCGAGGTGCGGGGCGGCAGCCCGACGACGCCGTCGGCGATCGCCTTGATGTGATCGGGCGTCGTGCCACAGCAGCCGCCGACGATGTTGACGAAGCCGCTGGCCGCGAACTCGCGGAGGAACGCCCCGGTTTCCGACGCCTGTTCGTCGTAGGCGCCGAAGGCGTTCGGCAGGCCGGCGTTCGGGTAGCAGCTGACATAGCAGTCGGCGATCCGCGCCAGTTCGGCGAGGTAGGGCCGCATGTCCTTGGCGCCGAGCGCGCAGTTGATGCCGACGCTGAACGGTCTGGCGTGCGCGATCGACACCCAGAACGCATCGATGGTCTGGCCCGACAGCGTGCGCCCGCTGCGATCGGTAATCGTCACCGAAATCATCAACGGCAGACGTCGGTCATCGGGCGTGCGTCGTTCTTCGTAGAGCTCCTCGATTGCGACGATCGCCGCCTTGGCGTTCAAGGTGTCGACGATGGTCTCGACCAGCAGCAGATCGCAGCCGCCGTCGATCAGGCCGCGCGCCTGCTCCTTGAAGGCGTCCTTCAGGGCATCGAAGGTCATGTTGCGGAACGCCGGGTTGTTGACGTCCGGCGAGATCGACAGGATGCGATTGGTCGGCCCCATCGAGCCGGCGGCGAAGCGCGGCCGCGACGGATCCTTCTTCGTGTATTCGTCGCACGCCGCGCGGGCGAGCCGGGCGCCCTCGCGGTTCAGCTCGTAGACGAGCGGTTCGAGCGCGTAATCGCCCTGGGCGATCGCCGTGCCGCTGAACGTGTTCGTCTCGATGATGTCGGCGCCGGCCTCGAGATACTGGCGGTGGATCT
Organism: Acidobacteriota bacterium; assembly: GCA_025463215.1. GTDB lineage: Bacteria > Acidobacteriota > Vicinamibacteria > Vicinamibacterales > CAVVIG01 > CAVQFC01. The sequence goes on along the minus strand of JAOBWF010000201.1, from coordinate 6,153 downwards.
CGGCGATGATGTCGGGCCGCGTCAGCACCAGGACGTCGTTGTTGCCGCGCAGATCGCGCGGATGATCCTTGAAGCGGGCGCCGCGGAAGTCGGCCTCGGTGAGCTGATGGCGCTGCACCATCGTGCCCATGGCGCCGTCGAGGACCAGAATCCGCCTGGCGAGGAGATCGTCGAGCTGCGTGCGTACGTTCGGTGTCATGGTTTCGTGTGTCTGGTGTCTTTGGTGGATTTCGTGCCGCCCTTGGTGCCGGCGGCGATCAGCACGGTGAAGGGGTCGCCCGCCTTGCGCGCGCCGACGCCGACTTTGACGTCGCCGAGCCCCGCCGCCGTCAGCATCCGGCGCAGCTCGTCATCGTCGAACCCGAGCCGGCGGTCGCCGAGCTTGGCGCGGACCCATTCCTCGGCATGCGCGCGCAGGTCGAGGAGGAGGACGCGGCCGCCCGGAATCGTGACGCGCGCCGCCTCGGCGACGGCGCGCGCGGGATCGTGGGCGTGGTGCAGGGCCTGCGACAGCATCGCGACGTCGACTGAGGCGTCCTTCATCGGCAGCTTCTCGAGCTCCCCCTTCTTCCAGATCACGTTCGACACGCGGCGGCGCCGCGCCAGCGCCTTGGCCCGGGTCAGCACCGTTTCCGAGCGGTCGACCGCGATGACGCGGGCGGCCCACCGCGCCGCTTCGATCGTCAGGTAGCCTTCGCCGCAGCCCAGATCCGCGACCTTGACGCGCGGCATCAGCAGGCCGAGGGCGCGCGACCACGCCGCCCAGCTGCGGCCGGGTACCAGCTGGCGCGCGTCACGCGTATCGGGCCCCGCATGCGCGTCGAAGTTCTCCTTGCGCAGCCGCAGCACTTCCTGCAGCCGGGCCTCGTCGGCGCGCACCGCGGCGTCGGCGGCGGAGGACTCGAACTGGGCGTGCAGGACGGCGGTCAACGGCGCGTCGGCGCCCTCGAGCGCGGCGGCGCGATAGTAGCTGAAGCCGCCGTCGCGCTCTTCCGCCACCAGCCCTGCCTCTTTCAGCATGCCGAGGTGGCGGGAGACGCCGGACTGGGCGAGGCCGAGGACGCCGGTCAGCTCCGTGACATTGAGCCGCTCGCGCGACAGCACCCGCAGCAGGCGGAGCCGCGCCTCGTCGCCGAGCAGCCGGTACAAGGCAGACGCCTGCTTCACATCTATAAATCTACATGCGATGATGTAGATTTGGCAAGGGATCAGAGCTCGTCGATCGATCGCGGCCAGTCGGATTTCAGCAGCCGCGAGAGCGAGCGGTCGGCGAGCAGCTTGCCGCCGGTCTGGCAGCGCGCACAGTAATTGCACTCGCCGGGGTCCGCCCCCTTGAAGCGGGACGAAGGGGTCTGCCCCCGGGTGATCCGCTGGACCGGCGTGCCGCACACCGGGCACGGCAGCTTGAACCGGCCGTGCACCGCCATGCCGTCGCGAAACGCTGTGACTTTGTCCGGAAACCCCTCGCCAACCTCGGCGCGAAGACGCTCGACCCACCACTGCAGCGTCGTCCGCGTCGCGTCATACAGCCGGCCGAATTCTTCGTCAGTCAAGTTGCGCGACAATTTCAGCGGCGACAACCGCGCCGCGTGCAGGATCTCGTCGGAGTAGGCGTTGCCGATGCCGCTGAACAGGTGCGGATCGGTGAGCGTGCGCTTCAGCGTATGGCTCTCGCGCGTCAGTGCCTCGTGAAACTGTTCGGGCGTGGCGTCGAGCGGCTCGACGCCGCCCGGATCGAGCGCGTGCAACGCCGCTTCGCCGCGCACCAGCATCAGCGAGGCGCGCTTCTGCGAGCTCGCTTCGGTGAAGAACAGCGTGCCGTGCTCGAAGAGGAACGAGGCGAGCATCAGCTTCGGTCCCATCCCCGATTTCTTCCCGGGTTCGCGCCAACGCAGCCGGCCGGCGATCATGAGATGAATGACGAGAAACAGCTGATCCGGGAATTCGAACACGATCCGTTTGCCGATCCGCCGTACGCCGCCAACGGTCTGAGCGTCGACGCGATCGATCGGCGGGTCGACGGTCCTCAGGACGAACGGGCTGTGCAGCGTGAGCCGCTCGAGGCGGCGGCCGACGAGGTGGCGCGTCAGCGCGTCGACGTAAACGACGACGTCAGGGAGTTCGGGCAAGACGAAGAATTAGGGACCAACGACTACTTGCGCAGCCAGCTGACGATCATCTCGCGCGTCCAGTGATGATCGTCGTTGAGATGCAGGATGATCGCATTCAGCGGCAGCCGCTTGTTGCAGCCTTCGGGACACTTGCGGCGTACGTTCTCGAGGCAGTCGAACAGGCGATCGAGCCGCGGCCGGATCGAGCCGGCCTCCTGCGGCAGCGCATAGGCCCCTTCGTAGGCAGCGCCGAGGGCGCACGATCCGCCCTGGTCGGAAAAATATTCGCCGAAGGCCTGGCTGGGCCGCCGCCTGGCGCCTTCCGCGATCGCGTCGGCCAACTCGATCTGATCCGTGCGGGGCACTTGATGCATCCTCGCCTCACTTCCTGTCCTGTGCGCATTCTACGCCCCGCCCGCGAGGCGCGCATCTGTCCGGAAATGAACGGCGGGCCGCTGGCGTCAGTCGTGCAGTCGAGTACAGTAATCTGGGGACCAGCTGTGAGCTTGGCCACGGCGTCCTAAGGAATATGCGCCTGCTGGCTCTGCTGTTCACGGCGATCCTGACCGTCCCCGTTGCGGCGGCGGCACAGGAACCCGTGTCCCAGCCGGCGGAGGCGGCGTCGCCCTCGCAGGGCGGATCGCCACTCCCCGTCTCACTGTCGAAGATCCGCGAGGCGCTCGAAACCACCCCGCTGCTCTCGATCGGCACGATCGACGAGCGTCCGACGTTCCGGGTGCAGATTCGCGAGCGGCAGAAGCTGGACGAGTTGCTGGCGACGCTCAACTTCAAGGCCGGCCCGATCCCGGCCGGCGGCGTCTACATGATGGAGCAGGATCGCATCATGTTTCCGCCGGTCGACAACCCGCTGCGGCAGCCGTTGGCCGCGTTCAACCAGCCGCAGCTGTTGACGATCCTGATCGAGAACCTGGTCGGTAAATATCTCGGCGGCAAGGCGCTGAGCAGCATCTCGCAGGCCGAGCGGGTGCACGCCGAGGCCGCCGCGAAAGAAGAGGTCCGCGCCGCGGTCGCCCAGTACTGCACGGCGCAGCCGCGCGACGGCGCCGGCATCCAGATCTGCGATACTGCGGGGAGATGAAGGCGACGCCGATCGCGCTCGTCTGCGCGATGCTCGTCGCCGCGGCGGCGGGCGCGCAGGACACCGCCGCCGACCCGTCACTCGATCGCATGCGTGCGGTGCTGCAGAAGGCGCCGCTGCGTCTGACGGTGGTCGAACCCGAACCGACCTTCAAAATCGAGATCCACGCGATCCACCCGATGCACGAGATCTTCGACAAGCCGGCGTGGCAGCTCGATCCGGTGGGCTGGCAGCCGCCTGGCGCGGGGTTCGATCTGCTGAGCATCTACCGCATGGCCCGCGATGCCAAGCGCGCCTACGACGTCCGGGTCGCCCGCGACGGCGTGCAGCGCGCGATCGCCGACTATTGCGCCGCGCAGCCCGACGCCAACACGATTCAGATCTGCTCGGCCTCGGCCGCTATCCGCTGAATCCGATCCATTCAGATCCGCAGCGAGCGCGCGCACTCGCGCGGCACGCAGTCGCCCCGCACGTCGGCCACTCGATGAAGCCGCGAGACACCGACGTGAGCCCGACGGGGCAGTGCAATTGTCGCCGGGCTTCGGATCGATTCTGATGGTTGACGACGGCGCGGTTTCGTTGTATCCTTTCATCCGGTTATACGGATGAATGGCGCCGCTTCCGCAATCCTCGATCATCTGTCCGCGCTCTCTGACGCGACGCGCAGCCGCATTCTGCTGCTGCTCGACCGCCACGAGCTGACGGTCTCCGAGCTCTGCGGCATCGTCCAGCTGCCGCAGTCCACGGTCAGCCGCCACCTCAAGGCGCTCGCCGACAGCGGCTGGGTCGCGGCCCGTGCCGAAGGCACCAGCAACCTCTACACGATGACCCGCGAGGATCTCGATCCGTCGGCGCGCCGGCTCTGGCTGCTCGTCCGCGAGCAGGTCGGATCGTCGCCAGCCGCGGCACAGGATCATCGCCGGCTGCAGGCCGCCCTCGCCGAGCGGCGCACGAAATCGCAGGAGTTCTTTTCTTCGTCCGCCGGCCAGTGGGATCGCGTCCGCGACGAGCTGTTCGGCGATCGCTTTCACCTCGCCGCGCTCGCGGCGCTGGCGGAAGATACGTGGACCGTCGGCGATCTCGGCTGCGGCACCGGCCAGGTCAGCGCGGCGCTGGCGCCGTTCGTCACGCAGGTGATCGCCGTCGACGCGTCCGCGGCGATGCTGCAGGCCGCGAAGAAGCGGCTGCACCCGTTCGACAACGTCGACCTGCGGCGCGGCGAGATCGAGGCGCTGCCGATCGACGAGGCGCAACTCGACGCGGCAACGCTGATGCTCGTCCTGCATCACGTCCCCGAGCCGCAGCGGGCGCTGCGCGAGGTCGCGCGCGTCCTCAAGCCGGGCGGCCGCGCGATCATCGTCGACATGCTGCCGCACGATCGCGACAGCTACCGCCAGCAGATGGGGCACGTGTGGCTCGGGTTCAGCGACGAGCACGTCGGGCGCATCTTCCAGGAAACCGGGTTCGAGTCGATCAGGGTCGTCGCACTTCCTCCGGACGCGCGCTCGAAGGGTCCGGGCTTATTCGTGGCAACAGCGAAACGCGCGCTCGGCTGAAGCCGCCGCGCGACAGGAGAGAGAGAGACACATGGCAACAGTAGTCGAGAAGATGCACCCGTATGCGGCCGCCAAGGCGGCCGGACGCGAACCGTTCAAGGTCCGCAGCCTCGCCGAGGCCGAGTTCGGCCGCAAGGAAATGCGTCTCGCCGAGCAGGAAATGCCCGGCCTGATGGCGCTGCGCAGGCAGCACGGCGCGAATAAACCGCTCGCCGGTGCCCGCATCATGGGCAGCCTGCACATGACGATTCAGACCGCCGTCCTGATCGAAACGCTGGTCGAGCTCGGCGCCGACGTCCGCTGGGTGTCGTGCAACATCTTCTCGACGCAGGATCATGCCGCCGCCGCGGTCGCGGTCGGCCGTCCCGAGAACGGCGGCACCGTGGCGAACCCGAAGGGGACGCCGGTGTTCGCGTGGAAGGGCGAGACGCTCGACGAATACTGGTGGTGCACGGAGCAGGCGCTCGAATGGCCCGACGGCAGCGGCCCGACGCTGATTGTCGACGATGGCGGCGACGCGACGCTGCTGGTGCACAAAGGCGTCGAGTTCGAAAAGTCGGGCCAGGTGCCGGCGTTCGACGCCGACAAGGATCCGGAAGAGTGGGGCGTCATCCTCGAGACGATCCGCACGTCGATCGCCAAGGACAAGGGACGCTACACGCGCATCGCCTCGTCGCTGCGCGGCGTCTCGGAAGAGACGACGACCGGCGTCCATCGGCTCTACCAGATGATGGAAGCGGGCACGCTGCTGTTTCCGGCGATCAACGTCAACGACTCGGTGACCAAGAGCAAGTTCGACAACATCTACGGCTGCCGCCACTCGCTGCCGGACGGTCTCGCGCGCGCGACCGACGTCATGCTCGGCGGCAAGGTCGCGGTGGTGTTCGGCTTCGGCGAGGTCGGCAAGGGCTGCGCCCAGGCGCTGCGCGGCCAGGGCGCGCGCGTCATCGTCACCGAGATCGACCCGATCTGCGCGCTGCAGGCGGCGATGGAAGGCTACCAGGTGGCGACCATCGAGGACGTGATCAAGGACGCGGACATCTTCATCACCGCGACCGGCAATCACAACATCATCACCGCCGATCACATGGCGCAGATGAAGGACAAGGCGATCGTCGGCAACATCGGCCACTTCGACAACGAGATCGACATGGCCGGTCTGAAGAAGTACAAGGGCGTCGAGCGGATCAACATCAAGCCGCAGTACGACGAGTTCAAGTTCCCCGACGGCCACAGCGTGATGATCCTCGCCGAGGGGCGGCTGCTGAATCTCGGCTGCGCGACCGGGCATCCCAGCTTCGTGATGTCGGCGTCGTTCACCAACCAGGTGATCGCGCAGCTCGAGCTGCACGCCAACACCGGCAAGTACGAGAAGAAGGTCTACATG
>JAOBWF010000422.1 GCA_025463215.1 Acidobacteriota bacterium | reverse complement strand
CTCATATCCAGCTAGACCGTTTTTGGTTCGAGGTGGGTGGTGCCAAGGTTAACCAAGACACATCGCAAGAAGAACGCGAGCAGGTACGCACCTATATTAAACAAAAAGTTGCAGTAGCAACAGAGACAGAGTCATGGGTTTCAGATGGCTTTTATTCTCGTAGCGTGGGGCCAGAGATTGCACAAAAAGCTGACATCATTCTCTTTATCGATATTCCAGTTTGGCGCAGGTTGCTTAATCATCTACAACGTATCTTTAAACCTTCCACTCGACATCAAGAACTGACCGCGTGGCAAGAATTGAGCTTTTTCTACGAAATAATCCGCCGCACGTACACAAACGGTCCAAAAATTAAAAGTTTTGTTGAAACATACAACCATAAAGTAACTATCCTCAAATCACGAAAAGAAATAGGCGACTATTTGCAAAAACTGCATTAGTTCGTAAGATGCACGGATGCAGTCTTACAAGGAACTAGTGGTCTGGCAAAAAGGTATTCAATTGGTAACGGAGATATACAAGCTTACGGAGAAATTTCCTAAATCCGAAATGTTCGGTCTTACTAGCCAGATGCGTCGCTGTGCAGTTTCTATCCCTGCAAACCTAGCTGAAGGGTATGGTCGCAAACATCGAGGCGAATACACCCAATTCGTAAGGATTGCTTTTGGCTCCGGCACCGAACTTGAGACTCATCTTATAATTGCTCAAAATATAGGCTTTATTACCAACCTAGAGGCAGCAATAGCTGTAGCCTTACTAGATGAGGTAATGCGTATGCTTAATAAGCTCTCCTCCGCCCTAGTGGCTAAACCCTAGTGGCTAGTGGCTGGCTACCTCACCTAGCTTAAATACCACTTCTTGCCCCAAAACACCCCATATGGTACAGTGTCACGACATATGAGCGTACAAGCAGAGGTCAGCAAAAACGATAACGAGTCGGCGATAAACCTTATCCGCCGCTTTTCAAAACGCGTGCAGGGCGCAGGGCTTATCCAGCGCATGCGCGGCCGCCGTTACCATGTCCGCATCAAGTCGGGCAATGTACGCCGCAAGCAAACTCTTAAAGTAATCAAACGCCGCGCCGAGGTGCAAGAGCTTATCAAGCTCGGCAAAATGGAGCCTCGCACAACTCGTGGCCCACGCCGCCGCTAATTAATGGCTGCATCCTCTACATTTTCAATAGTTAACAAAACATCCCGCACCACTTTGGAGCGGGATATTCCGTTTCAAAAAATAAAGGAGAGTATCCTAGGCAAAACATATGAACTTTCGGTTGCGCTTGTTGGTCCTGCCGAGTCGCGCCGCATAACACTCGCAAGTAAAAAGAAGGACAAAGCCTCCAATGTACTTTCGTTTGAACTTTCTAAAAACTCAGGCGAGATAGTGCTCTGCCCGGCCGCGCGCGGCACATTTAGTGTTGCATATTTGTTTATCCACGGGCTATGCCATTTAAAAGGCTACAAACATAGTGCTACAATGGACAGCATTGAGCGTCGCTACTTAAAAAAGTGGGGCCTCAAGGCTCATGAGTAAAACAATTGTTGGCATCGACATAGGTACGTACCATGTAAAAGTGGTTATCGCAGAGGCGGCCGATACACCTGGCGTGCCTCCACGCATCCTTGGCACCGGCTACGCCGAGAGCCGCGGCCTTAAACACGGCTACATTGTTTCAATCGGCGATGTTTCGCGCTCGGTTGCCGCGGCAGTCTCGCAAGCCTCTAAAGCGGCGCGTATTAAAGTAAAGCGCGCGTACCTTGGCCTTGGCGGTGTTGGCCTCGAGGAAAGTTTTGCCCGCGGCGAAACAGTTGTCGAGCGCGGCGACTCCGAAATTACCGAGCGCGATATCCCACGCGCCATTGCCGCAAGCGAAAAGGCCTTGGCACCTTCGGCCACACTCAACCGCAAAATAATCCACACAATACCGCTGCGCTATACAGTAGACGGTGTAAAAGTTTTAGGCCACAGCCCTGTGGGGATGAAGGGCATGCGCTTAACTGTTGAGACTCTTTTAATTACCTGCCTCGAGCGCCACGTAAATGATTTGGTAGAGGCGGTGGAGCAAGCAGGTGTTGAGGTAGAGGACATTGTTGCAGCGCCAATTGCCGCAAGCTTTGTTGCGCTGAGCAAAATGCAAAAGCGCGTGGGCTGCGTCTTGGCAAACATTGGCGCCGAAACTCTTTCAATAGTTGTGTTTGAAGACACTACTCCTATTTCGGTTAAAGTATTTCCTATCGGTGCAACCGACATTACCAACGATATTGCACTTGGCCTGCGCATTAGCCCCGAGGAGGCCGAGCAGCTCAAGCAAGGCGCAGTACTTGGCGCGCCGTTTCCTAAACGTAAAATAGACGATTTAATTGCAAAGCGCGTTAACGATATGTTTAAACTTGTCGAGAGCCACCTTAAAAAAATTGGCAAAGACGAGCTCCTTCCTGCTGGCATTATTTTAACCGGCGGCGGCTCGAGCATACAAACAATGCCCGACTTGGCTAAGGCTGTACTCCGCCTCCCTTCGCGTATTGCTTCGTTTGCCGATGGCGCTGCAAGTAAGATGCAATTAAAAGACGGCTCATGGGCAGTGGCCTACGGCCTCACTATTTGGGGCCTGCAAGGCTCCGACATGGAGGCTCCGCAAGGTGGCGGCTCTATAAACGAAGCGCTCTCCCAATCGTGGAAGTGGTTTAAAAAGTTCTTGCCGTAAATCCCGCCAGTGCGGGATTTTTCTTTGATACAAAAGCTGTTTTTGTCAAGCCGACGCACCACAGGCGGTACGGCTCCCGACCAAAGCGTCGGGAAATCGCCGGATTTGCATAGTGCCATAGAGCGGTGGTAAAGTGTCGGGGCAAAAGGAGGGCACTTTTTACTAACCAAATACCCATCACATGGCACAAATACAACCTGAAATAGAAGCATTCGCTCGGATCCGCGTGGTGGGCGTAGGAGGCTCTGGCAAAAACGCAGTCAACCACATGATGGAGAGCAAAGTGCGCGGCGTTGATTTTATTTCAATCAACACCGACGCACAAGATTTGCAGCACTCGCTCGCAAAGAAAAAAATCCACATCGGTAAAAACCTTACACGCGGCCTCGGTGCCGGCATGAACCCGGAAATCGGCAAGCGCGCCGCAGAGGAAACTAAAGAAGAGGTGCAGCAAGCTATCAAAGGCAGCGACATGGTGTTTATTGCTTGCGGCGAAGGCGGCGGCACCGGCACAGGCGCGGCGCCAATTGTTGCGCGCGCAGCAAAAGAGATGGGTGCACTTACTGTTGCTGTTATTACAAAACCATTTAGCTTCGAAGGAGCGCAGCGCATGCGTTTGGCCGAGCAAGGTATAGAGGAGCTCCGCAAAGAGGTAGATGCACTTATTGTTGTGCCTAACGACCGCATCTTGGCAACCGTTGCTAAAGACACTACGCTCAAGCAAGCATTTGCAGCCTGCGACGATATTCTTAAGCAAGCGGTGGAGGGCATCTCCGACTTGATCACCCACCCGGGCATCATCAACGTCGACTTTGCCGACATTAGGGCTGTGATGGAAAACGCAGGTAGCGCGCTTATGGGTATTGGTGTCGCTAATGGCGAAAACCGCGCTCAAATTGCAGCTAAGGCTGCTGTCTCCTCGCCCCTCCTCGAGCTCTCTATCAATGGTGCAAAGGGCGTACTTTTTGCAATTGCAGGTGGCGACGATTTGGGCATGATCGAGGTACACGAGGCTGCTAAAATTGTTACCGAGTCGGTTGACCCAAATGCCAAAATTATCTTTGGCGCTATTAAAGACGATAAACTTAAAAAAGGAGACATCCGCGTAACGGTTATCGCAACCGGCTTCCCTGCTCCTGGCGTAGCACCACGCGGCACACCGCTCTTTGCTTTTGGTGGTAGGGAGAAGGAGGAGGAAAAGCCGCTCGGCAAAATCTACAACGCGGTAGAGACTCCTAAAAAAGAGGAGCCAAAAAAAGTTGATGAGAAAAAAGCTCCGATACCGGTTATAGGCGAAGCCGAGCCGCTCCCAGCAGCTACTCCTAAAAAAGAAGAGGAGGACGATGAGTGGGGCGCAGTACCATCCTTCCTCCGCCGCCCTAAAATAAAGTAGGGATTAAATAAAATACTCTCCAACGCTGCAAAAAGGCGGGAAAATTCATGGGTGTTTGCGCTGCGAGCTGCCAAGGCAAACAAACAGGAATTTTCCCGCCTTTTTGTGTTAAAATAGCAATTATGTACGATTTAGCGATTATTGGCGGCGGGCCTGCGGGCGTCGCTGCGGGAGTTTATGCCGCAAGGAAGCAACTCAAAACAGTATTTATTGCAGAGATAATAGGCGGCCAAAGCACCGACTCAGTGGGGATCGAAAACTGGATAGGCACACCTAAAATTGCCGGCCTCGATTTAGCAAAAGCACTCGACGCGCACTTGCGCGCCTACGCGAGCACTATTGTTGATTTAAAAATCGGCGAGCGCGCCACGCAAGCAGTAAAAAACCCAAGCGGCACATTTACTATCACGACACCAAAAGGTGCTTACGAGGCTAAGGCTGTGCTTATAGCCACAGGCGGCTCGCGCCGTAAGCTCGATGTGCCGGGGGCTCAGGAGTTTGAAAACAAAGGCCTTACCTACTGCGCTTCGTGCGACGGCCCACTTTTTGCAGGCCAAGACACGGTGGTGGTAGGTGGCGGCAATGCAGGGTTTGAGAGTGCTGCGCAGCTCTTGGCCTATGCTAAATCGGTTACCCTTATACACCGCGGAGCAGAGTTTACAAAAGCCGACCC
>JAOBWF010000154.1 GCA_025463215.1 Acidobacteriota bacterium | reverse complement strand
GAAATGTCCCGTTTGTGTTTGCGCCGCTTCTGTTGGCAGCGTGGCGGCTGGCTACGCCTGCCGCCGGCCGCACGACTCCCCGCTCTGCTCGCCTCCGTTCCTTCGTTTCTCTATGTGATCTCGGTTGCCTCCCTCCCCTCTGTTCCCTAGAACGCGAGTCGAATCGCGAGCTGCATCGTCCGCGGATCGCTTGCCAGCCCCGTGATCGTCCCGAACGTCGATGCGGTGCTGATGTCCTTGTTCGGGATGCCGAAGTTGACCGTGTTGAACACGTTGAAGATGTCCCACCGCAGCGTCGCCGCGAGACGCTGGCCGAGCTTGACCTGCCGCTGCACCGTCAGGTCGACGTTCTGGAAGCCCGGACCATAGAGGCGGTTGCGCAGCTCGTTGCCGAACGTGCCGGAAGGCACGGCCTGGAACGCGGCGATGTTGAACCACTGGTCGACGGTCTTCGGACCCTCGGTGTCGCCGGTGACGTTCGGCAGTCCGGTCATGCTGGTGCCGACGTTGTTGCCGCTCTGCGTCACCGTGAACGGATGTCCGGTGTGCGCGGTGTAGATCCCCGACAGCGTCCAGCCGCGCGCGATCACGTTGTTGCCGAGCGGCAGTCCCCAGACGAAGTTGGCGCTGAATCGATGGCGCACGTCGTAATCGCTCGGCCCGAACCACGGCTCGAAATCGCGCGCGTTCTGCGGAAACGCGTTGGAGCCCTGGGTTGTGAGCTGTTCCGAGGCGTTGTCCTCGGACTTGCCGAGCGTGTAGGCGAAGCCGAACGCGTAGCCGCGCGCGAAGCGCTTCTCGAGGCCGAGGTCGATGCCTTTGTAATTCGCCCGGCCGTTATCGGCCCGCCACTCGATGAAGCCGAAGTTCGGGTACGGCAATGCACCGAGCGCGTTGTTGCCGGCGGCGGTCGGCAGCGGCTGGTTCAGATTGACGAGCGTCGCCAGGTGCGAGGCGCGCGTGTAGACGAAGTCGGCGGACAGCACCATGCTGCCGGGCAGCTCGCGCTGGAGGCCGAAGCTGGCCTGCTGCGTCATCGTGTTCGGATCGCTCTGATCGACCGAGCGCAGCCGCACCGCCTTGAGCTGGCCGACGGCCGGATCCAGATTCGGCGCATTGATGAAGCCGGCCGGAAAGCCCTGGCCGAGGAAAAATACCGGCGAGCCCGACGTCTGCGTGATCGTCTTGTTGACGAGGCCGGGCAGGTTCAGCGACAGCTGATCCTCGCTGCCGACGCGATCGAACAGGTTGTAGAACACGCCGTAGCCGCCGCGCAGGATCGTGTTGTCATCCAGCTTGTAGACGACGCCGACGCGCGGGGCGAAGTTGTTGCGGTCGGGATTGACGAGGCTGCGCTGCAGCAGGGAGCCGTCGGTCGCGAACACCAGCGAGCCCGCCCCCGCCGGGTTGAAGTTCGTCATCGCGTTGTTGGCCTCGAGCGCCGGCGTCATGTAGTCGTAGCGCAGGCCGAGGTTCAGCGACAGCCGCGCGTTCACCTTCCAGTCGTCCTGGACGAAGAACATCTGCGCCTGATGACGCTGGTTGGTGACGAACACGTTCGACAGCTGCAGGTCGGCGACGTAGCCGAGCAGGTAGTCGGCCATGGCGTTACCGGTGAACGACGTGCGGAAGCGCAGCGCACCGCGCGTCGCCGGCACGTCCATGAATTCGTTCTGCATCGGCCCGATCAGGTCGACGCCGCCCTTCAGCGCGTGGTTGCCTTTCAGCCACGAGACCGTGTCGATGAACTCGAACTGGTTGGTGTGCTGGAACTTCGGCAGGAAGTCGGGCGAGCCGATGCGGCCGAGACCCGATCCGCCGAAGTAGCCGTCGATCGTAATCCCGGGAAGGCCGCCGGCGACGAGCGGGTTGGTCACAGAGCCGGGCAGCGTCGCCGCGGTCGGCGTCGTCAGACCGAACGACTGCTGCACCGCGTCCGACGTCGACCGCGACCACGAGATGCGGAACTCGTTGACCATCGCCGACGAGATCACCTTGGTCCAGCCGCCGACGATCGCGTTGGTCTTGATCGTCTGGTTGCCGAACGCCGACGTGCCCGTGCCGTCGACGACGCCGCCGAACGCGCCGGGAATCTGGCGCTCGCGGTTCGAGTAGATGTAGCGACCGAAGAGGCTGTCGCTCGCCGACGGCTTCCAGTCGAGGCGGGTCAGCAGCCGATCGGCGTTGTCGACCAGGTCGGCGGTGCGGAAGAAGTTGTTCGCCCCCGGCTGGTTCGGCAGCGGCACCAGACCGATGATCGCGGCGGCGTAAGGATCGATGCGCGACGCGGGGATCTGGTTATTGGCGAACGGCAGTCCGGTCACCGGATCCTTGACGGCACTGGTGAAGATCCCGGCGCGCTCGTCGGCGGTCGGAACGCGCGTCAGACGGGTGACGCCGCGCGTGATCCGCGTGCCCTCGAAGTCGCCGAAGAAGAACGCCTTGTCCTTCACGATCGGACCGCCGAGATTGCCGCCGTACTGGTTCTGATCGTTGGCCGGCTTGGCGGCGTTGGCGCGCGCCGAGAAGAAGTCGATGGTGTCGAACTTCTGATTGCGGAAGTAATCGTAGAGCGTGCCCTTGATGCCGTTGGTCCCCGATTTGGTCGAGACGCTGACCGCAGCGCCCGGCGACCGGCCATATTCGGCCGAGTAGGGGCTGGTGACGACCTTGAATTCCTGAATCGCGTCCACCGACGGCCGCGACACCTGCGACGTCAGCTCCTGGACGTTTTCGGAGATGCTGTTGTTATCGACGCCGTCCAGCAGGAAGTTGTTCTGCAGCGCGCGGGCGCCGTGTACGTTGATGCCGCCGGTCCGGCCGAAGGAGGTGCCGCCGCCCTGCTCTGTGTAGCGGTCGCCCTGCACGCCGGGCACGAGCGCGAGCAGGTCGTCCCAGTTGCGGATGGCCAGCGGCAGGTTCGCCACCTGCATCTGCGGAATGACCGAGCCCAGCGTCGCGTCGTTCGAGTTCAACAGCTGCGGCGTCTCCGCCACCGTCACGACTTCGGAAAACGAGCCGACCGCGAGCTCGATGTCGAGGCGCGCGCGCTGGCCGACCTCGAGCGCAATCACCTGGGAGCTCTTCTTGAATCCGCTCAGCTCGACTTCGACCTGATAGCGGCCCGGCACCAGGTTGACGACCTGGTAGGCCCCGCTCTCTGAGGACGGCTGGTGCGACTCGATGTTGGTGGCGAGGTTGGTCACCGTAACCGTCGCGCCGGGCACCACGCCGCCGCCCGTGTCGCGGACGACGCCGCTCAGCGTCGCGCGATCGACTTGGGCCGCGACAGTCGGCACGTGCAGGAAGAACACGGCGATCAGGGCGAGCATGCCGTGCAGCGTGCGTTTCATGAACACTCCTCCAGAATTGACGGTCATGTGAACTCTCAAGGTCTGCGCACGAGCGGCAGCCGCGGATCGGGCGGCGGCCAGCCGTGCCGGAAATGCGCGTACAGCGGATCGTCGCTGGCCGCCATCGAGCGTCGCGTCCCCGCGAGGACGTTCAGGTAGTAGGCATCGTAGCCGTAGGCTGTAACGAACGGGTGATACCCGTCGCGCACCGCGACGACGTCGCCGTGCGTGACGCGGAGCGTGTCGTCCCGCCGCGCGTCGTAGAGGCGGTGGAAGCCGTATCCGTTCGGATCGCGATAGCGGAAATAATAGATTTCCTCGAGGTCGACCTCGCGCGGCGGGTCGTCGACGTCGTGCTTGTGCGGCGGATACGACGACCAGTTGCCGCCCGGCGTGAACACCTCGCAGATCAGCAGCCGGTCGGCCGGAAATGCCGGCCGCACGATGTCGACGATCTGCCGCGTGGCGTTGCCGCCGCCGCGAATCTCGCACCCGCAGTCGTCCGGCCGGATCACCCGCGGCGCGAGCGCCTTGGTCGATCGCGCCCGCGCGTCGGCGATCTCACACGCGGCGCCCGCCGCCACCCGGAACCGCGTCCCGGCGGGAAGATACACTGCGTGGGGATAGGCGCTGAAGACGTCGGCGCGCGGTCCGATCCGGTGCGAGGCGCCGCTCCAGCTCACCTCGAATTCGCCGCGCAGCAGGACCAGGCAGCGCTCCTCGTCGCGGGACAGCCCGGTCCACACCGCGCCGGCGGCGAGGTGGCGCACCGCGAAGTGAATACGATCCCAGCCCAACGCGTCAGGCGTCAGGTTGAGCGCAGCGGCGGTGCGGCCCTGCGGTACGCGTGCGGATCGGTAGAGCAGCCTGCTGGTTTTCATCGAACGAAGCGCTTCGGCAGCGCAACAGCTTGTCCGCCATAATTGTCGATGTCAAGCCTTTTCACGCCAGCGAAGCGCTTTGCTGGGAACGTGTATTAGAATGGCGTCCGCCTCGCGCCGCGACCGGCGCGCCGGCGACACAAGCCCCACTGATGCCGAACATCTACGACGTCGCCAAGCGTGCCCGGGTGTCGGTCGCCACGGTGTCGGCGGTCCTCAACGACAGCGCCTTCGTCAGCGCCGATCTGAAAGGCCGGGTCGAAACCGCGGTGGCCGCACTCGGCTATCAGCCGAACCTGCTGGCACGCAGCATGGCCAAGCAGCGCACGCAGACCCTCGGCATGATCGTCCCCGACATCGCCAACCCGTTCTTTCCGGAAGTCGTCCGCGGCGCCGAGGACACGGCGCACGCGGCCGGCTACACGCTGCTCATCGCCAGCAGCGACAACGACGTCAAGAAGGAAGAAATCTACCTGCGCCTCTTCCTCGCGAAACGCGTCGACGGCATCATCCTCACCAAGGCGCCGGGCCGCCTGCCGGTCGTCCTCCAGGACGCGCTCGCGAAAGCCGGCGTCCCGATCGTGCTGCTCGCCCGCACCGTGCCCGGCTTCACCGCCGACGTCGTCGAGCTCGACGACAAGGGGGCGGCATACGAGGGGGTGACGCATCTGCTGCGTCTGGGATACCGGCGGGTCGGCTTTGTCGGCGGCCTCCGCGGCGCCAGCACGAGCCGCCGCCGGCTCGACGGCTACAAGGCCGCGTTGCGCGACTGGAAGATCCGGCTCGATCCGGCGCTCGTCGCCGACGGCGACTTCCGCGTCGAATCCGGCTACCAGGCCGGCCTCGCGCTGTTGAAGGCCCGCCCCGATGCGGTGTTCGTCGCGAACTATCTGATGACTGTCGGCTTCATGGAAGCGCTGCGGCAGTACCGGCTGCGCTGTCCGGAGGATGTGGCGCTCGTGACCTGCGACGACTATCCGTGGATGGATTCGTTCGCGCCGCGCCTGACGACGATCGATCTGCCGAAGCGCGATCTCGGCGCCGCGGCGGCGCAGCTGCTGGTCGAACGGATGGCGAGGAAGCAGGGCCGGCCGCGGACGGTGAAACTCAAGAACGCGATGCGCGTCCGCGAATCCTGCGGCTGCGCCCTCCGCGGCAGCACGGCGATCGCCCGATGACCTACGACGTCCTCGCCATCGGCCGCAGCAGCATCGACCTCTACGCCCACGAAATCGGCCGCGCCATCGCCGACGTCCGCAGCTTCGACGCCTACGTCGGCGGCTGCCCGACCAACGTCAGCGTCGGCACGCGCCGGCTCGGCCTGCGCTCCGCGCTGCTCACCGCGGTCGGCGACGATCAGGTCGGCGACTTCGTCACCGCGTTCCTCGAACGCGAGGAGGTCGATACGCAGTTCATCCCGCGCAAAGCCGGCCATCGCACGAGCGCGGTGATCCTCACGATCCAGCCGCCCGACAAGTTTCCGCTGACGTTCTATCGCGACAACTGCGCCGATCGCGCGTTGACGGTCGACGATGTCGCGCGCGCGCCGGTGCGCGACACCCGGGTCGTGTTCGTCACCGGGACCGGGCTGAGCCACGAGCCTGCCCGCAGCGCGACGTTCGCCGCCGCCGCCGCCGCCCGCGCCGCGGGCGTTCCCGTGCTCGTCGACCTCGACTACCGCGCCGATCAGTGGGACGAAGCGACCGCGTTCTCCACGCAGCTGCGGGCGCTGCTGACCTCCGCGACGATGACCGTCGGCACCGAGGAGGAGCTGGCCGCGGCGTCGGGATCGGATGACGTCGGCCGCGGCGCCGCGCTGCTGCTCGAATGCGGCATCGAGGCGCTGATCCTGAAGCGCGGCGCGCGGGGATCGACGGTGTTCCGACCGAACGCGCCACCCGTGGATGTCCCGCCGTTTCCGATCGAGGTGCTCAACGTGCTCGGCGCCGGCGATGCGTTCGCGAGCGGATTCCTCTACGGCTACCTGCAGGGCTGGCCGCTCGAGCGCGCCGCCCGCATGGGCAACGCCTGCGGCGCGATCGTCGTCACCCGCCACGGCTGCGCCAACTTCATGCCGACGCTCGACGAAGTGTCGGCGTTCGTCGCGGCACGCGGGGCCGCCGCCATATGACGTCGGGGCGCGTGCGAGCGACGATGGCGCAGGCCGTCGTGCGCTTTCTCGCGCAGCAGCGGTCGTCGCGCGACGGCCGCGAGCAGCTGTTTTTCGGCGGCGTCTTCGGCATCTTCGGCCATGGCAACGTCGCCGGCATCGGCGAGGCGCTCCAGGAGCAGCGGGCGTCGCTGCGCTATTACCTCGCGCGCAACGAGCAGGCGATGGTGCACACCGCCGCGGCCTACGCCAAGATGCACAACCGGCTGCGGACGCTGGCGTGTACCTCCTCGATCGGTCCCGGCGCGACCAACATGATCACCGGCGCCGCCGGCGCGACGATCAACCGCGTCCCGGTCCTGCTCCTGCCCGGCGACATCTTCGCGCGGCGCGGCCCCGCGCCGGTGCTGCAGCAGCTCGAATCGAGCCAGTCGCAGGACATCTCGGTCAACGACTGCTTCAAGCCGGTGTCGCGCTACTGGGATCGAATCAACCGTCCGGAACAACTCCTCACCGCGCTGCCCGAAGCCATGCGGGTGCTGACGTCGCCGGCCGAGACCGGCGCGGTGACGCTGGCGCTGCCGCAGGACGTGCAGACCGAGGCGTACGACTATCCCGCCGCGCTGTTCGAGCCGCGGGTGTGGACGGTCGCGCGGCCGCGGCCGGATCGCGATCGCCTGCACGAGGCGGCGGCGCTGATCCGCGCGAGCACGACGCCGATCATCGTCGCCGGCGGCGGCGTCCTCTACAGTGACGCCACCGGGGCGCTGCGCCAGTTCGTCGACGCGACCGGGATCGCGGTCGGCGAGACGCAGGCGGGAAAAGGCGCGCTGCCAGAGCCGCATCCGCTCTGCCTCGGCGGCATCGGCGCGACCGGCACGCGCGCCGCCAACCTGCTCGCGCGCGACGCCGATCTCGTGATCGTGATCGGCTCGCGGCTCAGTGATTTCACGACCGCGTCGAAGAGCGCGTTCCAGCACGAGCGCGTGCGGTTCATCGCGATCAACGTCGCCGAGATGGACGCCGCGAAGCACGGCGCTCTCGCGCTGGTCGGCGATGCACGCGCGGTGCTCGAGGAGCTGCTGCCGCTCGTCAACGGTCATCGCGTCGGCAGCGGTTACTCCGAGGGTCTTGCCGCGGCGCAGGCCGGCTGGCGCGCGGAGGTGGACCGAATTTGCGACAGTCGTCAGGTCGCACTCGTCAGTCCCGTCCGCCAGGCGCATGTCATCGGCGTCCTGCAGGAAACGCTCGCACCCACCGACGTCATCGTCTGCGCCGCCGGCAGCCTGCCGGGCGATCTGCACAAGCTGTGGCGCGCGCGCGATCCGAAGGGCTACCACATGGAGTACGGCTACTCGTGCATGGGCTACGAGATCGCCGGCGGGCTCGGCGTCAAGATGGCCGCGCCCGATCGCCGCGTCTACGTGCTGGTCGGCGACGGCTCGTACCTGATGATGGCGCAGGAGATCGTCACGGCCGTGCAGGAGCGCATGGCGCTCACGATCGTGCTGCTCGACAACGACGGCTTCGCGAGCATCGGCGCCCTGTCCGAGTCGGTCGGCAGCGGCGGGTTCGGCACGCGCTACCGGGAACGGGACCCGAACAGCGGCGAGCTCGACGGCGAGGTGCTGCCGATCGACCTCGGCGCCAATGCCGAGTCACTCGGCGCCACGGTCTGGCGCGCGGAGACGATCGCCGCGTTCCGCGCGGCACTGACGGCGGCCGCCGCGCACGACGGGGTCGCGGTGATCGTGGTGCCGGTCGATCGCGAATCGCGCGTCGGCGGCTATGACTCGTGGTGGGACGTGCCGGTCGCCGAAGTGTCGGCCATCCCCGCGGTGCGCGACGCGCGCGCGGCCTATGACGCGGCGCGCCGCAAGGCGCGGGATTTCCTGTGATCCGCGTCGCCAATGCGCCCTGCTCGTGGGGCGCACTCGAATTCGAGGCGGCGGAACCGCCGGCGCCGGCGGCGCAGGTGCTCGACGAGATGGCAGCGGCCGGCTACGCCGGCACCGAGCTCGGCGACTGGGGATTCCTGCCGACCGTTGCGCCGGAACTGGCGGCGGCCGTCGCGCGGCGCAACCTGGCGCTGATCGCCGCGTTCGTGCCGATCGCGCTCGCGCGTCCGGAGGCGCTCGACGAAGGGATCGCCCGCGCCGTTCGCACCGCGCGCCTGCTCGCCGACGCGGCGGGCGCAGACGCGCTGATCGTGCTCGCCGACGACAACGCCAGCGTGCCCAACCGGACGGCGCGCGCCGGGCGCATCCGGGCGGAAGACGGCCTCGCGCCGGCGGAGTGGGACGGCTACGCACAACGCGCCGAGCGCATCGCCGCCGGCGTCCGCGCCGCCGCCGGGCTCCGCACGGTCTTTCATCATCACTGCGCCGGCTACGTCGAGACGCCGGCCGAGATCGACGCCCTGCTGTCGCGAACCGATCCCGCGCTGCTCGGCCTGTGCCTCGACACCGGCCACCTGACATTCGCCGGCGGCGATCCGCTGGCGATGCTGGCGCAGTATGGCGATCGGATCTGGCACGTCCACTTCAAGGACTGCGAGCCGGCGCTCGCGCTGCAGTCGCGCGCTGAAGGCTGGGACTATCACACCGCGATCCGCCGCGGGATATTCTGCGAGCTCGGCAGGGGAACGGTCCCGTTCGACCGGGTCCTCGATAACCTGTGCGCCCGCCAGTACGCCGGCTGGATCGTCGTCGAACAGGACGTGCTGCCGGGTCTCGGTACTCCGGCCGCCAGCGCCACTCGGAATCGCGCCTTTCTCCGCCGCCTCGGGGTGTGAGCGGCTTTGTATCCTAAGATCCTCAAATCCTCAAATCCTTAGATTGCAGTGACGCCGATGTTTCATCCCGACCGTGTCTACATGCTCGCTGCCGATCATCGCTGGCAGTGGGAAGAGTTCTGCGATGCGCGCGCCCTGCCGCGCGAGCGGATCAGGGACGTCAAGCGCCTGGCGGCCGACGGCTTTCTCCTCGCGCGCGACCGTTCCGCGGCAGCGCGTGAGTTCGGCGCGTTGCTGGTCGACGAGCAGTACTCCTCCGCGGTGATCGCGGACATGCTCGAGGCCGGCGTCGCGGTCGGCACGCCGGCGGAGAAAGCGGGCGCCGTCCCGCTCGCGTGGGCGACCGAACCGTTCTCCGCCGCATTGACCGGCCGATTCGTGAAAGTGCTGGCGCGCCACCGGTCGGACGAGGCGCCGGCTGTTCAGGCCGGGCAGTGGGCGAAGCTGGAGGCGCTGCAGACATGGTGTCGCGCCGCTGGCAAGCCGCTCGTCCTCGAAGTGCTCGTCGCCCGCAGGCACGAGCCCGAAGCGGAGTTCGAGGCGACCGGCCGCCCCGCGATGATCGCCGGCTTCATCGCCGAAGCATATCGCCGCGGCGTGACGCCGGAATTCTGGAAGATCGAAGGCACCCTCGCCGCGGACGGCGCGCGCACCATTGATGCGGCGATCGCCGCGCATCCGGCGTGCCGTCAGATCATCCTCGGCAAGGCGGCCGACCTGTCGACCATCGATCGCTGGTTCGCCGCGTGCGCGGCGAGCGCGACGGCGTCGGGGTTTGCGATTGGCCGCTCCGTGTTCTGGGAACCGTCCACCGCCTTTCTCACCGGCGCGATCACCGCGAACGCCGCCGCCGCCGCAATCGCCGAGACGTATCTCGAGCTCGTCGACGCCTGGTCCCGCAGCCGGCGGTGAGCCACCGCGGTGCGCCGGCGGATCCGTTGCCGGCGCGGCCCCTGCGCCTCGGCCGACGGCTCGACGACCGTGAGGGCGAGGGCGAATCGGCCGGTGGACGTAATCAGCGGTCCCGCCACCGGCTCGCACCGGGACGACGCGGGCGCAGAGCTCGAGCGGCACTCCCTCGATCGCGAGGATCAGGGCGCCAGGGCTTCCCGGCGGCCGCTGCTGCGCCGCCCCACACGAGCGCCCCGTGGCGCGGCGGGCGGGCGCGCCGCGGCCAACCCACTACCCACACCAGTCAACGGATTGG
Source organism: Acidobacteriota bacterium (assembly GCA_025463215.1). GTDB lineage: Bacteria > Acidobacteriota > Vicinamibacteria > Vicinamibacterales > CAVVIG01 > CAVQFC01. The sequence continues at coordinate 1,588 of JAOBWF010000154.1, read as the reverse complement.
CCGCCGTCCGGCCAACCCGCTCAGTATTCGGCAAAAGCGTCGTCTGGAAAGCAGTACAGCCAGCGCTCGCCCGGCTCCGCCGACGCAATCACCGGATGCGTCGAAGCGCGCGCATGTTTCGAGGCGTGCCGGTTCGGCGACGAGTCGCAGCACAGCGTGGCCCCGCACGACTGACACGTCCGCAGGTGAACCCACCTCGATCCGATCTTGACGCACTCCTCACACTCGCGGGCTTTCGGTTGCACGACGGTCTCAACGGAATCGATGTGCGCGCACGCACCAGCCATGGCGGCGTCCTCCCTCTCGACGATGGTGTCATACTGAGCGCGAACCTGCTGTGACTGATCGCCCGACGCTCGAAGAGACGATCGCGTTGCTCGAGGCCACGCTCGAGGCGACGCACGACGGCATTCTCGTCCTCGATCTCGATCATCGCGTCATCCGCTACAACCGGCTGCTGGCCGAAATGCTGCGCCTGCCGCGTGAGGCGATCGACGCCGGCAACGCCGACGAGCTGCTGCGCGGCATCGTCGACGAGCTCGAAGATCCGGCGGCGTTCGCGCGCCGATCGATCGAGTTGTGGACCGATCCCGCGGCGCCGTCGACCGACATCCTGCGGTTCAAGGACGGCCGCGTATTCGAACGGTTCGTCGCGCCGCATCGCATCGGCTCGACGATCGTCGGCCGCGTCATCAGCCTGCGCGACATCGGGCCGGCGCTGCGTGCCGAGGAGGCGCTCGAACAGCAGCGCGCCTTCCTCGAACAGGCGCAGCAGATCGGGCACATCGGCAGCTGGGTCGCCGAGCTCGATGGATCGGATCGGCTCGGCTGGTCCGCCGAAACGCACCGCATCTTCGGCGTACCGCCCGGCCAGTTCGAGGGATCGTCGACCGGGTTCTATGCGCTCGTGCACCCCGACGATCGGGCCGCCGTTCGCGGCGTGAGCGATGCGGCCGTGGCCGGCGGCCGTCCGTACGACGTCGAGCATCGCGTGGTGCGGCCGGACGGCAGCGTCCGCTGGGTCCACCAGCGGGCGGCGATCGTACGCGGTCCGCAGAACGCGCCGGTGCGCCTTGTCGGTAGTGTGCAGGACATCACCGAGCGGCGCCTGCTCGAAGATCAGCTGCGGCAGTCGCAGAAGATGGAGGCGATCGGCCGCCTGGCGGGCGGCATCGCCCACGATCTGAACAACGCGCTGACGGCGATCGCCGGCTACGCCGAGCTCGCGCTCGGCGAGGTGGCGACGGACCATGTGGCCCGCAGCGACGTCGAGGAGATCCGCCGTGCGGCGGAGCGCGCCGGGTCGGTCACGCGCCAGCTGCTGGCGTTCAGCCGCAAGCAACTGCTCGAGCCGCGGGTGTTCGACGTCAACGACACGATCGCGTCGATCTCGCGTCTGCTGGCGCGGCTGCTCGGCGCCGGCGTCGAGGTGCAGACGCGTCTGTCGGACACCGCGCTGCCGGTGCTCGGCGATCCCGCGCAGATCGAGCAGGCGGTGATCAATCTCGCCGTCAACGCGCGGGACGCGATGCCCGGCGGCGGCACGCTCGTGCTCGCGACCGGCCGCGAAACGGTAGATCGGAAGAGC
>JAOBWF010000141.1 GCA_025463215.1 Acidobacteriota bacterium | reverse complement strand
GTGCGCGAGCAGTACGCGCAATACACGCATCCGTTCTTTGTGATGCTCGCCAACGGCACGGTGATCACCAGCGGCACCTCGAAGGTCGACGATCCGCTGCTCGACATGGCGCGCGCGGCGCTGCTGCGCTGGAGCGAGCGTCCGCCGGGCCGCCGCGGCGAGCGCGGCGGCGGTCCGCGCGTCGAGCGTCCATTCTTCGCCGGTCCGCCGGACGGCGGCGACGGTTCCGGGCGCGGCGGACCACTGGCCGGCGCACCGTTCGGCCGCGGCGGCGAACGCTTCGTCCGCCCCGCGCCGATCGTCGTCGCCGGCCAGCTCGCCGGCGTCGTCGTCGTGCCGCCGCAGGCGCCGTTCGGATTTCTCCTCGGCCGCTTCGCGCCGATGCTCGCGCTGGTCGCGGCCGGCGTGCTGATCGTCGGCGCGGTCCTGACATCGGCCATGATCTTCGGGCCGGCGCGCCGGCGTCTGCGCGCGCTCGAGACCGCCGCGCGCCAGCTCGGCGCCGGCGATCTGACGGCGCGCGCCCCCGATCGCGGCGGCGACGAGATTGCGGCGGTCGCGAGCGCGTTCAACGCGATGGCCGACGACCTCGCCGGCCGCGCCGAGGCGCTGGCCGTGTCCGACCGCATCCGTCGTCAGCTGCTGGCCGACGTGTCGCACGAGCTGACGACGCCGGTGACCGCGATGCGCGGCTACCTCGAGACGCTGACGATGCCGGAGCTGACGCTCGACGAGGGGACGCGGGCGCGCTACCTGGCGATCATCAGCGACGAGACCAATCGCCTCCAGCGCCTGATCGGCGAGCTCCTCGATCTCGCGCGCCTCGAAGGCGGCGGCGGGTCGCTGCACATCGCGCGCGTCGCGGTCGCCGATCTGTTCGATCGTGTCGCCGCGCGCCACGAGCACGCGCTGCAGACGGCGGGGGTCGCGCTGCACACCGCGATCGAGCCGGAGGCGAGCGAGGTCACCGGCGATCGCGATCGCCTGGAGCAGGCGCTGCAAAATCTCGCGGCGAACGCGATCCGCTACGCGCCCGCCGGCAGCGCGCTGCGGCTCGCCGCGCGCCGCGTCGAACCGGGCGTCGCGCTGTCGGTCGAGGATGAGGGAGTGGACGGAATCGCAGCGGCGCATCTGCCGCACATCTTCGATCGCTTCTACAAGGCGGACGCGGCGCGGGCCGGGGTCACAGGCGGCAGCGGTCTGGGATTGTCGATCGTGAAGGCGATTGTCGAGCGCCACGGCGGCCGCATCTCGGTGGCCAGCCGCCCGGGTCGTACCGTCTTCGAGATGGTGTTGCCCGAACGCTCGTAAGCGCGCGCGGGGGTCGGGGGGCGAAAACTACGCCGCGGTCTGCGCCTGCTGCTGCGGCACCGCGGTGCCTGCCTCGGCGCGGATCCGCTCGCGCAGCCAGAGGACCGGCTGCGGCTGGCGGGCGATGAACGCCTGCCACTCGGCTTCCGACAGAGTGATCGAGATGACCCGTTCGCGCTCGTTGCTCATGGGATACAGCATACGCAGCCGCGACGTCCTCCGAAAATAGAATGATCTGATGCGACCCATCTGGTTTGGTGATGGGTCAGCCGACAACGCCGTCGCCGCGGCCGCGGGGCGCCAGGCGCAGCTTGTCCTTGATCGCGCCGAACGCCAGCAGCAGCTCGTCGACGATCCGCGGCACCCGGTTGGCGCGCGCGTAGACCCATCCGGTCTCGCGCACCAGCTCGTGCCCCTCGATCCGGGCGCAAAACAGCTGTCCGGCTCTGACCTCGCGGGCGACCGCCTGGTACGGCACGATGCCGACGCCGAGCCCGGTCTTGACCATCGCCTTGATGATTTCGACGTTTTCGGTGTCCATCACGATCGTCGGCTCGATGCTCTGCGCGGCGAAGAAGTTGTCGATCACCTTGCGGGTGCCCGATCCAAGCTCGAACAGCACGAACGGCAGCCCGGCGAGGTCGCGCGCCTGCACTTTCCGCCGCTTCGCCAGCTGATGCGTGGGGGCCGTGACCAGCAGCAGTTCTTCGCGCAACGCGGGCACCGTGACGAGATCGGTCTCCTCGACCGGCAAGGTCAGCAGGCCGGCGTCGACGCGGCCGCCGCGGATCTCCTGCACCGACCGCCCCGCCAGCGCGACCGTCAGCCGGACGTCGAGATGCGGATGGACGCGGCGCAGATGCTTGAGCAGGGGCGGGAACACGTACAGGCACACGGTCATGCCGCCGGACAGCCGCAGCGTGCCCCGCAGCTCGCGCGTCCGATCGGTGATCGAGCCGACCGTCTCGCGGACGTCGAGAAACACGCGCTGCCCGAGCTGCACCAGGCTCTCGGCCGCCGGCGTCATCCGCACCTGGCGGCCGACGCGAAGAAAGAGCGGCTCCCCGAGCTCGTCCTCGAGCAGCAGAATCTGGCGGCTGATGGCGGACTGCGAGACGTGCAGCTTCTTGCCGCACGCGGTGAACGAGCCGGTGTCGGCGATCGCCTGGAGAATTTCGAGTTGTCTGAGATCCATGACGGTCGTCATGGCGAATGGCTGATCGCTGATGGTGACGGCGATGGATTCTTCCATCGACCGTCGCCATCAGCGATCAGCCATCAGCCATTCGCAGCCCCTACCTTCCTGAAACTGACACCGCGCGCCTCCGGCCCGAGCAGCGTCACCGTGAATCCGAGGACGAAGACGACGGCGACGAGGCCCCCCATCGCCTGCGTGTACGTGAACTTCTCGCCGAGCGCCGACTCGACGTAGGGGATGCTGGCCGCGAACATCACGCCGAGCTGGTACGCGAACCCGGGAAAGAACCCGCGCAGGTGGTTCGGCGAGAGCTCGTTGATGTGCGCCGGAATCACCCCCCACGCGCCCTGGACGAAAAACTGCATCAGGAAGACGCCGATCAGAATCCGCCACGGACTGTGCCCGGCGATCCAGAATGGCACGACACACAACCCGAGCACCATCGCGATCATCATCGCGCGCCGCCGTCCGGCCTTGTCCGAGTAGTAGCCGAAGCACAGGCCGCCGAGGATCGCACCGATGCCGGCGAGCATGGTGATGTCGGCGATCCGCGTCTTGGCGTAGCCGACGCTCGATAGCAGCGTCGGATACATGTCCTGCGTTCCGTGCGACATGAAATTCATCATCGTCATCAGCAGGACGAGATAGGCGAAGCGGCGCCAGTGCTGCGGCAGCGAGCGGCGGTAGCTCGCCCAGTCGGTTTTATGTTCCCGCCAGGCATCGGATTCCTTCACCTTCGAGCGGATGAAGAGCGACAACAGCGCCGGCACGCCGCCGAGGAAGAACATCAGGCGCCAGCCGTTGCCGGGGTACAGGCCGTTGAATGTCGGATACAGCAGCCTGAAGGCGAGCGCCGCCAGCAGGCTGCCGAGCGCATAGCCTTCCTGCAGCAGGCCCGACAACAGGCCGCGCAGCCGCGGCGACGCGGACTCGAGCGCGAGCGACGCGCCGACCCCCCACTCGCCGCCCATGCCGATGCCGAACAGCATCCGCAGCAGCAGGAACGTCTGGTAGCTTGGCGCCAGCCCCGACAGCACCGAGACGATCGCGTAGAAGATGACGTTGATCATCAGCGGCAGGCGCCGCCCGAGGTGGTCGGCCATGATGCCGAAGATGAGCGCGCCCAGCGGCCGCGTCGCCAGCGCCACCGTCAGCGTGAAGGCAATGTCCGGCCGCGTCCGGCCGAAGGAGGTCGCGATGTCGTCGATCACCAGCGTCAGGATGAAGAAGTCGAACGCGTCGAGCGTCCAGCCGAGAAAGCCGGCAAGCACCGCGTTGCGCTGGTTGGTGCGCTCCGCCGGCGTCATCGTGTGCGTGGGATCCCCGAGGCGTGTGGACATGGTCGGCAGTTGAGTATCTTAAGCCATGCCCTGGGAGCTGTGCTGCGGCCGTCGCTGCCGCGGCGCGAGGACGACGTGCGCCAGGCCCGCCGCAAAGAAGCCCACGAACCAGGCGTAGTCGTAGAGCGGCTTGAGCGCCGGCACGATCACGCCGCCCCACGCCAGGAAGCAACCGATCGCGGTGGCGGCGATCGCCCGCAGATTCCACCCGCCGTACTCGCCGTCGGCGAGATACAAGTCCTCGAGATTCAGCTCGCGCCGCCGCACGATCCAGTAGTCGACGACGAGCACGCCGCCAATCGATCCGAGTCCGCCCGAGTACCCGAGCAGCCAGGTGTAGATGTAGCCGGAGGGATCCGCGAGCAGCCGCCACGGCTGGATCGCGATGCCCAGGAGCCCCGTGATCAGGCCGCCGGTCTTGAAGCTGATGACGCGCGGGAAGGCGTTGGCGAAGTCGTTGGCCGGCGACACGACGTTGGCGGCGATATTGACCGCGATCGTCGCGACCACGACCGTGAACATCGAGACGGCGACGACGACCGGTGAGCTGAACCGGCCGACCAGCTGCACCGGATCCCAGATCGCCTGACCGTAGATGATCGCGGTTGCGCTCGTGATCATCACCCCCATCGCCGCGAATAGCGACATCGTCGTCGGCAGCGCGACGACCTGGCCGATGATCTGCTCGCGCTGGCTGCGCCCGAAGCGCGTGAAGTCCGGCATGTTGAGCGAGAGCGTCGCCCAGAAGCCGATCATCGCCGTCAGCGACGGCACGAACACCGGCCAGAATTCCGCGACCGTGTGAAACTTGCCGGGCTGCGCGAGCAGCGGGCCGAGGCCGTTCGCCTTCGACACCGCCCACCAGAGCAGCGCGCCGGTCATCACGAGCACGTACGGCGCCGCCCAGTTCTCGACCTTGCGGACCAGATCCATGCCCCGATAGATGATGAAGACGTTGAGGCCCCAGAACAGCAGGAATGACAGCCACTCGGTCGTCGTGTGACCGGCGGCGCCGGCGCCGAGCAGGGTCGGCCAGCCGGGAATCACCGTGCGGAAAAACACCTGCAGCGCTTCGCCGCCGATCCAGGCCTGGATGCCGAACCAGCCGCAGGCGACCAGGGCGCGCATCAGCGCCGGCACGTTCGAGCCGCGCGTGCCGTAGGCGGCGCGCGCGAACACCGGAAAGGGGATGCCGTATTTGGTCCCGGGGTGCGAGTTCAGGAGGATGGGGATGAGGACGATGGTGTTGCCGAGAAGGATCGTGAAGAGCGCCTGCGACCAGTTCATGCCCGACGCGAGCAGCCCCGACGCGAGCATGTAGGTCGGGATGCAGTGCGCCATGCTGACCCACAACGCCGCGTAGTTGTAGGTGGTCCAGTTTCGGCGGCCGAGGGGTACCGGCGCGAGGTCCTCGTTGTATAAAGGGCTGGCGTCGACGCGGCGCGTGTCGATCAGTTCGACCCGCCCGTCCGCGAGCCGCCGCTCGTTTTTCATCGTCGTATAGTAGTCGCACATTGCACCGGAGGTTTCGATGAAAACGCTCCTCCCGTCGCTCGCGGCCGCCGCCGCGCTCGCGCTGCTGCCGGCGTCCGCCGCGGCGCAGACGAACGCCGGCACGACGCACATCCGCCACATTTTTGTCAGCGTCACCGATGCGACGGGCGCACCGGTCGACGGGCTGACCGCCGCCGATTTCACGGTCGGCGAAGGCGGCGAGCCGCGCGTCGTGGCCAAGGCGGGTCCGGCGCGCGATCCGATGCGGATCGCGCTGATCCTCGACACCAGCGACGCCGCCGCCCCGGCGCTGACGCACATGCGGGCCGGCGCGCTGGCATTCCTCGACGCGCTGCCGCCGGAGGACGAGGTGATCCTGATCACGACCGGCCGGCAGATGCGCGTCCGGGTGCCGCCGTCCACCGATCGCAAGAAGCTGAAGGACACCGCCGCCGGCCTGTTCACCGACGGCGCCGGCACCGTGCTGATGGACGGCCTGCTCGAGATCGACGAGCGCTTCTTCAAGCAGGCCGACGACCGCTGGCCGGTGCTGGTGATCTTCACGAGCGACGGCACCGAGGCGAGCACCGGTTCGCGCGAGAAGGAGTTCATGAAGTGGGCGCCGCGGCTCGGCACGCGCGGCATCACGGCGCACGCCTTCGTGTTCAAGACGCCGAAGGGCAGCGGCATGCCGGAGATCGTGGCGGAGAACCTCACGCACAACAGCGGCGGGCGCTACGACGTGATGAACACGACCACCGCGCTGGCGGAGAAGATGAAGGCGCTCGGCGAGCAGCTGGCGCTCGACCACCGCAACATGCGCATGTGGTACGCGCTCGACATCCAGACCGACAGCCCGGGGACGCCGCCGCTCGACGTCGCCGTCGCGCGCGACGGCGTCCGCCTGCAGATCTCGAACAGCCGGCGGTAACTGGGGTCAGATCTTGATTTTTTCGCCGCTGGGCGGCACACCACGCGCGGCGATGCGGCGAATTCTCTTACAGACGGTCGCCGGCGAGCGGCCGATGACACCACCGATTTCGCGCAAGGTATAGCCGTACTGCTCGAAGGCGGCGCGCATCGACCGATCCAACGCAGCGGCGTCAGTCGCGTCGGCGAACAGCCGATCGAGCCCGGGCCGGCAGGCGAATCGTTCTGCATAGATGACCTCCCCCTCATCGGCGTACCGCTCCGCCGCCGTGGCCACCCGCGCGACAAACGCGTCTGATCCAGAGACCAGCGCCCGACTCGGCACCTCATCCCCGTCCGTCAGGCCAGCCGCGGTGAATGCCGCAAAACGCTCGCACGCCCGCACGCGATCCACGCCAAACGCATCCCACACAACGTCGGCCGCAAGAAACGGCGGCGGAGGCGCCAGCCCCGCGAGCGCACGATAACTGCTCCACGGCCAATCACCCGGATGTGCCACGAGGTGCGAGCGGACGGGATTGAGCGCGATATACCGCAACACTCGGAGAAAATACGCGTCCCCGTCGATGATCGGCGCCTTGAACCGCCCCTGCAACACGTGCCCGACCCGCTCGTGGCGGACGTTGAACCGCTGGCTGTAGCTGGAGTTCAGTTGCTGCATCATGCGCGACAGCGGCAGGGGGCCCGACTCGAGCAGCACGTGAAAGTGATTCTTCATCAGGCAGTAGGTCACGGTTCGCGCCCCGAATCGGGCGCTGGTTACCGCCAGGCGATGCAGGAAATACTCGTAATCCTCATCGTCTACGAAGATCTGCTGACGTGCATTGCCGCGTGACATGACGTGATAGAGCGCGCCGGGGATGTGCAAGCGCAGTGGACGAGCCATGCCGAGCCCGGACGGCAAGGAGTGGACCACGCGGGCCGTCAGGGGCGCGACCGGATTACGCCCATAATTCGTTGAGTAATGCCGTAGCGCGTTCGGTGGCGGTAGGATTGGTCGCCGAATCTGCCGCGACCACGTGGTCCAGCGACGGCAGGTTCTTCGTACGAACGTAACGCGAAAAAATCAAGATCTGACCCCATGACCACTATCCCCGACAAATCGCTGATCGCGATTCTCGATGCGCTCGACAAGGGCAACGTCCGCGTCGCCGAGCAGTATCCCGGCGACTCGCCGGCGCGGCAGCCGGTGCACGTCGTGTACGGCGGCGCGCACCTGTTCAACGCCGACGCGGCGCAGAAGCTCGGCGCCGTCGCGCGCCGCACGCTGCAGGAGCACGCGCCGGACCCGGCGGCGCTCGCTTCGGCGCTCGGCCTCGATCCGCTCGTGGCGTCCCGCATCTACCCGCGGGTCGTCGACAAGCTGACGCGCGAGCCGGTCGAGGATTTCCGCATCGACTTCGAGGATGGCTTCGGCAGCCGCCCGGACGCCGAAGAGGACGAGCACGCGCGCCGCGCCGCGGATGAAGTCGCCGCCGGTCTCGCGAACGGGACGCTGCCGCCGTCGATCGGGATCCGGATCAAGCCGCTCAGCGACGAGCTGAAACGGCGCAGCCTGCGGACCTTCGATCTGTTTCTCACCCGGCTGCTCGATCGGTCCGGCGGCACGCTGCCGCCGAACTTCGTCATCACGCTGCCCAAGATCATGGCGCCGGAACAGGTCACCGCGCTCGCCTCGGCATGCGACGCGTTCGAGTACTGGCGCGCGATTCCGTCCGGCACGCTCAAGTTCGAGCTGATGATCGAGACGACGCAGTCGGTGTTCGCGTCGGACGGCAGTGTGGCGCTGCCGCGCCTGATCGCGGAGGGCGGCGGCCGGATCGTCGCCGCCCACTTCGGCACCTACGACTACACCGCCGCCTGCGGCATCACCGCCGCGCATCAGCACATGCTCCACCCGGTGTGCGACTTCGCCAAGCAGGTGATGCAGGTCGCGCTCGCCGGCACCGGCATCTGGCTGTCCGACGGCGCCACCAACGTGATGCCGATCGGATCGCGCGAGGTCGTCCACCGCGCGTGGCGGCTGCACGCCGAGCACGTGCGCCACGCGCTCGTCGGCGGCTTCTATCAGGGCTGGGATCTCCACCCCGCGCAGCTGCCGTCGCGTTACGCCGCGGTCTATGCGTTCTTCCTCGAAGGGCTCGACGCCGCCGCCGAACGCCTCAAGAACTTCGTCCAGAAAGCGGCGCAGGCGACGCTGGCCGGCGACGTCTTCGACGATGCGGCGACCGGACAGGGGCTGTTGAATTATTTCCTGCGGGCCATGAATTGCGGCGCGATCACCGAGCGCGAGGCGGTCGAGAACAGCGGCCTCACCGTGGACGAGCTGCGCGGTCGATCCTTCGTGAAGATCCTCGCGGCGCGAAAACCGGCGTAGGCACCCTGACCGGCTCGGCGATGCGGCCGACGCGGACCGCGTGTCGTCAGAACATGATCGTCAGCGACGCAGTGAGCGCCGCGAGCGGCTCCGACGATTTCCGCAGCACCGCCATCACGTTGGCCTTGACGCGGCCGCACCCGATGGCGACGCCGGGCACCGGCCCGATCTTGAAGTCGGTCGTGTTGCGGTCCGGATATTGGTAGTACGCGGCAGTCAGCGCGACCACCCCGGACAGCCTGCAGCCCGCGGGCAGCGGCGCGATGCCGAACTCCGCGCCCAACGACACCGGCAGCACGAGTCCGCGATTGCTGTTGCGCAGCGCGTCCCCCTCCAGGAACAGACGGTCGGGCTTGAAATAGTAGCGGACGCCGAGCCCCCAGTTGTCCTCGTTGTAGTCGACCCTGCGATCGACGTGATAGCTCAAGCCCCAGATACTCACGCCCCACCGATCCGCAGCATGGGCGGTCGAAGCGGCCGCGACCAGGGTGAGCACGAGCAGCGCGCGCGTCACGTGGTCGCCGGGTCGGCGTATCCTTCGCGCTCGTAGCCGCCGCGATACTCCTTTTCGTCGGCGCGCCGGATCTTCGACTGCGGCACGACCCGGTCGCGGCGCAGGCCGACGAAGTCGTCGAGCCTGGTCCACCCCTTGTCGCCGTGCCTCTCGATGAAGCGCGCGAGCCCCTCGTTCAAGGCCTTGATGATGTTGGGGCCGATCGCGTGATCGAGCATCGCGGCGGTGCAGACCTGCACCGTGCCGCAGCCGAGCAAAAAATAATTCAGCGCGTGCTCGAACGTCGAGATGCCACCGATGCCGGAGAAGCTCTTGTCGGGGAACGCCTGGGTCAGCTGCGAGATCTTCGCCAGCGACAGCGGCAGGATCGCGGGACCGCCGAGCCCGCCGGTCGACACCAAGCCGTCGACGTGGACCTCGAAGTCGAGCGTCTCGGCATCGATCAGCGGCAGCGACATGAAGGTGTTCGACGACACGATCGCGTCGGCACCGCCGAGCAGGGCGCCGCGCGCCTCGACGACGATGTCGGTGGTCGACGGGGTGAGCTTGGCCCACACCGGAATCCTGGCGACCTCCTTCACCACCTTGGTCACGATCGAGACCAGCTCCTGGTCCTTGCCGACGTTCGATCCCATGTCGGGGCGATCCATGTGCGGGCACGACAGGTTGAGCTCGAGCGCGTCGCAGCCCTGGCCCTCGCACGCCAGCGCCAGCTCCTGCCAGTGGCGCAGCTCGGTATCGTTGCCCGAGCCCGCCATGATCGACGCCACCAGCGCGTGCTGCGGAAACGCCTGCTTGATCCGGCCGAGCCGCGGCAACCACCAGTCGAGCGTCTTGTCGGAGATCAGCTCCCAGTTCCACGACGAGTGCAGCGCCGCGCCGGGGCGCTTCTTCATCGAGAGCTGCGCCGAGTCGGCATCGGCGCGCAGGAACTTCGTCTTCGGCCCGAGCACGTTGACCACCGGGTGCAGACCGATCGTCTTGGTGACGACGCCGCCCCAGCCCGCGTCGAAGGCCCGCAGGATGTTCGACTCCGATTCCGTCGGCGGCGCCGAGGACAGCAGGAATGGGTTGCGCAACCGAACGCCGGTAAACGTGGTCGACAGGTCGGCGGCCATCGGATTCTCCTTCCGCGCGCAGCGCAGGCCGTCAGGCCTGCCGTCGAATCGTCGCTTCGATCAGCCCGAACGGCTGATCCGTGGCGACGAAGATCTCGTTCGGGTTGTCGAGGCCGAACGGCGTCAGGTCCACGAGGAGGTGATGCCGGTTCGGCAGCGTCAGCGTGATCGCGGTCAGCGCCGGGCACGCCGCCAGCGCCGCCTCGCCCATCGCGTAGAGCGTGTGCTGCACCGAGCGGCTGCGATGTGCCGCGAAGGTGTCGACCAGCGCCCGGCGCACGGTGGCGCGCACGCTGAAATCGACCGGGCCTGACGCGTAGGTCCATGCCGCGGTGATCGACGTCGCCATGATGCGATCGTCGGTGTCCGGCAGCGTCGTGAACTCATCGCGCGGAAATCCCGAGAAGCCCGAGTCGGTGGTCTTGAGGACCACGAGATTCGCGAGGCCGGCGACGACCTCGCGGCCGTGCGCATCGCGCGTCACCACGGCGGTCCAATGCTCGGCGCCGGCCTGGACGAAGGCGTGCGGGTGCGGCGTCCCGCCGGACGACAGGCGGCCCCACGGCTGCTCCACCGCGCTGATCCGGACGCGCGACACCGCCGGCCGGGCGAGAAAATGCTCCGCCAACCGCGCCGCGAACGCCTCGACATGGTCGATGGGGTCCTGCCGCGCCAGCGCGTAGACGGTGTTCTTCATCGTGTCGGTCGCGAGACACGGACCGTTATCGCCGTCGACATACACCGCGTCGAACGCCCCTTCGAGCTGGACGTCGATCGTGAGGTCGACGAGCTCGTGGGGATCGCGGGGCTGCCCTGAGCCTGCCGCAGGGCGGCGGACCTTGACGAGCCGGATGCGCGACTTGCCGTAGCGGTTCCAGGTCAGATCAGCCATCGCCGCGCTACGTCCCCCGATACGTCGAGTAGCCGAACGGGCTGAGCAGCAGCGGCAGATGAAAATGCTCGTCGGGGTCGCGAACGTTGAAGGTGATCTTCACTTCGGGAAAGAACGCGACGCTCAGCCCCTGGTTGCGGTGAAAGGCGCCGATGTCGAAGGTCAGCCGGTACGTCCCGGGGGACACCGGCCCCTCGGTCAGCGTATTGACACGCCCTTTTTCGTCGGTGGTGCCGCGCCCGATCGGCGTCCACTCGCTGGCCTGGCGCAGCTCGAGGATCACCGTGATGCCCTCAGCGGGCTCGCCGCGCGCGATGTCGAGGACGTGTGTGGTGATCATGAAATGGTGTCCGGCTCCTGTTCGAGCAGCTTGTTGACCCGGAGCCGCGTAATCCTGCGCTGCTCCTCCGCCGCGACGCGCAGTTCCTCGTCCGCATCATGCCGCAAACGGGCCTCGAGCAGCACCAGGATCTCGTCCGCGGTCTTGCCGCTGGCGCAGACGATGAAAATGTAGCCGAAGCGCGCTTCGTACTGGCCGTTGGCCACCGCCAGCCGGCGCATGGTCTGCCCGGCGGCAGCGGCGACACCGGCCTGTTCCTGATCGGACCAATTCGCGTCCGCTGCCCCTGCTGACCCTCCTGCCTTGCCTCCGCTTGCCGGCCCGTGTGCTCGTCCTGCCCCGATCTTCGGATGTGCCGCGAAGGCTTCGACCCAGTCGGCGCGGTCGAGCGCCCACCATACCGCATCCGCGCGCCTCTCGATCGCCGCGACGCTGGCGAACGGCCGCGACGCCGCCATCTGCCGCGCCCAGCGCGGCGAGCCGCAGCAGCGCAGAAACGCGTGCACCGCGGCCTCATCATCGGCCGCATTCAGATCCGCGAGTCGCATGCGGTTACCGCGGAGAGCGCGACGACCATTCCTTCTTCATCGCGGCCGGCCGAACAGACGCAGCCGCGCGATGCCGCCGTCCGGGAAGATATTCAGCCGCGCGTGGGTGATGTCGCCGATCGCGCGCAGTTCCTCTTCGAACCCATGCCGCGTGTGCGGCTGCAAGGCGGTCCGCGGCAGCAGCTCGCGCCATGCCGCGACATCCACGGGCTGTCCTTCGTCGAGGCGGACGCCGTCGACGCTGCACGCCCCCGGCGCGTTGCCCCTGAAATGCCGCGTGTCGATGTCGGCGCGCCGGATCGTGCCCTCGGCGCCGAGACGGACGATCGTCCAGTCGTGTCCGGGGCCGCGGCGCCGTTTGGTTTCCCAGCCGTCCCCCATGTGCGTCGCATCGCCAGGCATGATCAGGTTGTGGCGCGACCCGTAGAACATGTCGCTGCACGCGACCACGCTGCCCCCATGCTCGACCGCGGCGAGGTCGACGTCCCCCTGCCGGCGCAGCCGGGTCCAGTCGGCGACGACGTCGCCATGGACGCGCAGCCGCGCCACGCCGCCGTCGGGATAGATGCGCAGTCTGAGATGTGTCGCCGGCGGCGCCCCGTCGATCGCGATCAGGTTGTGCGCGTCCCCCTTGAGCGCGGTGCGCGGCAGCAGCTCCCGCCATGGCGCCTGCCCCACCGCGGCGGCATCGGGGATGCCCGGCAGGTCGCAGACATCGATCGCGCACGACTCGGGATAGTTGCCGGTGAAGAACGCGGTGTGGACGTCGACGCCGCGCGCGATGCCGCGCGCGCCGAGCCGGACGACGCACCAGTCGTGCGCGTCCGGACCGAGATCGCGCCGGCGTCTCGTCTCCCAGCCGTCCATCCACTTGCCGCGCTCGGTATATTCACCTTCGCGCCAGGCCGGTGCGGGCGTGCGGATGAGGTTCTCCTTGGCG